>JASBTC010000078.1 GCA_030148625.1 Sphingobium sp. | reverse complement strand
TGCTGCCCAATTTGGTCCTCTATTCGCGTGCCGACACCATCTATGGCGGCACCAACGAGATCCAGCGCAACATCATCGCCGAGCGCGCGCTCGGCCTGCCGCGCGAACCGCGCGGCGACCTCAAGTGAAGGAACCGATCGTGGCAAGACCCGCCCCCGACTATCCCACGCCGACCGGCCTGCTGAAGGGCAAGACCATGCTGATCACCGCCGCGGCGGGAAGCGGCATCGGCGGCGCGGTGGCGCAGCGTGCGGCCGAGGAAGGCGCGACGCTGTTCCTGTCCGACATGCATGAACGCCGGCTGGGTGAAACCGCCGACCGGATCGCCGCGCTGGGCTTTGCCCGCCCCGGCACATTGGTGTGCGACGTCACCGACGAGGCACAGGTGCAGGCGCTGGTCGCCGCCGCGATCGCGGGCATGGGCCATGTCGATATCCTGATCAACAATGCCGGGCTGGGCGGCGCGGCGCCGGTGATCGAGATGACCGACGATCAGTGGCACAGGGTGCTCGACGTCACGCTGACCAGCGTGTTCCGGATGACGCGCGCGATCCTGCCGCACATGTATACGCGCCAGGCGGGGGCGATCGTCAACAACGCCTCGGTGCTCGGCTGGCGCGCACAGAAGCTGCAGGCGCATTATGCCGCGGCCAAGGCCGGGGTGATGGCCTTCACCCGCTGCTCCGCGCTCGAAGCCGCCGAACAGGGCGTGCGCATCAACGCAGTCTCGCCCAGCCTCGCCATGCATGCGTCGCTCTCCAAGGTCACGCCGCCCGGCCTGCTCGAGGAACTGACCGAGAAAGAGGCATTCGGCCGCTATGCCGAACCCTGGGAAGTGGCGAACGTCATGCTGTTCCTCGCCAGCGATCTGTCCTCCTACATGACCGGCGAAGTCGTCTCGGTCTCGAGCCAGCAGGCATGAGCGCGCGCATCTTCGAGACGCCGGCGGACCTGCTCGGCGCGGTCGGCGAGCGGTTCGGTCCCTCCACATGGGTGACGATCGAGCAGGAGCGCATCGACCTGTTCGCGCGCGCCACCGACGATCATCAATGGATCCATGTCGATCCCGAGCGCGCGAAGGACGGCCCGTTCGGCGGCACGATCGCGCACGGCTATCTGACGATGAGCCTGGTCAATCGCTTCCTGCCCGAACTGATCGAAGTGCGCGGCGTCGCGATGGGGATCAATATCGGCACGGACACGCTCCGCTTCCTCAACCCCGTCCGTGTCGGCAGCCGCATCCGCGGGGTCGGCGAACTGGTCAAGGCCGAGGAAGCCAAGGGCGGTATCCAGGCGGTGGTGCGCGTGACCGTCGAGATCGAGGGCGTCGAGAAACCCGCCTGCGTCGTCGACACGATCAGCCGCTTCTATCCCGTTTAGCGCCCCTTCTTGTCATTCCCGCGCACGCGGGAATCCAGGAGATGTCGATCATCAAGCTCTATGACACTGGCTTCCCGCGTACGCGGGAATGACAAGACTTCAAATCCCGTAGCCGCCGGAAACCGCGATCTGCTGGCCGGTGATATAGGCGGCTTTCGATGACGCGAGGAAGACCGCGGCATAGCCGATCTCTTCGGGCCGCCCCCAGCGCTTGATCGCCAGATTCTTGCGCGCATCGGCGGTCCATGCCGCATCGAAGACGCCCTGTTCGGTCAGCTCGAGAAACATGCCCGCCTCGATCACACCGATCAGGACGGTGTTCGCGCGGATGCCATATCGGCCTTCCTCGCGCGCGAATCCCTTCACCAGCGCCTCGTTCGCCGCCTTGGGCGCCACCGAAAGCCCATCCTTGGGCGGCCAGCGCAGATCGCCGGACGAACCGAGATGGACGATCGAACCGCCCCCCGCCCCGCGCATATGCGAGATGACGGCGCGGGCGGCGTTGAAGAAGCCGTGCACCTCGACATCGATGGCACGGCGCCATTGTTCGGCGGTGACGTCGGACAGATAGGCCTGATCGACAAGCGGCCCGGCCGCCCACACCATCGTATGGATCCGTCCATGTTCGGCAATCGCATCGGCGACCGCCACCGCCATTGCAACCTCGTCGGTCACGTCGCAGCGATGCAGGCTGGCAGTCCGCCCGATCGCCCCGATCGTCTCACGCAGATCGTCGGCGCGACTCTGGTTGGAACGATATGCGATCGCGACATCGCTTCCCGCGCGCGCGAATTCGGCGGCCACGGCACTGCCGATGCCACCGGTCGCGCCGAATATCAGCGCCGCGCCTTCGTCGAAATCGTTGGTCGCCATCGCCTGTTGGCAGGCGTCGGTTCGCGAATTCATCGGCAATCAAGGCTCCTGCAAACATTTGGAAACGCTATCTTTGCCGGCACTTGCGGTGCTGGCAATGCATTTCGACTATGACGCTGCAATTGCCTTACGGATGCCCGGCGATAGGCTCTAGCGCGGCTCGCCGAAACTCCGCGCAATCTCCCCATCTCGCGTTCGGCGATCCTCGACCAGATGGCCGAGCGCCCTCAGCGCGGGCGCGTCGCTGACCGAATAGAGTACCGAATCCGCGCTGCCGTTGCGGTGGCTGTGCCATGCCCAGCCGGGTACGACGATCACGTCATTGCGCTGCCAGTCGAGTTCGACGCCATCGGCGATGGTGGTGCCGCTCCCCTCCAGGCAGACGAAGATCCGGGCAGCGGTCGTGCGCTGTTCGAGCGTGCGTTCGCCGGCACGCAGCATCTGCATGTGCACGCCCAGGGTGCGCAATACGCTGCCCCCGGTTTCAGGGCTGTAATATTCGACGATGACGCCGTCATGCGGCGATCCCTCGTCGTCGCGCAGCCGTTCGAGCAAGGCACGCGTCGGTTCGTATTTGTAGAGGAATTGCGGCGATCCGCTGCCGCGCGCGACACGGTGCGACACCCAGTCGGGGCGCACGCCGCCGACGCCATAGGCATTGGCCGACCAGTCGACGCGCGGCTTCACCGTCTGGTATTTCTTCGCCACGCGCTGCCCGTCGACGATCTCGGCATAGTCGTTGAAGAAGAAATTGGTGCCCATCGTCCGCGTGAACGGCAGGTCGAGCGTGTCGAACCACATCACCGGTCCGTCGCCTTCATTGCCCGTCTCGTGCCAGGCCCCGCTGGGATTGGTGACGACGTCGCCGCGCTCCAGCGCGCTCTTGTCGCCCTCCACCGTGGTATAGGCGCCATTGCCCTCCAGCATCACGCGCGTCGCCGCGCCGACATGGCGATGCACCGGGGAAAGCTCGCCCGCCGGGATCACCTGGACGCCGCCGAACAGCCGGCGCGTGATCGTGCCGCTGCCGGGCAGGCCGGGATTGGAGAACATCAGATTGCGCCGGTCGGCCTCCTCGATCGGGATCACTTCGGTCGCGGCAAAGCCCAGCGGCGAGAAATCGGCATAGCGCCAAATGCCCGGCCGTTCGGGATTTTCGGGCTCGAACGATTCATAGTCGTGCTTGAGCTTCCAGAAGCCGACAATGTCCTGCCGGCCGAGTGCGTCGCTCAGCGTCTCGCGATCGGTGATCTCGCTGATGGGATTGGTCGACATATCCGTCTCCTGTTCGTTCGATAGCATGATTTGAGACTGTCTTCAGCCCGCCGCCGGCGCCGCTTCGCCCGCCGCATTGCGCGGCGCGATCAGTAGCCCGATCAGGCTGAGCGCGCCGCAGGCCGACAGATAGAGGCCGACGGGCATCAGCCCCCCGCTCTGCGCCATGCTCTGCGCGGCATAGGGCGCCAGCGCCCCGCCCAGGATCGCCCCCAGGTTGAACGCCATCGACGCGCCGGTATAGCGCACCCGTGCAGGGAACAGGCCGGGCAGCCACGCGCCGAGCGGGCCATAGGCCAGCCCCATGCAAAGCAGCGCAATCGACAGATGGATGAAGGTCAGCCCGATCGAACCGCTTTCGATCAGCGGCGCCATCAGCGGCCCGGCGAGCGCCAGCGTGCCGATACAGCCGGCCATCAGCACCGTCCGCGGCGAGAAACGATCGGACAGCATGCCCGACAGGACGATGCCGACCGCAAGGAAGACGGTCGCGCCGATCTGCGCCAGCAGGAATTCGTTGCGGCCGTAGTCGAGCGCGGTCGTGCCATATCCGAGCAGGAAAGCCGTCGCCATGTAGAAGATCGCGAAACAGGCGATGCCGCCCAGCGTGCCGCATAACGTCGGGAACAGGTGATGGCGGACGACGGTCGCGATCGGTACCGCCTCGGGCGGCGCTTCTTCCAGCGCCGCCGCGAACGCCGGCGTTTCGGTGAGTTTCAGCCGCACCCACAGGCCGATACCGACGAGCAGCGCGCTGCCCAGGAACGGAATGCGCCAGCCCCAATCGTGCATCTGTTCGGTGGTGAGGCCCAGGCCGAGCAGCAGGAGCATGCCGTTCGCCGCGATGAAGCCGATCGGCGCGCCCAGTTGCGGCACCATGCCGAAGCGGCCGCGCCAGCCCGGCGGTGCATTCTCGACCGCGAGCAGCGCCGCCCCGCCCCATTCGCCGCCCAGGCCGAGGCCCTGGCCCAGCCGCAACAGGCAGAGCAGCAGCGACGCCCACCAGCCGATGTCGTGATAGGTAGGCAGGAACGCGATCAGCACGGTCGATCCGCCCATCAGCAGCAGGGACGCGACCAGCGTCGATTTGCGTCCGATCCGGTCGCCGAAATGGCCGAACAGGATCGCGCCGACCGGTCGCGCGATAAAGGCGAGGCCGAAGCTGGCATAAGCCGCCAGCAACTGGGCGGACGGCGACGAGGATGGAAAGAAGAGCGGGCCGAAGAACAGGCTGGCCGCGACCGCGTAGATGAAGAAATCATAGAACTCGACGGCGGTGCCGACCAGGCTGGCCAGCAGCACCCGGCGTTGCTCCGGCGCGGACGGCGCCACCTGGCTCTGCATCTTCCCCTACCCCTTATGATGAATGCGGTCGTTGCGCCGTGATCATTGCAGGACGTTGCTGAGCCTCCCCAGCCCGTCGATCTCGATCGTCACCCGGTCGCCGGGGTTCAGATAGCGTGGCGGATCGAAGCCGATGCCGACGCCCGCGGGCGTGCCCGTCGCGATCACGTCGCCGGGCTGCAACGTGATGCCGGCGGACAGTGCCGCGATCAGCGTCGGGATGTCGAAGATCAGGTCGGCGGTGTTCGCGTCCTGGCGCAACTCGTCATTGACCCAGCAGCGGACATTGAGATTTTCGGGGTCGACCGCATCGGCGGTCACCAGCCACGGCCCCATCGGGCAGAAAGTGTCGAGCGACTTGCCGATCAGCCATTGCTTGTGATGCGCCTGCAGGTCGCGCGCCGTCATGTCGTTGACGATCATATAGCCCCAGACATGATCATAGGCGTCGGCCTTGGAGATGCCGCGGCCGCCCTTGCCGATCACCACTGCCAGCTCAGCCTCGTAATCCACCTTGTCGCTGACGCCGGCCGGATAAAGCATCGGCGCACCGTTCGCGATCACGCATTCGGGCAGTTTGGAAAAGACGATCGGCGCGGCCGGGATCGCTTCGCTGGCGTCCTTGGCCGAACTGTCGAAACCGCTTTTCGTGAATTCATGGGCATGAGCGTGATAATTCTTGCCGACGCAGAAGATGTTGCGCGCCGGACGCGGGATCGGTGCCAATATCTCGACCGACGACAGCGCGATACCCTCACCTGAGGCCGACGGTAGGGTTCCTGCACGCACCAGCGAAAGCATGTCGGTTTCCAGCGGAAACGCCCTGCCCGCAGCCTCGTCGATGATCGCGGCGACCGACGCGCCGCCATGCCTGATCGTTGCCAGCTTCAAGTCACTCTCCCGATATCGGTGATGGTTCGGGACATGGCGGTATCCGAAGCGGCGAAACTGCCTGTCGACATCGGCTTGCCATCATGCTCCCTCCCCGGCCCGTCTACGCGGGCGCGGACTCCTCCAAGCATGGAGCGTGCCAAGCCGGATGCGCCGGTGAATGCCGCATCATGGCCGTTTCCCCGGCACGTGCGCTGTCACCTTTCTGATCCAGGTAACAGCCAGCTCGCCACAGGTGACATCAACCAGGGGCCCGAAAATCCCTGCTCAATCGTGGCATGGCGCGCCGGCGGGTCTTGGCACAGTCCATGCATCGTGTTGCCTCGAACCCGCACAGACGGGATCGAGGTTCACGCGGAGGGGGCAATCGATGAAGCCGCAGACAGCAGCCATTCTCGTCGCATTATCGACATCGGCGTTTTTTACCCCGCCCGGCTTCGCCCAAGCGGGCAAGCCCCAAACCGGAAAGCCCGCGGTCGACAAGGTCATGGCGCACAATGATCGCGCGCGATCGGGCTGGAACGCGCAGGAACGCGTGCTGACCCCCACCAATGTCGCGGGCGGCACTTTCGGCGCGGTCTGGTCCTCGCCGCAGCTCGACAGTTTCAACGGTCAGCCGCCGCGCATGTTCGCGGCACCGCTTTACCTTCACGCGCTCAAGCTGACCGGCGGGCAATATCGCGGCAAGACGCTCGCCGCCGCCATCGTCACCACCACCACCGGCTATGTCTACGCGATCAGCACCGCCGCGTCGGGGACGATCCAGCCGGGCACAATCCTGTGGAAGACCCGCCTGACCGAAGCGCCGTGCAACAAGGGTGCGATGGGCAATTACGGGACGGGCATCATCGATCCCAAGACCAGCCGCCTCTATGTGACGAGTTGCAGCAACCAGAGCGGCGAACAGGGCAGGAATATGTGGAGCGCCCATGCGCTCGACATCCGCAACGGTCAGCAGCTCACTGGCTGGCCGGTGGCGCTCAGCCAGACGATGATCGACCAGCCGTCGCTCAACCGCAACGGCAACCGGACCTGGAAAATGGGCCAGCCCTATCGCTACGTCCAGCGCGGCGCACTCAATCTCAGCGCCGACGGATCGCGCCTTTATCTCGCCTTCGGCGCCGACGCGGTCGGCTGGATGCTCGTGCTCGACACCAATGCCCGCAAAGTCGCCTCCGCCTTTTCGGCCACCCCCGACGACATCCAGGACGGCGGCGGCATGTGGGCGCAGGGCGGCCCTGCGCTCGACGATCAGGGCAGGCTCTACGTCACCACTGGGTCGAACCTCTATGACGGCATCAAGCTCGGCTTCGAAAGCATGCATGCCGACAAGGAGAATAGCTGGTCGCATTCGATCCTTCAGTTCGAGGATGATCGCGCCGCCGGGCTAAAACTGACCGGCACCTATACACCGTACAATTACTGCCAGGCCGGCAAGGCCGATATCGATATCGGCAGCAGCCCGGCGATCGTCGTCGACCTGCCCGCCGGCACCTCCGCCACGCCCCGGCTGCTCACTTTGGGCGGAGGCAAACAGGGCAATATCTATCTGCTCGATCGCGACCACATGCCCGGCGGCCTCACCAAGCGCCAGCCCTGCTCGCTCGATCCGGCGACCGATCTGTCGCTGCTCTCACCCGACATCCAGCCCGAATGGAAACGGCGCGGCCCGATCAATCTCTTCAAGCCCTTTTCCGACGAATATGGCGCCTATGACCAGGCCAAGAGCCGGACATCGGCCTCTTATTATCGCGACGATGCGGGCGCGACCTGGATCTATGTGTCGGGCGCCAGCAAGAAGGGCGAATTCTTCAACACCAGCACGCCGCCGGGCCTCGCCAAGGTCAAAGTGGTGACCAGCCCCAACGCGCCCGCGCATCTGAAGGTCGATACGCTCGAAATGACGCTGACCTTCCACAATCCGGGATCGCCCGTCATCAGCAGCAATGGCGGCCGCGACGCGATCATCTGGATGGTCGATCAGAATGCCGCGCGCACCGTCAGCCTCTACGCCGCCAAGCCGCCCAGGCCGATCCTCTATGCCTTCGATGCGGTCAGCCTGAAACCGATCTGGAAAAGCACCGAGGGAGAACTGTTCCCGACCGGAAATTACGGCGAACCGACGGTGGTCGATGGCCTTGTGCTCGTCGGGACAGATCGGCTCCAGGCCTATGGCCTGAAAGCGAAATGACGCGGCGCCGCGTACCCTGGATAGCGGCGGCAACCATGCTGGTCGCCGGGATGGCAGTGCCGCTCCACGCCGAAGCGCCCAGGGGCTTCACGTCGCTGTTCGACGGCAAGAGCCTCAAGGGATGGCGCGGCGATCCCACGCTCTGGTCGGTGCGCGACGGCGCGATCACCGGCGGGTCGGACCAGCCCATCCCGAAAATGTCGTTCCTGATCAACGACCGCGTCTATTCGGATTTCGAACTGCATCTGCGATTCCGCTTCGAGAAGGACGGCAATTCGGGCGTCCAGTTCCGCAGCGCGGTCAGCGACACCGGCCCCCATATGGTTGCCGGTTACCAGGCCAATGTCGTCCCGCCCGACCAGCTCGTCCGCTATGCGATGCTCTACGACAATCTCGGCCGCAACGAGATCGGGCTGCTCAGCGAGAAGGTCGAGATCGGCGTTGCCGACGGCAAAACCTCCCGCACGATCAAGGCGTCGGTCAATCCGGTCGCCGCCTTGCTCGCCGGCTATCGCCCCTATCCGCAATGGAACGACTATGTCGTCATCGCCTATGGCGATCGCATCGTCCACGCGATCAACGGCCAGCTTGCGCTCGATGCGGTGGACAAGGATCCCAAGGGCGCGCGCAGCGGAATCTTCGCGCTGCAGCTCGATTTCGGCAAGCCGATGCGGGTCCAGTTCAAGGATATCGCGGTGAAGCGGCTCAAGGCGCCGCCCCGGATCGACGGCCGCTTCGTCTCGACGCCCGGCGCGCCCGAAACGACGCCCGCCATTCCCAAAAGACCACCCAAGCCACCGCAATGAGGCACTTCGGTATCCCCCACCCTCTCCTCCCCATCGCAGATGGGGAGGGGGACCACGCTGCGAAGCGGCGTGGTGGAGGGGAAATGCGATATCGTGGCTTCGCAGGGTTCTGGAGCGATCTGCCCCTATCATTTCCGACAAACGCGGCATCGACGGACGCACCGCATTTCCCCTCCACCACCCCGGCTCACGCCGGAGCGGTCCCCCTCCCCGCGCTGAAGCGCAGGGATGAGAAGCTTGCCCCGAACCAAATACTCGCATCACGAGAAGACAGGAGAGACATATGACCGCCACCAGGCACGGATATTGGAAACTTGCCGGGCTGACGGCGCTTGCGCTGACCACGATCGCCCCGCTCCACGCTCAGAAATCATCCCCCGCAAAATCGACCGCGGTCCCCGCCGGCTTCACATCGCTGTTCGACGGCAAGAGCCTCAAGGGCTGGCGCGGCGATCCGACGCTCTGGTCGGTACGCGACGACGCGATCACCGGCGGGTCGGATGCTCCGATCGCTGCCAACACCTTCCTGATCCTCGACAAGCCCTATGCCAATTTCGAGATCCGCTTCAAATATCGCTGGCTGTCGGCCGAGGGCAATTCGGGCCTGCAATTCCGCAGCGGTCAGATGGAGGGCAATCACGTCCTCACCGGACTGCAGACCGGCCTCATACGCACCATCTTCTCCCCACCGGCGGGGCTCATCGCTCTCCAGTGGCACACGCGCGTCAAGTACCGTCTCGATCTGAAGATCAGCTACAGCTTCGGCGTCGTATTCGGCAAGCACATCTTCGGCGGCACAGGCCACTATTTAATCAGTCCGGCGCTGCTCGCAGCGGTCTTCATGAATGTCAGCTATCCGGCCTTACCGCCGCTAGCGCCGCCCGATGGCGTGGGCTTTATCGCGTGGAGTCAGGTCGCGGCGGGCGCAGTTTCGCCGTCGAGCGCAACCGAGCCGATCGGCTGGCTGAGGCTGTTCGTTGCCGGCGAGGTCGG
>JASBTC010000069.1 GCA_030148625.1 Sphingobium sp. | reverse complement strand
CCATCGTATCATGGTGCAGATCCAGTCGAGCTGGTTCCCGCTGTATGACCGCAATCCACAGACCTTCGTGCCCAACATCTTCACCGCGAAGAAGTCTGACTATGTGAAGGCCACGCAGCGCATCTACAGCTCGGCCAAATATCCGAGCCGCGTCGAATTGCCCGTGATCCCGTGAGGGTCGCAGGCCCCGCGCCGGTACCATGTGCCGGCGCGGGGCAATATCGTGGCAAGAACAATGAGGCCGGAAGGCCGGATCGAGGGGAATTATGGTGAGGACATTGCGGCTGCTAGGGACGGCTCTCGCGCTGGCGGTATCGCTGCCGGCCTTGGCACAGGCACAGCCGGCGCCCCCGGTTCCCGATGCCGCGAAGATCGAGATGCAATGGGGCGTCAAGATCCCCTTGCGCGACGGCGTCGAGCTGAACGCCACAATCTACCTGCCCAAGGGGCAGGCGGCGCCCGCGCCCTGCATCGTGACGCTCACCCCCTATATCGGCCAGAGCTATCATGATCGTGGCGTCTATTTCGCGGCGCACGGCCTGCCGTTCCTGACCGTCGACGTGCGCGGGCGCGGCAATTCCGGCGGCGAATTCCGTCCGCTCATCCAGGAGGCGAAGGACGGCCATGACGTCGTCGAATGGATGGCCAAGCAAAGCTGGTGCAACGGCAAGGTCTCTATGTGGGGCGGCTCCTATGCCGGCTACAACCAATGGGCGACCGCCAAGGAAGCGCCGCCGCATCTGGCGACGATCGTTCCCGTGGCCTCGCCCTATCCCGGTTATGACTTCCCGACGCGCAACAACATGGCCGCGCCCTATCTGATGCAGTGGCTCACCTTCACCTCGGGGAAGACCTCGCAGGGCAGCATCTTCGGCGATCCCGCGCTCTGGTCCTCGCTGTGGCGCGATCGGTTCGAGAAGGGGGAGGCGTTCAGCACGCTGCCGGGGATCTTCGGTGGCGAGCAGAAGATCCTGCGCGAATGGATCGCGCATCCCGAAGTCGATGCCTGGTATGACAGCTATGCACCGACGCCCGAACAATTCCGCGCGCTCGACATGCCGATCCTGACGATCACCGGCAGCTATGACGGCGACCAGCCCGGTGCGCTCGCTTTCTACAAGACGCATATGCGCCTCGCCGCGGCCGCGCAGCGCGCGAAGCATTTTCTCATCATCGGTCCCTGGGATCATGCCGGCACACGCACGCCCCAGGCCGAGGTGGGCGGCTTGAAGTTCGGTTCGGACAGCCTGCTCGACCTGCCGAAGCTCCATCTCGACTGGTATGGCTGGACGATGGCGGGCGGCGCCAGGCCCGCTTTCCTCAAGAAACCCGTCGCTTACTATGTGATGGGTGCCGAGAAATGGCGCTACGCGGATTCGCTCGAAGCGGTCACCGCCGAGCAGCGCGCTTATTATCTCGATTCGACCGCCAATGCGACGCGGGTCATGGCCTCGGGCGCGCTTTCGCCGGTTGCGGCGGGCAAGGGCGCACCCGACAGCTATGTCTACGATCCGCGCGACGTATCGACCGCGGCGCTCGAGGCGAGCGTCGATCCCTCGCTGCTGACCGATCAGCAGCTCGTGCTGGCGGGCGATGGCAAACAGCTCGTCTATCATACGCCGGTGTTCGACAAACCCACCGAGTTGTCGGGTTTCTTCCGGCTCGCCGCCTGGATCGCGATCGACCAGCCCGACACCGATTTCCAGGCCTCGGTCTATGAGATCAACGGCAAGGGCGAGAGCATCCTTTTGACCAACGACGTGATCCGCGCCCGCTATCGCGAAGGGCTGCGCGCATCGAAGCTGATCGCGACCAAGGATGCGCTCCGCTACGATTTCAACAGCTTCACCTTTGTCTCGCGGCAAATCGCCAGAGGCAGCCGGTTGCGGCTCGTCATCGGCCCGATGAATTCGATCTACACGCAGAAGAATTATAATTCGGGCGGCGTGGTTTCCGACGAGACGATGAAGGATGCGCGCCCCGTCACGGTGAAGCTGCTGCACGACAAGGCGCATCCGAGCGCGCTCTACCTGCCGATCGCGCAGCCCGAATAATATCGGGCCGCGTGGGGGGCGTTTGCGGTCAGAACGCCTCGACGACGCCGATCATATCGATCCGCTCGAACCCGAGCGCGCATGTCCGTTCGAGCAGCGTTTCGCAGACCTGCATGAGCGGCGCCGCGATGTCCGCCTCTCGCGCGGCCGCCGTGATGAGCCGGCTGTTCATGAGCACGTCCGCGATCGAGGCTTGAGGCGAAAGATCGCCCGCGACGAGCTTGCCCAGCTTCACGCGCGAGACCGCGCTGGCCATCGGGCCCGCGTCGAGGATCGTCCGGAACAGATTCGGATCGACCCCCTGTTTCCGCGCGAAGCTGGCGGCCTCGGCAAGCCCGGTCACCATCGTGATCAGGAAGACGTTGACGGCGAGCTTGGTGACAAGCGCATTGGGGACGGCGCCGCACTGGAAGGTCGCGGCGCACATCGGCTTGACCAGCGCTTCCACCTGCACGGCCGCATCGGCATCCCCCGCGATCATCGCCACCAGCGCGGCCTCCTCGGCGGGGCGGCGCGATCCCGACACCGGGCATTCGACATAGCGTCCGCCCGCGGCCTTGATGTCGGCTTCCAATGCTTGCGAATATTCGGGCGCGGTCGTGCCCATATGGACGATGATGCGGCCCGCGACATTGGCGGCGAAGGCACCGCCTCCCCGCTCCAGCACCGCATCGATGGCCTGCGCATTGGCGAGCATCAGGATCGCGACGGGTTCCGCCCGCAGCGCATCGCGCGCACTCGCCGCGACCCGCGCACCCTCCGCTTCCAGGCGTAGCGCCGCCTCCGGAGAGCGGTTCCACACCGTCAGTCCGATCCCGGCGCGCGCGAGATTGGTCGCCATCGGCTCGCCCATGCGCCCCAGCCCGAGAAATGCCGTCCTCATTTCGATGCTCCTTCATATCGCGCGGGGCGCGCCACTTTCTGCATGCGGCCTTCGCGCCGCATCAGCCGCCGCAGCGTCGAGGGCTCGGCATAGCCGACGCGCCGCGCGATCTCGTCGAACGACAGTCGCGTCGACGCCGCCAGATCGGTCGCGCGCTCGATCCGCAGGCGCTGCAGGAAACGAACCGGGGACAAGCCGGTGACGCGCTCGACGCGGCGGGCGAAGGTGCGGGAAGTGAGGCCGGCGGCGGCGGCGAGCTGTTCGACATCGACGCCGTCCTCCAGCCGGTCGCGCGCCCAGCCCTCGGCGCGGGCAACGCGCTCGTCGGCTGCCGCCAGCAGCGAGACCGTCGAATAGGGAAGCTGCGATCGACGGCCATCGAGCAGCAGATATCGCGCGCAGAGATCGGCGAGCGCCGATCCGGCGAAGCGCGCCACGATCGAGAGCATCAGATCGAGCTGCGCCATCGCCGCCCCGGCGGTGGTGTACGGGCCGTCGCTGACCAGCACCGCGTCCTGATCGATCCGGACGTTTGGGAACATGCGGCGGAAAAGCGGTGCGAGCCACCAGGTCGTGGTCGCCCGCCGACCATCGAGCAGGCCGGTCGATGCGACGAGGAAGGTCGCCGAACAGGCCGCGGCGATTTCCGCCCCCGCCGCGGCATGTTCGACCAGACGTCGCTGGGCCTGAAGCGCGCCTTTTGTGCGCAGCCCCTCGTCGATGGCGGCTTCGCTGGTCAGGCCGAGTCCCGGAACGACGACGATATCGGGGTGTCCGTCCGATACCGATTGCGCAGCCGGTGCGAGCCGGCGCCAGTCTGCTGCGCCGGAGCCCGCCAGCACCATGCTGAATGCCGGTGGCCGCCCCTGAGCCGCCAGCAGGCGGTTCGCCGTCTCCAGCACGTCGAAGCTGATCGAAACGCATGATGCCATCGCCCCTCTGAGCACCAGAAGCTCGACGATGATCATGGCGAAATATCCCTGAATAATGTCGAATCGGACACTATCGGAAAACCCGTCCGCAACGCAAGTTGGGTCGCGGAAAGGAACGGTTCGACGATGGAGCAATCATTGAACAGCGACGATGCGCTGGCGGATTTCACGCGATGCATGACGACGATCGAGGGGGTGATGCGGCCGGTGTTCGTCGCCGGAAACGGACCCGCCGTGATCGTCATGGCGGAAATGCCGGGGATCAGCCCGCATATTGCCCGTTTCGCGCGCTGGGTGCGCGATGCCGGGTTTACCGTCCATCTCCCGTCGCTGTTCGGTCGCGATGGTGCCGTCGCCGATGCGGAGGCGGGGGCGGAGGTGTTCGGCGCGCCTGTATCAGCGCCGAGTTCCGTGCGCTGGGCGGCGGTGCATCGAGCCCGGTCACGCGCTGGCTGATGGGGCTGGCCGAACTTGCCCATGGCGAATGCGGAGGCCCCGGCGTCGGTGCGATCGGCATGTGCTTCACCGGCAATTTCGCGCTGACGATGATGCTGGATCCATCGGTGCGCGCGCCGATCCTCTGCCAGCCGTCATTGCCGCTCGACAATCCCGCCGGTCTCGAGATCTCGCCCGACGAGATCGGGGCGATACGGGTGCGGCTCGAACGCGAGGATCTGAGCGTGTTGGCGTATCGTTTCGCCGGGGACGCGTTCTGCCGTGCCGAGCGCTTCGCCGCCTATGCCGAGGCATTGGGCGATCGCTTCGTCGCCCATGTGCTGCCCGACGATGCGGCGAACCCCGACGTTCCATCCTTCTTCGCCCGGCACGTCCCGACGCCGCACAGCGTGGTGACGGCGCACTTGATCGATGAGGCTGATCAGCCGACGGTCGCGGCGCGGGACGAGATCATCCGTTTCCTGCGCATGCGATTGAAGGCTGACTGATCTGCGCAGCCAGCAATGAATAGGGTTCGATATGGCCAGTTACGACTATCTCACCGTCGACGTGTTCACGACCAGCCGGTTCGGCGGCAATCCGCTGGCGGTCTTTCCCGATGCATCGGGGCTCGACACCGCGACCATGCAGGCGCTGGCCGCCGAGCTGAACTATAGCGAGACGACCTTCGTCCTGCCGCCCCGGGATCCTTCCAACACCGCCCAGGTCCGGATCTTCAACCGGACCGCGGAGATGCCGTTTGCCGGACACCCCAATGTCGGCACGGCTTTCGCGCTGGCCAGTCTTGGGCGAACGCAAGGAACCATGCTGCGCTTCGAGGAAGTCGCGGGGCTTGTCGAGGTCCGGCTGAAGGAGGCGGCGGGCCTTGTCGTCGGCGCGGAGATCGACGCCCCGCAACCGCTCAGCCGTCTCGGCGAATTGCCCGTCCAGGGTATCGCAGATTGCCTGTCGCTCGATATCGGGCAGCTTGTCCTGACCGAGCATCCGCCGATACGCGCGAGCGTCGGCGTGGATTTCGTGCTGGTTGCGGTCGAGAGCGGCGCGCTTGCGGTCGCCACGCCCGATCTGCACGCCTATCGCCGGCTTGCCGCCGCGCGGCCGGATCTGGGCGGCCGCCTGTCGATCTTCCTCTATACGCAGGACGGGCCGGGCATTCGCGCGCGGATGTTCGCGCCGCTCGCCGGAACCTGGGAAGATCCGGCAACCGGCAGTGCGAACGCGGCGCTGGCGGCGCTCCGCCTGTCGCTCTCCGGCGCGGACAGCCTGGCCTATGAAGCGGTGCAAGGGGTGGAGATGGGGCGCGAAAGCCGCTTGTCGCTTCGCGCCTGGCGGGCCGGCGACGGCGCGCGCGCCAGCGTCGGTGGCCATTGTGTCGGCATGTTCAGTGGCACTATTGCACTCTGATCGTCCCGCGCGTTCGTGTGTGCGGGGATATCGGTGAGGAACGGCGCAAGGCGATGACCAGCGAGACGACAGAGCCCGCGCTTCTCAAGGATATTCTCGGGCCACAGGCGCTGGAGACCATCGCCGATGCCGGTTCGCGCGCATCGTCGCGCTTCGACCATCGCGCATTCCTCGCCGCGGCGTCGAACGGGCTCGAGGCGCTCTCGATCATGGAGCGGGTCCGCCATATCGCCGATGCGCTGAAGGGTGCGCTGCCCGACGATTATGCGGACGCACTTGCGATCCTTCGCGCCATGGCGCCCGATCTGACCCATGGGTTCCAGGCGGTCGCGATCACCGAGTTCGTCGCACGCCATGGCCTTCATGATTTCGACCGGTCGCTGGAGGCGCTTGCCGATCTCACGCGCTTCGGCACCGCCGAATTCGCGATCCGGCCGTTCCTGGCGCAGCATGCCGAACGCACGCTGTCGGTCATGATGCGGTGGAGCGGCGACGAGAATGAGCATGTCCGCCGCCTCGCGAGCGAGGGCAGCCGTCCGCGGCTGCCCTGGGCGGCGCGTGTGCCCGCGATCAAGGCC
>JASBTC010000068.1 GCA_030148625.1 Sphingobium sp. | reverse complement strand
CGACGGTATCGGCGCCACCGAAATGCTGCATATCTTCATCTCGAACAGGCTCGACGACATGGCGCCGGCGACGACGGGGCGGCCGGTGGCGGGCTATGAAGCGATGATCGTCGACGAGGATATGCAAGAATTGCCGCGCGGCGAAATCGGCAAGCTCGCGGTGCGCGGGCCGACGGGATGCCGCTATCTCGCCGACGACCGCCAGCTTAAATATGTTCGCGACGGCTGGAATCTGACCGGCGATTCCTTCTTTCAGGATGAGGACGGCCGTTTCCACTTCGCCGCGCGTTCGGACGATATGATCATATCGTCGGGCTACAATATCGCCGGCCCCGAAGTGGAGGCCGCGCTGCTTGCGCACCCGGATGTCAGCGAATGCGCGGTGATCGGTATCGCCGATGCCGCGCGCGGCCAGATCGTCGAGGCGCATATCCTGCTCGTCGAGGGCGCGGAGGCCGATGATGCGATGCGCAAGCGGCTGCAGGATCATGTGAAGGCGACGATCGCCCCGTTCAAATATCCGCGCTCGGTGAAATTCGTCAGCGCGCTTCCCAAAACCGCGACCGGCAAGATCCAGCGCTTCCGGCTGAAGACCGAGAACTGAACCATGACCGATTTTACCCGCACGCGCGCGCAATTCCACTTGCCCGAGGGCGTGATCTATCTCGACGGAAATTCGCTCGGCCCGCTGCCGCGCGCCGCGAAGCAACGCGTCGCGCGCGTGCTCGAGGATGAATGGGGCGATCAGCTCATTCGTGCCTGGAACACGGCCGGATGGATGGTCCAGCCGCGCCGTGTCGGCGACCGTGTCGGCCGGCTGATCGGCGCGCCGCAAGGCTCGGTGGTGATGGGCGATACCTTGTCGATCAAGGTCTATCAGGCGCTTGCATCGGCGCTTGCGCTCAATCCCGAACGCCGCGTCATCATTTCGGACAATGGCAATTTCCCGTCCGATCTCTACATCGCCCAGGGCCTGATCGCGTCGCTCGATCGCGGCTATGAACTCAGGGTCGTCGATCCCGAAGCGGTCGAGGCGGCGATCGACGAAAGCGTCGCGGTGGTGATGCTGACCGAGGTCGATTACCGCACCGGCCGTCTCCACGATATGAAGGCACTGACCGAAAAGGCGCATGCCATGGGCGCGCTCGCCATCTGGGATCTTGCCCATTCGGCGGGGGCGATTCCGGTCGATGTGGCGGCGGCGGGCGCGGATTTCGCGGTGGGCTGCACGTATAAATATCTGAACGGGGGCCCCGGCGCGCCCGCATTCATCTATGTCGCGGAGAAACATGCCCATGCGGCACCGCCCGCGCTGTCGGGCTGGATGGGGCATGAGGCGCCCTTCGCTTTCGATCTGGACTATCGCGCCGGCGCGGGGATCGAGCGCATGCGCGTCGGAACCCCGCCGATCGTCGCGCTGGCCGCGCTCGATGCGGCGCTCGACGTCTGGGATGATGTCGACATGGCGGATGTCCGCAAGACCTCGATCGCGCTGGCGGATCTGTTCATCGCCGAAGTCGAGGCCCGCTGCCCTGGTCTCGAACTCGCCTCGCCGCGCGACGGCGCACGGCGCGGCAGCCAGGTCTCGTTCCGCCACCCCGACGGCTATGCGATCATGCAGGCGCTGATCGCGCGCAGGGTGATCGGCGATTTCCGGGCACCCGATGCGCTGCGCTTCGGCTTCACTCCGCTCTATATCGGCGCGGATGATGTGGTGCGCGCGGTCGACATCATCGAGGATGTCGTCGTCCATCGCCACTGGGATACGGCCGAGTATCGCAAACCCGCGCTCGTCACATGAACCATCGCGATCGTCATGACGCGGCAGCGACGCGCGGAAATATCACGCAGAAGGACCTGGTTGGATGAGCGGCAAACCCTATGATCCCGCGACCGAAGGCGCGCAAATGTCGTTCGAGGGGCGGATGTCCTATGGCGACTATCTGGGGCTCGACCAGATATTGAACACGCAGAAGCCGCTCTCCGACGCGCATGACGAGATGCTGTTCATCATCCAGCATCAGACGTCCGAATTGTGGATGAAGCTGGCGATCCACGAGGTCCGTTCGGCGATCAAGGCGATCCGCGAGGACCGGCTGCCGCATGCATTCAAGATGCTGTCGCGCGTCGCGCGCATCTTCGAGCAGCTCAACAGTGCCTGGGACGTGCTCAGGACGATGACCCCGAGCGAATATACCGAGTTCCGCGAATCATTGGGCCAATCCTCGGGTTTTCAATCCTATCAATATCGCGAGATCGAGTTCCTTGCCGGCAATCGCAACCTGGCGATGCTGCGCCCGCACGCCCATCAGCCGGACGCTATCGCGAAGCTGGAGGACGTGCTTGCCCAGCCGAGCCTTTATGACGAAGCGCTGCGATTGCTCGCGCGCAATGGCATTGCGGTCGGCCCCGATGCCGATCGCACCGAATGGCGCACGCAGCGCGAGGTGAGCGACGATGTGATCCAGGCCTGGAAGGTGGTTTACCAGGCGCCCGAAAAACATTGGGCGCTTTACGAGCTTGCCGAGAAACTCGTCGATTTCGAGGATTATTTCCGCCGCTGGCGTTTCAACCATGTGACCACGGTGGAACGCATCATCGGCCTGAAGCGGGGCACCGGCGGTACCTCGGGCGTTTCCTATCTGCGCAAGATGCTCGAAGTCGAGCTTTTCCCCGAGCTATGGCGGGTGCGGACCGAAATGTAGCGATATCGGGGCCGGTCGAACGGCACCCGATGTTTATCTGCCCTGCGAACGCCAGCGCTTGATGACGCGGCCGAGTATCTCGGTCTCGCCGCCGCTCTGGCGCCACAGATTGGTGAAGACCGGATCGCTCGACGCTGGACGGCGAACCTCTTCGAGCGTGTCGAGCGACACGCGGATGGGAATCGAGACGCCTTCGCCGCAGATGATGCATTCGCGGTTGCGCAGCGCAGGGATGGTGTCGAGGAACCCCTTGGCGCCTTCGGGCATCGCCGCTTTCACGAATGCCTGGTCGCGCTCGTTGTTGAGGCGCATCGCGATGATCGTGCCGCATTGCGAAAGCACGCCTTCGGCCAGGTCCGATGGACGCTGCGTGATCAGCCCCAGCGAGACGCCGTATTTACGGCCTTCCTTGGCGATGCGGCCGAGGATCTTGCCGACCGATGAGCCGTCGGCGTTCTTTTCGGACGGCACGTAGCGATGCGCTTCCTCGCAGACGAGGAGGATAGGGCGTTGCGGCTCGTTGCGCGACCAGATCGCATAGTCGAACACCATCCGGCTGAGCACCGCCACCACGACGGCGGTGATGTCCGACGGCACGCCCGACACGTCGATGATCGAGATCGGCTTGCCGTCGCCCGGCAGGCGGAAGATCCGCGCCAGGAAATCGGCCATGCTGTCGGCGACGAGCATGCCGGAGAACATGAAGCTGTAGCGCGGATCGGTCTTGATCTCGTCGATCTTGGTCTTGAGCCGCATATAGGGGGCGCTGTCGCCCGCCTTGTCGAGCTTGCCCATCTCGTTCTGGATGAGCGTGGTCAGGTCGGACAGCAGATAGGGGATCGGCGAATCGACGGTCAGCTTGGTGATGCCCTCCGCAGCGCGGTTCTTCATGCGCGCGGCGAGCAGGCCTTTGGCCAATATGTCGCGGTCGAGCTGGTTCTCGCTGCTTCTGGACTGGACGAAGACCTCGCAATGCTCCTCGAAGTTCATCAGCCAATAGGGCATTGCGAGATTGCCGACGTCGTAGATCGCGCCGTTGGTCTTGAACGCAGCCGAATATTCGCCGTGCGGATCGATCATCACGATATGGCCTTGCGGCGCCATGTCGCAGATCCGGTGCAGGATCAGTGCCGCCGACGTCGATTTGCCGGTACCGGTCGAGCCGAGCAGCGCGAAATGCTTGCCGAGCATGGCGTCGACGAACAGGGCGGCGCGGATGTCCTTGGTCGGATAGACCGTGCCGACCTCGATATTCGGGATCTCCTCGGCCGAATACACCTGCATCATGTCGTCGCTGGTGACGGGATAGATGCGCGTGCCGGGCACCGGATAGCGGGTGATACCGCGGCGGAAATGGGTGAGCCGGCCGGTGAGGCGCGCTTCGCTGCCTTCGCCGAGAAAATCGATCTGCGCGATGATCAGGTCGCTGTCCGCCCGGTCGAGGCTGAGGTTGCGGACATTGGCGACGATCCAGAGCGGGCCGACCTTCATCTTGATCTGGCTGCCGACCTGCCCCGCCACCGCGATGCTCGGATCCTCGTCATTGCCCAGCCGGCGCATCGTCGGCGCATCCAGCTCGATGCGCGCGCCCGAACCCGAAACCTCGAAGACCTTGCCGATCTCGATCCCCTCGAAACTGGCCTGCTTCGCGCTTGTCGCGAGCTGGTCATCGGTCGGCGCTCTGCTGATCGGCGTCGCCGCGAAATCGGTCATGCGATATCCCTTTGCGGGCACAGGCGCCCCGGATCGCTCTAACCCGGCTGGGTAAAGAATTGTTTTACCGTGCCGCCGGCGATCAAGTCCGCCGGAACAATGCCCCCGCCGCCCAGCCGAGCAGGACCGACATCGCGGTCGCGAACAGGCCATAGGCGAGGGGATTATGCTCTGCCGCATCGGCGACATAACCCTCGAAGCCGGTCTTGCGGATCGCGACGTCGCGGCTGGCGCCCGCGATCACCCGGCCGTCCTGGATCAGGAAGGTTTCGGCGGTGTAGCGCCCGATCGGCACCCGCGCCGGAATGACGAGCCGGGCGCGGTAGAGCACACCGTCGGTGATCTCGACGCCGCTGGTCCGCTGTCCATAGAGCTGGGTGCGTTGCCGTAGATCGATCAATCCGTCCTCGAATCGGCTGAGCTCGCCCGGCGAGCCGACATTGGCGGGGGAAAGCTGAAGATTGCCGAGCCCGAGTTCGAAGATCGCGGCGGTGCGGTCATTGACCATCTGGCGCAGCGGGCGCGACGATGCGACCGCGTAGAAGGAAGGGGCCGACCGGAAGCGGACGCTTTCGGCATTCACCCAGATGCCCGCCACTTTCTGTTTCTCGCGCACGACGATCGGCTGCACCGGGCCGCGCAGCACCACTGCGACCTCGGCGGGCTTGGCGGGCACCTTGCCGCCGGGATAGAGGATCGCGCCGAACAGCAGCAGTTCGGCACCGGTGAAGCTGTAGCGGATCTCGACATCGCGCTGCGACACGTCGGGCACCAGCACGGGCTTGTCGGCGGCCAGCAGCAGTGGCGCGAGCGCGAACAGCGTCAGGGCGGCCGCCCGGCTCATTCGACGATCACCGAATAAATCTCGTCGGGCCGCCAGCCCAGACCCAATGCCATGCGGATCGCGACCAGCAGCACGATCGCGGCGAGCACGCCGCGCAGATATTCCGGCTTCATCTTCTGCGCCAGCCGCGCGCCATATTGCGCGCCGATCACGCTGCCAATCAGCAGCAGCCCGGCAAGCACGATATCCACCGCCTTGGTCGTCGTGGCATGGACCAAAGTTGCCGCCATGGTGACGAACAGGATCTGGAACAGCGACGTGCCGACGACGACCTGGGTCGGCATGCCGAGCAGATAGAGCATCGCGGGCACCATCACGAAGCCGCCGCCGACACCGAGCAATATCGTCAATATGCCCGTACCGAAGCCGAGCAACAGCGGCGCGAGCGGCGAGATATAGAGGCCGGACCGATAGAAGCGCCAGCGCAGGGGCAGGCTGGCGACCAGCGGATGGTGCCGCCTTTTGCGCGCGACGATCTGCGTGCCGGTGCGCATCGCGATCAGGGTGCGGACGGCGTCGCGTGCCATCATCCCCCCGATCCCGCCGAGCATCACGACATAGAGCAGCGCGATCACGGTATCGATCTGGCCGCTGTCCTGGAGCAGGCGGAAAATGCCCGCGCCGGCGATCGAGCCGAGTATCCCGCCGACGACCATCACGGCGCCCATCAGGAAGTCGATCCCGTTGCGCCGGGCATGGGCGAAGACGCCCGATACGCTGGCGCCGGTCACCTGGGTGGCGGCGGACGCGGCGGCGACGGTCGGCGGGATGCCGTAGAAGATCAGCAGCGGCGTGGTGAGGAAGCCCCCGCCGACGCCGAACATGCCCGAAAGCAAGCCAACAAGGCCGCCCAGCCCGATGATGACGAGCGCGTTGACCGAGAGGTTGGCGATGGGAAGATAAAGGTCCATCTCCCGTCCAGCGGGTAGACCGGAATTGCCGCGCGGAAAAGCTGCAGCGCACACCGTCGCTCAGAAAAACATGCACACCGCGCTTCTCCCGCAAGGCAAAGCCGGGCAAGGTCTTGAATGGATTTCGGATAATCTCTGGATTCGGCGTCGGCTTCACGCCAGTCTGGGACCTCTTGCGAGGAGAGCGGTATATGCTGAGTCGGTCGTGGCGCTTCGCTATACTTGCCTTGGCGCTTGCGCCCGTTGCGGCGGTGGGGGACCAGACTGCACAGGTGGTGCTGGCGACTCCGGGCACTGGCGACGGCGCGATCGAGCGCTTCACCATCCGTTTCTCCGACGACATGGTGGCACTTGGCGATCCGCGTGCGACCGCGCCGGCCAAGGTGACCTGCCAGGTCGGCGGGCAGGGCCGCTGGATCGATACCAAGACCTGGGTGTGGGAATTCGCCAACGCGCTGCCGGGTGGGATCTCGTGCGCATTCGCGCTCAACGACGATCTCAAGACGCTTGCCGGCAGCGCGATCGGCGGATCGCGCAATTTCACCGTCGATACCGGCGGTCCCTCGGCCCGGGCGGTGCTGCCCGGCAGCTATGACGGCGATATCGAGGAGGATCAGGTTTTCCTGGTCGCGACCAATGTCAGTGCCGATCCGGCCTCGGTCGCCGCCAACGGCTATTGCGCGGTCGACGGCGTCGGCGAGAAGATCGCGCTCGACGTGCTCAAGCCCGAAGTGGCCGGCGAAGTGCTGGCCGGGCTCGGACCCGACCGCTACCAAGTGACCAATTTCCTCGGCGAGGCGGGGCTGCCGCAAGTGCTGCCCGCCAACACCGCCGAACGGACCAAGGTGCTGTCCACCGTCATGGCGGTCAAGTGCCGGCGCCCATTGCCGCCGGGCCGCGACATGGCGCTGGTCTGGGGCCAGAATATCTCGGGCGCCGGACGGCTGGCGGGACGCGACCAGCGTTTCGACTTCACCGTCCGCAAGCCGTTCGAGGCGCGTTTCGAATGCTCGCGCGTCAATCCGCAGGCGGGATGCAGCCCGGTGCAGAAGGCGTGGGTCCGTTTCTCCGCCCCGATCGCGAAATCGGCGGCGGAAACGATCCGGATCCAGCTGGCCGACGGCAAGCTGCTCAAGCCCGAGATCGAGAAGGGCAGCGCCCAGACCGTGACGCAGGTGAGCTTTGCGCCGCCGCTGCCCGCCGCGACGACGGCGAAGGTGACGCTGCCCGATGCGCTGAAGGACGAAAGCGGCCGTCCGCTCGTCAACCAGCAGCGCTTCCCGCTCGACGTCCGCTTCGACGCGCCGCCGCCTCTGGTCAAGTTCGCGGCCAATTTCGGGATCATCGAGGCCGGTGACAATGCCGCGCTGCCGGTCACCGTCCGCAATGTCGAACCCGAATTGCAGGGGCGCAACCTGGGCGTCAGCGGCGCGACCCTGCGTGTCGCCGGATCGGACGGCCAGATCGCCAAATGGCTGCGCGATATCGAGAAAGCGAGCGAGACCGATATCCGCACCGAGAAGCGGGGCGGCGAGGATATCAGCGTCAACTATACCGGCAGCGCACCGCTGATCGCCGGTCAGGGCGCCGCGATGAAGCTGCCTTTGCCTGGCAAGGGCAAGGATTTCGAGGTTGTCGGCATCCCGCTCGCCAAGCCCGGATTCTATGTCGTCGAACTGGCCAGCCCGACGCTGGGCCGCGCGCTGCTGGGGCGCGAAACGCCGCGCTATGTGACGGCGGGCGCGCTCGTCACCAATATGAGCGTCCATTTCAAATGGGGCCGCGCCGCTTCGCTTGCCTGGGTGACCGCGCTCGATAGCGGCAAGCCGGTCGGCGGCGCCGCGGTGCAGGTGACCGATTCCTGTTCGGGCGCAGTGCTCGGCAAGGGCCAGACCGACGCGCAGGGGCGGCTGGTGATCAAGGGCGGACTGCCGTCGCCCGAAACCTATGGCAGTTGCGAGGGCAGCGGCGAGTCTCCGCATCCGCTGATGGTGTCGGCGCGCAAGGGCGACGATTTCAGCTTCACCCTCACCCAATGGGGCAGCGGCATCCGCCCCTATGATTTCGACCTGCCCTATGGCTGGCAGGAGAATGCAGACCTGTTCCACACCATTTTCGACCGCACTTTGCTGCGCGCGGGCGAAACGGTGAATATGAAGCATATCCTGCGCAAGCCGGTGGCGGAGGGTTTCAGCTATGCCGGCGGTCTGGCGGGCACGCTCAAGCTCAGCCATCGCGGCTCGGGCACCGAATTCGAACTGCCGCTCACCATCGGCGCCGACGGTATCGGCGAGACGACATGGACCGCGCCGCAAGGCGCCCCGCAGGGCGATTACGACATATCGGTGGTTGCCAAGGACCGGACGATCTTCACCAACCAGTCGGTCAAGGTCGACGAATTCCGCCTGCCGACGATGCGCGCGACGATCGACGGACCGAAGACGGCGACGGTGCGGCCCAAACAGGTGCCGCTCGACCTGTTCGTCGGTTATCTGTCGGGCGGCGGCGCCGGCGGCCTGCCCGTCCGCGTGCGCAGCGCGTTCAACCGCAGCGGCGGTGCGCCCAAGGGCTGGGAAGGCTGGAGCTTCGGTGGCCGCGACATGGTCGAAGGCACCGTGCCCCTGAACGGCGACGGCGAGACGATCGAGAAGCCGCTGCCGCCCGCGCAGACCCTGCCGATCACCTTGTCGGGCGAGGGTACGGCCAAGGCGACGGTCGAGGTGCCGATGGCGGTCGACGACATCACCGACATGACCGTCGAGATGGATTATGAGGATGCCAATGGCGAGATCCTGACCGCGTCGCGCACCATCCCGCTTTACCCCTCCGCCGTCCGCCTCGGCATCAAGACCGACGGCTGGATGATGAAGGACGACGATCTCCGCCTGAAGCTCGTCGCGGTCGATACCGAGGGACATGTGCTCAAGGGCAAGCGCATCAAGGTGGCGCTGTACAGCCGCGAGGTGCTGACCGCCCGGCGACGGCTGATCGGCGGCTTTTATGCCTATGACAATCAGGCGCGGACCAAGCGGATCGATGCGAGCTGTTCGGTGAGCACCGATGCCCAGGGGCTGGCCGAATGCCAGCTCGATCCCGGCGTCTCGGGTGAGGTCTATGCGGTCGCGACCACCGAGGATGACGACGGCAATGTCGCGCGCGCGGTGACGTCGGTCTGGCTGGCCGGCGAGGATGACTGGTGGTTCGGCGGCGACAATGGCGACCGCATGGACGTGATCCCCGAACAGAAGGAATATAAGGCGGGCGAGACCGCGAAGTTCCAGGTGCGCATGCCGTTCCGCTCGGCGACCGCGCTCGTGACGGTCGAGCGCGAGGGCGTGCTCTCCAGCTTTGTGACCGAGCTGTCGGGCAAGGATCCGGTGGTCGAGGTGAAGATGCCCGGTACCTACGCGCCCGACGTCTTCGTCTCGGTGATGGCGGTGCGCGGGCGCATCGGCGGTTTCCGATTGTGGCTGGCCGATCTCGCGCGGCGGTGGAACCTGCCTTTCTTCTCGCGCGAGGGCGCGCGACCGACCGCGTTGGTCGACCTCGCCAAACCCAGCTACCGGCTCGGCATCGCCAAGGTGAATGTCGGCTGGGAAGGGCATCGTCTGGGCGTCGAGGTGAAGGCGGACAAGGCCAAATATGCGGTGCGCGACACCGCCAATGTCGATGTCGCGGTGACGCAGCCCGGCGGCAAACCCGCGGCCGAGGCGGAGATCGCCTTCGCGGCGGTCGACGAGGCGCTGCTCCAGCTTTCGCCCAATGAGAGCTGGAAGCTGATCGACGCGATGATGGGGGAACGACCATTGTCGGTCCTGACCTCGACCGCGCAGACCCAGGTCGTCGGCAAGCGGCATTTCGGCAAGAAGGCGGTCGAGGCCGGCGGCGGCGGTGGTGCCGACCTGTCCGCGCTGAACCGCGAGGATTTTCGCCCGGTCCTGTTGTGGAAGGGACGGGTGAAGCTCGACGCGGCCGGTCATGCGAAGATCCCCGTCCAGCTTTCGGATTCGCTGTCGTCGTTCAAGCTGGTCGCGATCGCGACCGACGGGGCGAATCTGTTCGGTACGGGCGACGTATCTGTCCGCACGACGCAGGATCTGACGATCTTCTCCGGCCTGCCGCCGCTGGTGCGCACGGGCGATTATTATGGCGCCAGCTTCACGCTGCGCAACGCGTCGGACAAGCCGATGACGGTGACGGCGAGCGTCTCGCTCAATCCCGATGTGGCCAAGGGCGCGCCGCTGACCGTCACATTGCCGCCGGGTGCGGCCGCGCCGGTCACCTGGAACCTGCCGGCGCCGGCCGGCATCGACAAGCTCGACTGGACGGTCGAGGTGCGCGAC
This sequence comes from Sphingobium sp., assembly GCA_030148625.1. Next base: position 2,932 of record JASBTC010000068.1, on the reverse strand, counting down.
GCCGGCGGCAAGGCGCTCGATCGGATCAGCGTCAGCCAGGTGGTTGCGCCGGCGGTGCCGGTGGAGACCTGGGCGGCATCGATCTTCCGCGTCGGCGCGGGCGGTACGCAGGTGCCGATCGCCGCGCCGGCCGGGGCGCTGCCGGGGCTCGGCAGCGTCGATGTGCGCCTGACCGATACGCTGGCGCCGCCGATGTCGGGGGTTCGCGACTATATGGCCGCCTATCCCTATAATTGCTTCGAACAGCAATTGTCGCGGGCGATGGTGCTGGGCGACCTCGGCACCTGGGGGCGGCTGTCGGGCGAGATCCCGGCCTATCTCGATGGTGACGGGCTGCTGCGCTATTTCCCGGTCGACCGGCTCCAGGGATCGGAGGCGCTGACGGCCTATGTGCTGTCGCTGACCGCCGAAGCCGGCTGGGTCATTCCGGAAAGCGCGAAGGCGCGGATGGTGCAGGCGCTGACCGCGGTGATCGACGGCCGATTGCGGCGCGACGCGCCCTGGGCGGGGGACGATCGGCTTCAGCGGATCGCGGCGTTGGCGGCACTGGCGCGCAATGGTGCGGCGACGCCGCAGATGATCGGCCAGATCGGGTTGGCGCCGCAGGACATGCCGACCAATGCGCTGGTCGACTGGCTGGTCGCGGTCGACCGGACGGCAGGATTACCTAACGCCGCGCAATTGCGCGCGCAGGCACAGCAGATCCTGCGCCAGAGGATGGTCTATGAAGGCACGCGCATCGACATGGTCGACGGCAAGAGCGCGCCCTGGTGGATGATGTCCTCGGGCGACGAGATGGTGCTGAAGGCGCTGATCGCAACGCTCGGCAAGCCGGGCTGGCAGGACGAGACGCCCAAGATGATGGTCGGCGCGGCGGCACGGCAGCAGCGCGGCCATTGGGATACGACGCCCGCCAATGCCTGGGGCGCCGTCGCGGTGCAGAAATTCGCATCGCTTTATCCCGCCACCGCGATCATCGGCACGACGACGGCGACGCTGGGCAGCCAGAGCCTCAGCCGGAGCTGGCCGCAGGCGGTGGGGGCGGCGCCCCTGAGTCTGGCGCTGCCGGCGCAGCGCACGCCGCTGATGCTCAGCCAGGCGGGCGGTGCCGGCCCCTGGGCATTCGTCTCGGTCCGCGCCGCGGTACCGCTCACCCAGGCGCTGTTCGCGGGCTACCGGATCAGCAAGTCGGTCGCCTTCCTCGAACAGAAGGTGAAGGGCCGGGCGACGCGCGGGGACGTGATCAAGGTGACGATCACCGTCGACGCGACCGCCGATCGCAACTGGGTGGTGGTCAATGATCCGGTGCCGCCGGGGGCGACGATCGTCGGCAATCTCGGTGGCCAGTCCGGCATGTTCGCGCAGGCCGGCGCGGAAGGCGGGGAGGGCGTCCAGCCCAGCTATGTCGAACGCGGCAAGGATGCGTGGCGCGGTTATTTCGAATGGGTGCCGCGCGGGCGCTTCACCGTGTCCTACGCGATGCGGCTGAACGGCACCGGCCGGTTCGGATTGCCGCCGACCAAGGTGGAGGCGCTCTACTCGCCCGAGATCCGCGCGGCGATCCCGAACCAGCCGATGGCGGTGGTGCTGAAGTGACGAAGACTGCCTGCCGCTTGATCCCGGCGAGTTATCCTCTCGGTGTCATTCCCGCGAAAGCGGGGATGACAGGTGGGGGATATTGGCCGGGGATTTACGCAAAGCTCCCGCCGTCATCGGCATGACCCGTATGCGAATGCCAGCGTTTCGCAGGGCCCATCTCTGGTGGGCGGTGGCGGCTGCCGTCTTCGCCGCTTTCGCCGCGCTCTGGTTCCTGACGCTGCCGCCACCTTTGCCCGATTATGCGGCGGTCAAGGCGCGCTGGCGGCCGAGCGAGGCGTGGCTCTATGATCGCGACGGGCAGTTGCTCGACAGTGTCCGTGTCGATTTCGCGGCGCGGCGCCTCGCCTGGACGCCGCTCGACCGGATCTCGCCGGTGGTGCGCGAGACGCTGGTCGCTGCCGAAGATCGTCGTTTCGCCGATCATGGCGGAGTCGACTGGCTGGCGATCGCGGGCTCGATCCGCGACAGGATCGAACGGCGGCGTTCACGCGGCGCCAGTACGCTTTCGATGCAGGTGGCCGCTTTCCTCGCGCCCGACCTCGCCGCGCCGGGATCGCGCGGCTGGCGCGAAAAGGCGCGGCAGATACGCGCCGCCTGGGCGCTCGAGGATCGCTGGAGCAAGGACGAGATTCTCGAAGCCTATCTCAACCTGGCGGGCTATCGCGGCGAGGCGCAGGGGATCGGCGCGGCGGCGCTGTCGCTGTTCGGCCGGACGCCCGACGCGCTGGGCCGGCAGGAAGCTTTGCTGCTCGTGGCGCTGCTGCCCGATCCCCGGGCGGGGCCAGGCGCGCTGGCGCGGCGCGCATGCGGATTGGCCGGGGGCGGGGACTGCACCGCGCTGAACGCGGCGGCACGCGACATGCTCGGGCCGTCGCGCCGGCTGGCGCTCGACCCCGGCCTGGCGCCGCATCTCGCCAACCGGCTGCTGACCGAGCCGGGCATGAAGGTCACGACCACACTCGACACGCGCGTCCAGCGGGTCGCGGCGCAGGCGCTTGCGCGTCAGCTCCAGGGGCTGGGGTCGGACCGTGCGCGCGACGGGGCGGTGGTGGTGGTCGACAATGCGACCGGCGACGTGCTGGCCTATGTCGGCGGGGTCGGTGGCGCATCGACCGCGGCGCAGGTCGACGGTGCGGACAGCTACCGTCAGGCCGGATCGACCTTGAAGCCGTTCCTCTACGCGCAGGCGATCGAGCGGGGCTATCTGACCCCCGCATCGATCCTCGACGATTCGCCCGTCCAGCTCGACACGGCATCGGGCCTTTATGTGCCGCAAAATTACGATCGCGATTTCAAGGGGCCGGTTTCGGTGCGCAGCGCGCTCGCCGGATCG
>JASBTC010000058.1 GCA_030148625.1 Sphingobium sp. | reverse complement strand
CCGGCGAACGCGGCGTAGAAGGATGCATCGCAATTCCCCTCCACCACGCCGCTTCGCGTCGAGTGACGGGTCGATCGTGCCCCCGGCACGATCTTGGATTGCCGGGGGCAATCCAACCCGACACTCCCCCTCCCCGCGCTGAAGCGCAGGGAGGAGAAGTCAGGCCCAAATCACGCCTCAACAAGAGGACTGCGGGTAATTTCAACCGGAAATCAAACCCTCAGTTCGATTCCTTCTGCGTCACGACGGGTTTCGGCGTTACCGATTTGACGGTCAGCATCGTCGGCGACGGCCCCTTTTCGATCGCGGCGGCGAGCTGGTTCTGTTCGGCGCAGCGCGCGACGCAGAGTTTCTCGATCCGTGCCAGATTCTCGCGCGCCTTTTCGACGGCGCCCTTGGCGACCATCGCTTCGCCCTGGCCGGCCAGCGCGTTCAGGTCATTGGGGTCGATCTTGAGCGCCTCGCGGTAGAAGCGGATCGCCTTGCCGTTCAGATCCTGTTTCTTGGCGACCTGTGCCAGCGCGACATAGGCCTGGCGATTGCGCGGATCGGCGACGAGCGCGCTTTCCAATATGTCGTTCGCGCCCTGGAAATTGCCCGCGGCGGCCATGGCCTTGCCTTCCTCGAGCAGCGCAAGCGACTGCGGCGAGATTTCGGCGTCGGGGCGCTGCCCGCTCACCGCACTCGAAACACAGGCGAATGCGAGGGCAAGGGCGCACGTGGCGGGCGTGTAACGCATGATCGTCTCCAACATGGGCGATCGGGTCATGGCTGCAACGCCCGCGTCAGTCTCGCGACGAAAAATCCGTCGGTGCGATCCCTTGCAGGGGTAAGCATGACCCCATCGCCCCTCATCCGCCCAACATGGGGTATCGGGGTTTCCGCCGTCAAGGAGGAATGGCGCGAAAGCGCGGCTGCGACCTGATCGCATCCTTCGGCATCGATCAACGAACAGACGGCATAGACCAGAGATCCGCCCGGCCGGAGCAGCGGCACCGCAAAATCGATGATCCGTGCCTGGAGCGCCGTGAGCGCCGCCAGCCGCTGCTCGGTGAGCCGCCAGCGCGCCTCCGGATTGCGCCGCCAGGTACCGCTGCCCGAACAGGGCGCATCGACCAGCACGATATCGGCCTGCCCGGCCAGATCGGCCAGGGCGGCAGCTTCGCGGCCGCCATCGAGCAACCGGGGTTCGATCCCCGCCGCGCCGGCGCGCTCGGCGCGCGGCGGCAAGCGGTCCAGCCGTGCCTTCACCGTATCGCAGGCGATCAGGCGGCCGCGCCCCGCCATATCCGCGGCCAGCGCCAGCGTCTTGCCGCCCGCGCCCGCGCAGAGATCGACGACGGTCATATCCGGTCCCGCCCGGCAGGCTTGGGTGATAAGCTGGCTGCCCTCGTCCTGTATCTCGACCGCGCCCGACGTCCAGAGCGGGTGTGTCTCGATCGCGAACCCCTCGGGCAGGCGCAGGCCATCGGGGGCATGCGCGGTCGGGACGGCTTCGGGCAAATCGGCCAGCACCGCCGCACGCGTCAATTTCAGCCGGTTGACCCGCAGGTCGAGCGGCGCACGTTGGAGCAGCGCAATCAGTTCCTCGGGCTCGGAAACGGCGAGCCGCTGCGTGAGCCAGGCCGGCACCGGGGTTGCCGGCGCGGCGCGCTCACCATCCCCGATCGGCGCCGGTGCATGGGCAGACCCATCGAACAATGCCGGGTCCGCGACCTCCAGCATCGCGACACGGCCGGTTTCGGGCCGCTCGCCCGAGCGACGGATCGCCGCGTAGACGAGATCGCGGACGGCCCGGCGATCCTTCGAGCCGGCATAGCGCCGGGTCTTGAAATAGCGCGCGATCAGCGTGTCCGCCGCCGCACCGCCCTCACGCGCCGCGACGATGATCTCGTCGAGCAGGTCGATCGCTGCCTGGACTCGCGCCTGCGGTGTCATTTCTCGGCCCCGCTCATTCCACGCGCTAATATCTCAACGCAAACCGTTCTAACGCGTCGGATAATTGGGTGCTTCGCGTGTGATGCTCACATCATGGACATGGCTTTCGCGCAGCCCCGCATTGGTGATGCGGACGAAGCGTGCACGGCTCTGCAGATCCTCGATCGTCTTCGAGCCGGTATAGCCCATCGCGGCCTTCACGCCGCCGACGAGCTGGTGGATCACGTCCTTGGCCGGGCCCTTGAACGGCACCTGTCCCTCGATCCCCTCGGGAACCAACTTGAGTTGATCCTTGATATCCTGCTGGAAATAACGATCGGCCGATCCGCGCGCCAGCGCGCCGACCGAGCCCATGCCGCGATAGGATTTATAGACACGGCCCTGATAGAGGAAGGTTTCGCCCGGCGCTTCTTCCGTGCCAGCGAGCAAGGATCCGACCATCACGCTCGACGCGCCGCCGGCCAAGGCCTTGGCGATATCGCCCGAGGTACGCAGGCCGCCATCGGCGATCACCGGGACGCCCGATTTCGCGGCCTCCTCGGCCGATTCCATCACTGCAGTCAGCTGCGGCACGCCGACGCCGGCGACGACGCGGGTGGTGCAGATCGAGCCCGGGCCGATGCCGACCTTGATGCCGTCGGCGCCCGCGCCGATCAGCGCGCGCGTCGCTTCCGCCGTCGCGACATTGCCCGCGACGATCTGGACCGAATTGGACAGGCGCTTGATCCGCTCGACCGCGGCCGAGACCATCTTCGAATGGCCGTGCGCGGTATCGACCACGATCAGGTCGCATTCGGCATCGATCAACGCCTCGGTGCGCTCGAAACCCTTGTCGCCGACGGTGGTCGCCGCCGCCACGCGCAGGCGGCCCGAGCCGTCCTTGGTGGCGTTGGGATAATTCACCGCCTTTTCGATATCCTTGACCGTGATCAGCCCGACGCAATGATAGGAATCGTCGACCACCAGCAGCTTCTCGATCCGCCGCTGATGGAGCAGCCGGCGCGCCTCTTCCTGGTTCACGCCGAGCTTCACGGTCGCCAGATTCTCGTGAGTCATCAGTTCGGAAACCGGCTGATTCGGATTTTCGGCGAAACGGACGTCGCGATTGGTCAGGATGCCAACCAGCCGGCCGCTCGCCTCCACCACGGGGATGCCGGAAATCCGGTGCCGCGCCATCAGCGCCTGCGCCTCGGCAAGCGGCCGATCGGGCGCGATCGTGATCGGATTGACCACCATGCCCGATTCGAAGCGCTTCACGGCGCGCACCGCATCCGCCTGTTCCTCGACGCTCAGATTCCGGTGGAGCACGCCAATGCCGCCCAATTGCGCCATGACGATCGCCATGTCGGCCTCGGTCACCGTATCCATCGCCGAGGACAGGATCGGGATGTTGAGCCCGATATCGCGCGTGATCCGGGTCCGGGTGTCCGCCTGGCTGGGCAGGACCTCGGATTCGCCGGGGCGCAGCAGAACGTCGTCGAAGGTGAGGCCGAGGGCGATATCCATGGTCAGCGGCAGGCTCCGTTGCTGGCGCCGCCCGGAATACGCCTCACCAGCCCGCGCGAAACGCGGCAGCGGCTGGCGATGAAGGAATCGAGCGGGGCTCTCATGGAGAGCCAGTGGCAGCTAATCGGTCCGGCGTAAACCCTAATACCAGGGTGCAGGGATGCTAACGCATCCGCACCCTAGAACGCTCAGGCGCAGCGCGGGCTGATACCAGGGTTCGATGAGGGTTGCTCATCGAACCCTGGTATCGGCCTGCCCAATCAGCCGCCTCGCCGCATCGACATGCATCGATTCGATCATCCGATCGCGGAATCGGACGGCGCCGCCGTCGAATGCGGCGATCAATGCGCGGGCATCCTCCAGCTCCGCCGCATCGGGGCCGAACACGCGATTGGCGATCTCGATCTGCGCCGGATGGATCACGGTCTTGCCGTCGAAGCCGAACGCCCTGCCCTGGCGGCATTCGTCCTCAAGCCCGGCGGGATCGTCGAGCCGGTTCCAGACGCCGTCGAGCGCGATGATGCCGGCGCCGCGCGCGGCAAGCACGATCGTCTGCAGCGCGAGCACAAGTCCTTCGCGCCCCGCGCCCGACGGGATGCGCAGTTCCGCCTTGAGATCATTGGTTCCCGCGATCAGGCCTGCCACGCCGGGCTGGCGCGCGATCGTCGCGGCGGCCTGCACGCCGTCCGGGGTTTCGATCATCGCCAGCAGCGGTTTGCCCGATGCGGCCAGCGCTTTCGGCGATTCGACCTTGGGCAACACCATGTAATCGGCGCGCGAATGCGCCACCGCATCGAGGTCGGCGGCGTGCCATTCGCTGCCGATCGCGTTGATCCGGATCGCCACCGGACAGCCGAAACCGGTCTCGACCGCAGCGACCGCGGCGGCGCGCGCCTCGATCTTGCGATCGGGCGGCACCGCATCCTCGAGATCGAGCATGATCATGTCCGCGTAGAGCCCACGCGCCTTTTCGATCGCGCGGGCGTTGGAGGCGGGCAGATAGAGTGCGGTGCGCGGGGAAAAGGCCGGGTTGCTCATGGTCCCGCTCTTCGCCCGATTATGCTTGGCGGGCAAGGGCTGGCGGGGCAGTATCGTTCCACAGGCGGTCGGAGGGGTTTGCCATGGAATATTTCCTGCTTTTTCTCGTGATCATGGTGGTCGCGTTCGTCGTCGCCGGCGTCACCGTGGTCCGACAGGGCTATCAATATACGATCGAGCGTTTCGGCCGCTTCACCCATGTCGCGCATCCGGGCTTCAACCTGATCGTGCCCTTCGTCGATCGCGTCGGCCGCAAGGTCAACATGATGGAGCAGGTGCTCGATATCCCCGGCCAGGAGATCATCACCAAGGACAATGCGATGGTCGCCGTTGACGGCGTCGTGTTCTTCCAGGTGCTCGAACCCGCCAAGGCCGCCTATGAGGTCTCCGAACTCTATATCGCCATCATGCAGCTCACCACGACCAACCTGCGCACGGTGATGGGATCGATGGACCTGGACGAATTGCTGTCCCGCCGCGACGAGATCAATGCGCGGCTGCTCAACGTGGTCGACCATGCGACCGGCCCCTGGGGCGTCAAGATCACGCGCGTCGAAGTGAAGGATATCCGCCCGCCACAGGATATCTCGAACGCGATGGCGCGGCAGATGAAGGCCGAGCGCGAGAAACGCGCCTCGATCCTCGAATCCGAGGGCATGCGCGCATCCGAGATCCTGCGCGCCGAAGGCGAGAAGCAGGCGCAGATCCTGCAGGCCGAGGGCCGTCGCGAGGCGGCTTTCCGCGACGCCGAAGCGCGCGAACGCGAAGCGGAGGCCGAAGCCAAGGCGACGCAGATGGTGTCTGACGCGATCGCGAGCGGCAATTCGAAGGCCCTCAACTATTTCATCGCGCAGAAATATGTCGAGGCGGTGAGCCAGTTCGCGACCTCGCCCAATGCCAAGACCATCCTCTTCCCGGTGGAGGCGACCGCGCTGATCGGCACGCTGGGCGGAATCGGCGAGCTGGCGAAGGATGCCATATTGGGCAGCGGATCGACGCCCTCAAACCCGGGCTCGCCCCCGCCCCGCCCCAAACGTCCGGGGCCGTTCGAGCAGCAAGGCTGAGGAGACGGCGCGATGATGGATATCTTTCCGCTGGAACCGCAATGGGTCTGGCTGATCCTGGCGGCGGTACTCGGCACCGCCGAGATCATCATGCCCGGTTTCTTCCTGCTCTGGATCGGCGGGGCAGCCCTGGTCACCGGCGTCGCCACCCTGTTGTTCGGTCTGAACGAACCCGCGCAATTCGCGGCGTTCGCGGTGCTCGCGATCGTCGCGGTTTTCGCGGGACGCCGCTGGTTCGCGCTCAATCCGATCGAAACCACCGACCCCCTGCTCAACGACCGCGCCGCGCGGCTGGTGGGCGAGATCGTCACGGTGGTCGAGCCGTTCGAATCGGGAATCGGCCGCGTGAAAGTGGGCGACGGCGTCTGGAACGCCAAGGGCGGGGATTTCGCGCTGGGGGCGCGGCTGCGCGTGACCGGGGTGGATCGCGGTGCGCTGCTGGTCGAACCCATCGCCTGAGGCCCCACCAAAGGCCGAACCCTGCCAGGGTATTGCAGATATGATGACGGAGTCGCGTGACATGACGACCGACCTTTCCCGCCGCGACATGCTGATCGGCACGACCGCCGCCGGCGCGCTTACCCTGCTGCCCGGCGCCGCATCGGCCCAGTCCGGCGATGCCGCGGCCAATGCGCTGCTCGATTCGATCGCGGAGAACCTGTTGCGGCTCAATCCGGAGTCGGCGACGTCGCTCGGGGTCGACAAGGGCGCGCGTGCGGCGCTGCATGCGCAGCTTGCCGACCGGTCGCAGGCCGGCCAGCGCCGGATCGCCGACCAGGCCCGCGCCGATCTGGCCCGGCTCGGCACGATCGACGCCGCCTCGCTTTCCCACGCCACACGCACCAGCCTGAACGTCGTCCGCAGCGCCCTGACCCTCGCGCTCGACGGCTTCGCCCAGCCCTATGGCGATGTCGCGGTCGGCGGCTGGCGCAACACGCCCTATGTCGTCATCCAGAATGTCGGCGCTTATCTCGACACGCCCCGCTTCCTCGACAGCGAGCATCAGATCGCGAATGCCGAGGATGCCGAGGCCTATCTCGCGCGGCTGGAAAGCTATCCCACCCAGCTCGACGGCGAACTGGGCCGGCTCAAGGCCGCGGGCGGACAGGGGCTGATCGCGCCATCCTTCCTGATCGACAAGGCGCTCGGCCAGCTTGGGCTGGCGGTCAAGGGCGCGCGCGACGGCGGCGGCCTGGTCACCTCGATCGAGCGGCGCACCCAGGCGATACCGGGCGACTGGGCGGCGCGCGCGCGGCGCATCGCGACGGAAAAAGTCGCCCCCGCGCTCGACCGGCAGATCGCCGAGCTGACCGCGCAACGGACGCGTGCAACCCCCGATGCGGGCATGTGGGCGCGGCCGCACGGCGACGCATTCTATGCCTGGTCGCTGCGCGCCGCGACGACGACGCGGATGACGCCGGACGAAGTCCACAAGATGGGCCTGGACGAGCTCAGGACATTGCAGGGCGAGATGGACGTCATCCTGCGCGGCCTGGGATACAGCAAGGGCAGCGTCGGCGAACGGATGACGGCGCTCGGCAAGGATCCCCGTTTCCTGTTTCCCGAAGGCGACCCCGGCCGTGCCGAGATCATGGCCTTCATCCAGCAACGCCTGGCCACCATCCGCGCCAAGATGCCCCAGGCGTTCAACACGCTGGTCCGCGGCAATGTCGAGGTCCGGCGCCTGCCCCCCGAGGAAGAGCCCGGCGCGCCCGGCGCCTATGGCGGCCCCGGATCGATCGACGGGACGGTGCCCGGCAAATTCTGGATCAACCTGCACACGACCGGGCTGCACAATCGCTACAGCCTGCCGACGCTGACCCATCACGAGGCGATTCCCGGACATGTCTGGCAGGGCGAATATGCCTATAAACTGCCGCTGATCCGCTCGATCCTCGCCTTCAACGCCTATTCGGAAGGCTGGGCGCTTTATGCCGAGCAGATGGCGGGCGAACTCGGCGTCTATGCCGGTGATCCGGTGGGCAGGCTCGGCTATCTCCAGTCGATCGCGTTCCGCGCCTGCCGGCTGGTCGTCGATACCGGGCTTCACGCCAAACGCTGGACGCGCGATCAGGCGATCAAATGGTTCTCGGAGACCAACGGCTCGTCGATCGACGAGGTTTCGAGCGAAGTCGATCGCTATTGTTCATGGCCGGGCCAGGCCTGCGGCTACAAGGTCGGCCATAGCGAGATCAACCGCCAGCGCCGCCGCGCCGAAACGGCGCTCGGCAAACGCTATGACTATAAGGCATTCAACGACACAGTGGTGCTGGGCGGCAATGTGCCGCTCGACGTGCTGGCCGCCAATGTCGACGCCTATATCGCCGGAGCCAGATCATGATCCTGCGCCGCTGGAAAGGCCTGATCCGCACGGCGGAACGCGAAGAATATCGCATCTATATCGAGGGCACTGGCGGAACCGACTATACCTCGACCCCCGGCAATCTGGGGTTCCAGATGCTGTTCCGCGACCTGGGCGACGGCACCAGCGAAGTGACGACATTGAGCTGGTGGCGCTCGCTGGACGATATCAGGGGGTTTGCGGGCGAAGACATCGCCATCGCTCGCTATTATCCCGAGGACGATCGCTACCTGCTCGATCGCCCGCTGCATGTCGAGCATCACGAGGTGGCAGCGAGCAGCCTGCCGCTGTCCTGATCAGCTTTTCCCGCCGAAAAAGCCCTTTGCCATGTCGGTCAGGTCGTCGATGGCGCTGCCGTCGCCATCCTTGTCGAAAAAGCCGGTGACCTGGCCCAGCAGGTCGCCATTGGGATCGAGCCCGATCTTCTCCAGCGCGCCGGTGCCGCCAAGGCCCGCCAGGACGCCCTGAAGCTTTTCCAGCGACAGCCCATGTTCGCCCGCCGCATCGGCGATCGCCTGGCTCTGGCCCGCGCCACCCTGCAGCTTGGCGCCGAGGGTTTCGGTGACCGATCGGATCTGATCGGGCGAGACGCCGAAGCGCGCACCGAGATCTTCGAGATTGCCGCCCAATCCGTCCAATATACCGCTCATCGATCACCTCCTTGTTCGGGTTGATCGAGGTTAGGATCGATTGCCCGGGGCGTCACCTGCAAAAGCTGCAGTCGATCCGGTTCGGAGGGCATTCGGGCGATGGCGGAGGCCCTGTTTGCTGCCCCTATCCCGCCGAGCCAAGGACACTTCATCGTCATGCTGAACTCGTTTCAGCATCCATGCCGCAATCCGCACCGTCGCGGCCGTTTCGACATGGACCCTGAAACAAGTTCAGGGTGACGATGTGGGTTATCCGGCCTCTCTAGCCGACAAAGGCGCGTTCGATCACATAGTGGCCGGGCGCCGCATTGGAACCTTCGGAGAATCCGAGGCCATCGAAGCGCGCGGCGAGATCGCGGATCATCGCCATCGATCCGCACATCATGATCCGGTCCGTCTGCGGATCCAGCAGGCGCGGGCCGGTGCAGCGGCCGCCGAACAGGCCGCCATCGTCGATCAGCGCATCGATCCGGCGCATGGTGTGAAATTCCTCCCGCGTCACCGTCGGCACATATTCGAGCTGGAGCAGCGCCTGATCCTGGACCAGCGGGTCGCCGGCGAGCTGGCTTTCCAGTTCCTGGCGGAAAGCGAGGTCGCTGACGTTGCGCACCGAATGGACCAGCACGATCTGACCGAAGCGATCGTAAAGATCCGGATCGCGGATGAGGCTGAGAAAAGGCGCCAGGCCGGTGCCCGTCGACAGCAGGAACAGGCGGTTGCCGGGAAGCAGCGCATCCGCGACCAATGTCCCCGTTGGCTTGCGCCCGAGAAAGATCCGGTCGCCGGGCCGGATCTGTTGCAGGCGCGAGGTCAGCGGCCCGTCGGGCACCTTGATCGACAGGAATTCGAGCTCGTCGGCATAGGCCGGGCTCGCGATCGAATAGGCGCGCAGCAACGGGCGCCCCTCCCCCGGCAGCCCGATCATCACGAACTCGCCCGACCGGAAACGGAAGCTGGGCGGGCGCGTGATGGTGAAGCTGAACAGATGGGCGTTCCAGTGACGCACCGAACGGACCTCTTCCACGGTCAGCGCGGTCGAGGGGGCCAGCATTTCCTTGTTACGGTCGCTCATCGTGCTTCACTCGTCGTGGGATGGGGGGCTTCGGGAATCAGTCCGGCGTCGGCCAGCCGCATGGCAAGCGCGGTCATGGCGGTGAGCAGCGGCGCGACGCTGTCCCCCTCGACGATCAGGCCGAGCGTTTCGACGACGCGATCGGGCGTATCGTCTCGCATCGCGCGGAACAGGCCGAGCATCACGGCTTCGTCCTCGCGCACGCGCCCGCAGGGCAATGGTGCGAACGCGATCGGTTGGTGCGCATGGCGGGCAAGCAAGGTCATCGCCATCGCGAAATGCGGCAGCCCCTCCATCATCCCCCATTTGACGAAGGCCGGCCCGAGCGCCGCCGCCGGGCAGCGCCCCTCGCCATAGCTCGCCAGCCACGAGCGCATCGACCAGATCAGGAAGCGGCCGCCGCGGTCGAGCGACGTCACGCGCTGGTCGACGAAATCATACATATCCACCTGCCGATTAATTGCGACTGACTATCAATAGCAGGAATTACTCAGGCGGATGCGGCGCGTCAACCACCCTTCTCATACGCGATCTCGAAGATGCTGACGCATCCTCGATCGGTTCGCTCATGCGCCGCGCGGGCTGATGCCAGGTCTCGATGAGTCAAGCTCATCAAGAGCTGGCACTCTATGGCAGCGGCGCGATGTCGGGCGCGACGAAACGACGGCGCGCCGCGACGGAGAAGAGCAAGGCGTGCGAATAATGGCCGAGCGGCCAATCGCGCCGGCCGCGCGGCGAGAGCAGCAGCGCGTTGACCGACCGGACGAGCCCCTCACCCGCCGGACGTTCGGCGAGATGCGCGCGCACCGCGGCGAGAAAGGCCTGGGTGATCGTTTCGTGATACCCCTGATGATCGTCATTCACCCCGCCGACGCTTTCATTATAGCGCCGGATGATGCCGGGCAGATCGCGTTCCGGCACGATTTCCCGCCGATCGCGGACGATGTACAGGCAGGCGGCGAGATGCGCTTCGTGCGTCCATTCGGCGCGCGGCAGAGTGCGCAGGATCAAGCCGTCGCCCACATGGGCGACGGCCGCATCATCTTCGAACAATCGGACGTCGTGGTCGGTCATTTCCGGGCTTCCTTTCGGAATGGCCCGGAAGCGACCGGGCCGGATCAGGCGGCGGTTTCGAGCGCCGATGGGGCGGCTTGCCTCACCCCTTCATCGACATGGCTTTCGAATTGCGCGAAATTGTCGATGAATTGCCGGACCAGCTTTTGCGCGGTGGCGTCGTAGGCGTCCTTGTCCGCCCAGGTCGACCGCGGATCGAGGATCGCGCTGTCGACGCCCGCCACCGCCACCGGAACCTCGAAACCGAAATTCGGATCGGTGCGGAATTCGGCATCGTTCAGGCTGCCGTCGAGCGCGGCGTTGAGCAGTGCGCGGGTCGCCTTGATCGGCATGCGGTTGCCGGTGCCATAGGATCC
>JASBTC010000055.1 GCA_030148625.1 Sphingobium sp. | reverse complement strand
AACAGCTCGCCAGCTTCAACGAAACCCTCCGCCAGTTGGCCAACGTCGAGCAGGACATCTCTGCGCAGAAAGCCGAACAACTGAGCAAGCAAGGCGAGCTGGACAGCCGCCGCTGGCGGATCGATCTCAAGCGGGATCATCGGCCAGTCCTCGCCCAGCGCCGAAGCGAAGATCGCGCGATGGCTGGAGAAGCTTTCGGCGTCCTGGAGCACGCGGCGCTGGTCCTCCGCGCGCGTGATCACCCAGGTGCCCTTGCCCGTCCGCGTGTTGTTGGGTGAGTAGAAGATGCGCGGGCCCTGATGGAGATGGCTGATCGAAGCCTGCGGATCGCCGCCGCGCGTCGGCGGCATGCCGGGCGAGGTGAACAGGTTGAAGTCGCCGATCATCTCGGGCGGAACATGCGCGGGTATTTCATTTGCGGCGCTTGCCATGCATCGCTCTCCTGCGGTGCTTTGAAGTTGGTCGCAGCCTATCGCAGTGCGACGAAAATGAAAACAGAAATTGCATTACGGTGCAATTTTGCTATCGCTGGACCGTCAAGAGCATGCCGTGATCCGCGGAAAGCGGATCGCATGCTCCAGAGTCATGTTTGGCGCGATTTTCGAGTCGTTCGATGAGCCCATCGAACTATAAATCGCTCTAAGGAGGGATGCCGGTGTTCGATCTGTTGAAAGGCGTGCGCGTCATCGAGTTCGGGATCCTGCTCAACGGCGATCACCTGGGCATGCTGCTCAGCGACCTCGGCGCCGAGGTGATCAAGGTCGAGGAGCCGCTGAAGGGCGATTATCTGCGCGACATGCTCGGGCAGATCACGCCGCACCACAGCCCCGCGCATCTTCAGGTCAACAAGAACAAGAAAAGCGTGACGCTGAACGTCAACACCGAAGCGGGCCGGCACGCTTTCTTCGAATTGCTCAAGACCGCCGACATCTTCGCCGACGGACTGCGCGGCGGGGCGTGCGACGCGATGGGCATCGGCTATGACGCGCAGCGCGCGGTGAAGCCCGACATCATCTATATGGCAAGCACCGGTTTCGGCATGACCGGGCCCTATACCCGGCTCGGCGCGCATGGCTATTCGATGGCGGCGGTCGCGGGCGGCCTGCCCGCGGCGAAGGACGAGGACGGTTTTGTCGACCGGACCGAGAGCACCGACCTGTTCGGCGGGATCAAGGCCAGCCCCGGCGCCGGGGGTCCCTTTGCCGTCATGGCGGGGCTCGCCGCCTTGGTCAGGCGCCAGCGGACGGGCGAAGGCGCCTTCATCGACGTCGCGACGTCGGACTGCAATCTGGCGGCCTCCTGGCTGGCGACCGTCACCAATCTCAATTACGACCGCCTCACCGACCTGACCGGCATGGCGCCGCGCGGCGTGGCGAACGAGGGCTGGCCGGCGGGCTCGGTGCTCTATTCGCTCTACGAAGCAAGCGATGGCCGCTTCATGATGTTCGGCGCGATCGAGCCGAAATTCTGGTATAATTTCTGCGATGCGGTGGAGCGCCCCGAGCTGAAAGAGGCGATCCGCACCGACATCCCCGTCGATTACGGCGTCGAGGCGCAATGGCTGCGCCCGGTGCTACGCGACATCTTCCAGACACGCAGTTCGTCCGAATGGACCGCGCTGGCGCTGGCGAGCAATATCCCGATCGCGGTCGCCAACACGCTCGACCAGGTGCCCGAGGATCCGCACAACACGGCGCGCGGCATGTTATTCGAAGCGGAGCATCCCGGCGCCGGGCCGATGACCTATCTGCGTTATCCCGCGATCGTCGACGGCGCGCGGAGCGGCGTCGAGATCCCCGCGCCCGTGCTGGGCGAACATACGCAGGAAGTGCTTTCCTCGCTCGGGCTTTCGGCCGATGAGATCGCCGCGGCGCAGGTGACGCCGCCGCGCAAGCCGAAGCAGGCCCCATGATCGAACCCGAAGACCATCCCGAGATCCGCGAAGCCGTCCGCAAGCTGTGCGCCGGCTTTCCCGGTGAATATTGGCGCGCGCTCGATCGCGAGCGCGCCTATCCGACCGACTTCGTCCGCGCGCTGACCGAGGCCGGCTGGCTGAGCGTGCTGATCCCAGAAGATTATGGTGGATCGGGCCTCGGCCTGGGTGCCGCGGCGGCGATCCTCGAGGAGATCCATCGCTCGGGCTGCAATGGCGGCGCCTGCCATGCGCAGATGTATACGATGGGCACATTGCTCCATCACGGCTCGGCGGAGCAGAAGGCTGAGTGGCTGCCGCGTATCGCCACCGGCGAGGTAAGGCTCCAGGCATTCGGCGTCACCGAGCCCGGCAGCGGCACCGATACGACGCGGATCGCCACCACGGCGCGGCGCGACGGCGACCGCTACATCGTCAACGGCCAGAAGATCTGGATCAGCCGCGCCGAGCATTCGGACCTGATGGTACTGCTCGTCCGCACCACGCCACGCGACCAGGTCACCAAGCGTACGCAGGGATTGAGCGTGCTGCTGGTCGATATGCGCGCTGCGATCGGCAACGGCCTGACCATCCGCCCGATCCGCACGATGCTCAACCACGCAACGACCGAATTGTTCTTCGACGATCTCGCGGTGCCGGCGGAGAATCTGATCGGCGTCGAGGGCGAGGGATTCCGCTACATCATCGACGGCATGAATGCCGAGCGCGTGCTGATCGCCGCCGAATGCATCGGCGACGGACGCTTCTTCATCGATCGCGCCAGCGCCTATGCGCGCGATCGATCGGTGTTCGGCCGGGCGATCGGCGAGAATCAGGGCGTGCAATTCCCGATCGCGCGCGCACATGTCCAGCTCAGCGCCGCCGCGGCGATGGTCGAAAAGGCCTGGAGGATGAGCGAGGACGGCCGCCCCTTCGGCACCGAAGCCAATATGGCGAAGATGCTCGCATCCGAAGCATCCTGGTTCGCGGCGGATATGTGCGTGCAGACGCATGGCGGCTTCGGTTTTGCCGAGGAATACGACATCGAGCGCAAATTCCGCGAGACGCGGCTTTATCAGGTCGCGCCGATCTCGACCAATCTGATCCTCAGCCATGTCGCGACGCATGTGCTGGGCCTGCCAAAATCCTTTTGAGCCGATCGCCGCCCGCCGCGATCGACCCGCATCTCGGGTTGGTCGATCTGGCGATGGTGCTGATCGTCAATATCGCCTTCGGCCTCAATCTGGTCGCGATGAAAGTCGTCGTCGACGCCACCGCCCCTTTCCTTGCGGTGGCAGTGCGGATGGCGATCGTCTTTCTGTTGTGCGCGCGCAGCTTTCGCCTGGTTTCGGGCAAGAATGGCTGGCTGGCGCTTTACGGGCTGCTCAATGGCGGGCTGTTCCTGCTGATACTCAACCTCTCGCTGATGGCGACCAGCAATGTCGGCGCGCTGGCGATCGCTGGGCAGCTCGGTGTCCCCTTCTCGCTGCTGCTCGGCGCGGTCATCCTGCGCGAACGACTGTCGGCGCGGCGTCTGGCCGGCGTCGCGATCGCCTTTGCCGGCGTGGTGATGCTGGTGTTCGATCCGCATGCGGCGCATGAACTGAAAGGACTGGCGCTGATGGCCGCCGCCTCGTTCTTGTGGGGATCGGGCACATTGGTCCAGCGCCAACTCGGCGGCATATCGATCATGAACATCCAGGCCTGGAACGGCCTGATGGCGGCGATCGTACTCGCGCCCTTCGCGCTGACATTCGAACGCGACGCGATCGCCGCATTGCCCGATATCGGGCTGGTGCCGCTGGCCTGGCTAGGCTTCAGCTGCGTGGTCGCGACACTGATCGGCCAGGGGCTGCTCGCCCATCTGCTCCAGCGTCATCCGATCTCGTCGGTGATGCCGCTGCTGCTGCTTTCACCGGTCGTCGGCGTGGCCGGCGCGTCGCTCTATTTCGGCACGCCGATCACGGCGGTGATGATGGTTGGCGGGTTGATCACCTTGGCGGGGGTGGCGTTGCTGACATTGGGTGGCCGGCGGGCGGGTTGAATTCGCCCTCCAATCGTCATTGCGAGCGTAGCGAAGCAATCCAGGGATGCTTCAACCGCTGGATTGCTTCGTCGCTACGCTCCTCGCAATGACGACGGTGATATGTTTCAAGCCCGCTCGAACACCGCCGCCAGGCCCTGGCCACCACCGATACACATCGTCTCCAGCCCATAACGCCCACCGCGACGACGCAGTTCATGGACGAGATTGGCGAGGATGCGGCCGCCGGTGGCGCCGATCGGATGGCCGAGCGAAATGCCCGATCCGTTGACATTGAGACGGTCCCGATCGTCCCAGCCCCAGCCCTTGAGCACCGCGAGCACTTGCGGTGCGAACGCTTCGTTCAATTCGACCAGATCGATATCGTCCCAGTTTAGTCCCGTACGCGCGAACAGGCGCGCGACCGCGGGCACCGGACCGATGCCCATGCGCGAGGGTTCGCAGCCCGCCGCGGCCCAGCTGTGGAACCAGGCAAGCGGCTCCAATCCAAGTTCGGCCAGCTTGTCTTCCGCGACCACCAGACAGGCAGCGGCCGCATCGTTCTGCTGGCTGGCATTCCCGGCCGTCACCACGCCGCCCTTTTCGATCGCACGGAGCGCTCCCAGCGATTCCAGCGTCGCGTCGGGGCGGAAGCCCTCGTCCTTGGTGAACATCACCGGATCGCCCTTGCGCTGCGGCACGGCGACGGGAACGAGTTCTTCGGCAAAGCGGTTCTCGGCCCAGGCCGCAGTGGCGCGCTGGTGGCTCATCACCGCATATTCGTCGCACGCCTCGCGGCTGATGCCGTAATCCCTGGCGAGATTCTCCGCGGTCTCGATCATGCCACTGATCACGCCGAAGCGTTCGATCGGCTGCGACATCAGCCGCCCCCGCGTCAGGCGATCATGCATCGTCGAGGAACCCGATCGCGCACCCTTGCGCATGTCGGTCGAGTAATATTCGACATTGCTCATGCTCTCGACGCCGCCGGCGACGACAACGTCCGCCGCGCCGGTCTGCACCATCATCGCGGCGTCGATCACCGCCTGGAGCCCGCTGCCGCAGCGGCGGTCGAGCTGATAGCCAGGCACTTCGATCGGCAGCCCGGCGGCGAGCGCGGCCCAACGGCCGACCGCAGGCGCCTCGCCATTGCCATAGCCCTGGGCGAAGACGACGTCGTCGATGCGCATCGGGTCGATGCCCGTACGCTCGACCAGCGCCTTGATGATCACCGCGCCGAGATCGCCGGCCTGCATGCCCGAAAGCGCGCCCATGAACTTGCCGACGGGCGTGCGGAGCGGCGTGACGATAGCGGCCTTGCGCATGGTTCTTCCTGTCCTTTTCGTTCGATTAGCTGGCGGCGCGGATCATTTCGCGCGCGATGATGAGCTGCTGAATCTGGGAAGTGCCCTCGTAAAGGCGCAGCACGCGCACGTCACGATAGAAGCGCTCAACCTTATATTCGGAAATATAACCCGCGCCGCCGTGGATCTGGACAGCGCGATCGGCGATGCGGCCGACGGTCTCGCTCGCAAGATATTTGAGCGCCGACGCCTCCAGGCTGATCTTCTCGCCCGCATCGAAGCGCGCGGCGGCGCGCTCCATCAGCGCCTCGACCGCCAGCGCCTCGGTCTTGCAATCGGCAAGCATCGCCTGGACGAGCTGGAAATCGGCGATGCGCTCGCCGAATTGCTTGCGCTCCATCGCGTAGCGCAGGCTCATCTCGATCAGGCGGTCGCACATGCCCATCGCGACCGCGGCGATATGGATGCGGCCGCGATCGAGCACCTTCATCGCGGTCTTGAAGCCGAGGCCGGGCACGCCGCCGATGATGTTCGCGGCAGGCACCACGACGTCATCGAGAATGACGTCGTACACATGCGCGCCGCGCTGCCCCATCTTCTTGTCGGGCTTGCCCAGGCTGATGCCCGGCGTGTCGGCGGGAACGATGAAGGCGGAGATGCCGCCCGCGCCCTTAACCTCGGGCTCGCTGCGCGCCATCAGGGTGAAGACCGTCGCGCGGCCGGCATTGGTGATATAGCGCTTGGTGCCGGTGATCCGGTAGTTATCGCCGTCGCGGACCGCGACGGTGCGCAACGACGCGGCATCCGATCCGGCATCGGGCTCGGTCAGGCCGAAGCTGGCCACCGCTTCGCCGGTCGCAAGCTTGGGCAACCATTCGCGCTTCTGCTCCTCGGTACCGTCGATGACGATCCCCTGGCTGCCAATGCCGACCGTGGTGCCGATCACCGAACGGAACACCACCGATGCACGGGTGAGTTCGCGGATCACCGCCGCCTCTTCCGCCATGGTGAGGCCGAGCCCGCCATATTCCTCGGGCACCGACAGGCCGAACAGGCCGAGATCGCGCATCTCCGCAACAATCGCGTCGGGCACGAGATCGTCATGCTCGACCTGATCCTCGGCCGGGATCAGCCGCTGATCGACGAAGCGGCGAACGGTGTCGCGGAGGAGAGCGAAGGTTTCCTGGTCCATATCAATCCCCGTCTAGTCGGCGGTTGCGATCATCGCCGTGGTGCCGTCGCAACGGACGGCGATTATCTCATTCTCAATTGTACCGGGGCGCAGCAGCACCGGCTGTCCGCAAAAGAGCGGCGCAACCGCGCGGAATTCGAAGCGTGCGGGCTCACGGCCAAGCCGGCGCGCGGCATAGGCATGAAGCCTGGTCGCGGTGAGCGGGCCATGGACGACCAGGGCGGGATAGCCCTCCTCACCGGTCGCATAAGGCAGGTCGTAATGGATGCGGTGGCCGTTGAAGGTGACCGCCGAATAGCGGAACAGATCGACCGGGCCAGGCAGCCAGCGTTCGTCGTCCGGCCCGGCGGCAAGATCCGCATCCTGCACCGCCGCCATCGGCGCGCCCGCATCGCGATAGACGATCGTCTGCCGCTCGGTGAGGCGAATGCTACCTTGCTGGCTCAGCACGCGCTCCAGTTCGATCAACACCAGCTCGCCCGATTTGCCGGAGCGATGCTTCACGTCGCGGATCGTCGCCACCAACTCGGCTTCGACGTCGAGCGTCAAGGGTTGCTCGAAGGCAAAGCTGCCGGCCGCGAACATGCGCCTTGGCAGCGTGACCGGGGGAAGGAATCCGCCACGCTTGGGATGGCCGTCGGGGCCGATGCCGGCGGCGGAAACCATCGGCAGGAAATAGGCCCAATGGCCGAGCGAAGGCTGGCGCGCCTCGATGTCGAGATCGCTACCCGAGGCGGCGGCATAGCGGCGCATGCATTCGCGGTGGAGCGTTTCGACATTGCTTTCGCTGCGCCCGATCCAGCCGCACCATTCCGCGACCTGCGCGTCGTCGAGGCTCATGGCGCCGCACTCGCCACGATACCGCGATCGTGGAGCGCGCCGATGGCGCCGCTGTCGAGACCGAGCAGTGTGGCGAGAACCTCGTCGGTGTGCTGGCCGAGGCGCGGCGCCGGCGACAGGGGGCCGCGCGGCTGCCCCGCGATCGTCCCTGCCGGTCCCGATGCGGGATAGTCGAGCCCGCTGGGATGGCGCATCGTCTGGAAGATCGGGTTGGCGGTGAACAGCCGCCCATCCTGCGTCGCAGCCTCATGCAGCCCCTGATATTTCGACCAAGTGACGCCGCCCGCTTCGAAGGCGGGACCGAGCGTCGCGAGATCGCGCGCAGTGATCGCAGCCTCGAACAGCGGGAACAGGCGGTCGCGATGGGTGAAGCGCGCAGCCTCGTCAGCGGCGAATGCCGTGCCGAGCTCGCTTTCCAGCACCGCGATCGGCGCGGCAAGATCGAGCGCGCTGAGCAATCCCCTCCACTGTTTCGGCGTGATCGCGACGATCATGACGCGCGCGCCGTCGGCGGTGACGAAATCGCGACCGAAGGCGCCGAACAGATCATTGCCCATGCGCGGACGATCCCGGCCCGACACCAGCACCTCGGCGACCGACCCCATATGGCTGAGGCTGGATGCGACAAGATCGGACAAGGGCACGCGGATCTCGGCCCCGCCGCGCCCCTCGCGCCGCGCGCGTTCGGCCGCGACCATGGCGAAGGCAGCATAGGCACCGCCGAGCAGATCCCAGGCGGGCAGGACATGATTGACCGGACGGGCATCGTCGACGGGACCGGTCATCATCGGCAGGCCGGCGGCGGCGTTGACGGTATAATCCAGCGCGGGCGCGCCATCGGCCCAGCCCATCACACGCACGCAGATGATGTCGTCACGCGCCGCCTTGAGCGCCGAATAGGACAGGAATCCTTCGGCCGGATAATTGGTCAGGAACAGCCCGGCATTGTCGCCGGGCGCCGCGGCCAGCGCCACCGCCAGTTCGCGGCCTTCGGTCGAGGACAGGTCGATCGCGATCGATTTCTTGCCCTTGTTGAGCCCTTCCCAATAAAGGCTGCTGCCGTCGGGCGCGAGCGGCCAGCGCCGGAAATCCGGCCCACCGCCGATATTGTCGAAACGGATCACCT
>JASBTC010000045.1 GCA_030148625.1 Sphingobium sp. | reverse complement strand
CGCCTGACCGATGGCCAGGGCCGCACGGTCGATTTCTCGAACACGCTGATCATCCTGACCTCGAATCTCGGCAGCCAGTATCTCGCGGGCATGGCCGACGACCAGAAGGTGTCCGATGTCGAGCCGCAGGTGATGGAGATCTTCCGCGCGCATTTCCGCCCGGAATTCCTCAACCGGCTGGACGAGATCATCCTGTTCCACAGGCTGGGCCAGGCGCATATGGGCCCGATCGTCGAAATCCAGGTCGGCCGCGTGCAGAAACTGCTCAAGGATCGCAAGGTGACCCTGGAACTCACCGACGGTGCGCGGAACTGGCTGGGGCGGGTCGGTTACGACCCGGTCTATGGCGCCCGCCCGCTCAAGCGCGCGGTGCAGAAATATCTGCAGGATCCGCTCGCCGACATGATCCTGCGCGGTCAGGTGCCCGACGGGTCGACGGTAAAGGTCGACGAGGGCGATGGCGCGCTGGTGCTGACGGCCGGCTGACGAGATATTGAACTGGAACGCCGAGCAATTGAGTCAAAACGCCCGGCGTTCCAGAATTTTCAGGATCTCACCTCCCCTCACCGTCATTCCCGCGAACTTGGGAATGATGGTGGCATTCAATCAGGTGGATCACCCGGCGGTTGCAGTTGGACGGAAGCGGGGATGATCGGGCCGTAGCGGCGGCTCGAAATCCTCGCGCCGCCAGATCGGATCCGCGGGCTCCTCGGCATCGGGAATGGCGAAGCGCAGATATCCGAAATAGCTTGCGATCAGCCTTTCCGCCGGATCGATGATCGCCGTCCGCCCATGCATGAACCGGCTATTGTCCAGCATCACGACGTCACCGGCACGCCAGTTGATCGGGACACTCAAGCGATCGCCGGTTTCCTTGATCGCCTGCAGCCACGCTTCGGGCACCGGATGCCCGTCGTCGAGAACCGGGTGATCGGGCCGTCCATGATTGAAACGTGCGAAAAGCAGGAAATTGCCGAATGCCGGATCATCGGTGAACATCGGTTTGTGCAAGGCGGGTCGCGAAAAGAAGCGCACGATCGTGCCATCCGGAAACCGCCGAAAGGCATAGGGACATTGAGCCGGCGGTGATGCGAGTTGCGCATCGCTCGGATTGGGCGTGCCGAGCCAATAGTCGAGCAGTTCCGGCCAGGTCGGCTTGATGTACAGCAACCTTCGGCGCTCCAGCCCTCGGCGCACGGCTTCGGGCATCTCCCGGACCAGCGCCACGCCGTCGCAGATCGTCGTCTGCCCACCCCGGCTTGGCGCCGACAGACATGCGAAGAAAACCGCATCGGGTTTCCAGGGTTCGCGCGACAATTCCGGATGGAGCGAGAAGGCGCCGACGCCGCCATCGACCGTATGGATATTGGCCTCCGGATCGATCGGCTGTCTGCCCGGGCTCTCATTCACCACCGCGGTCGAGCAGAATTGCCGCGCGAAACTGCGGAACTGGGCGACATCCGCGCCAAAGCCGCGGAAGAGCAACGCCCCATGGCTTTTGTAGAGATCGATGATCGTCGCCGGATCGAGATCGACAATGCCGCCTTCGCCATCCGGCTCGATCACGACATGGGGTTGGCCGGCTTCCGGCAGATGAACATGCGGCATAGTGATGCAGGGATAGCCGCCCAAAACGGCATAGGCTATAGCCCGCTTGATGTCCTTGACGCTCGACGACCTCTTCGCCTCGCCGGATCATTTCCTGCATTCGTTCGAGGGCGACGCCGCGCTCTTCATGCCGATGGATCGCGCCGCCTATCATCGATCGATCTTTCTCGACGGTCGGATTTCTCCCGCCGCCGATCAATCGATGAAATTGCCCGTCACGATGCTGACGGCTGCTCCCCGCCGCCCCTCGCAGACCGGCTGGATCTTCCACATGGCGCATTGCGGTTCGACGCTGCTTGCCCGTGCGCTCGACGATCCGGGCGCCAGCCTGGTACTGCGCGAGCCCCTGGCGCTGCGGCAGACGGCGATCCAGCCCGCGGCCGGGCGATTGGGGCTCGTCGCGGCGATGCTCGGCAAACGCTATCGCGCCGATGCCCCAACGCTGGTCAAGGCGAACGTGCCGGTCAATTTCCTGCTGCCGCAGTTGAGCGCTGCCGACACCGAAGCCCGCGCCATCCTGCTCTATCTGCCGCTCCGCGAATATCTGCTCGCAATCCTGCGCAGCGACAATCACCGCACCTGGCTGCGGAACGTCACCGCACAGCTCGCCGGCCATCTCGGCGATCTGTCCGCATTGACCGATGCCGAACGCGCCGCAGCGCTGTGGCTGGCGCAGGTCGATGCCTTTGGCGACACCCTGGCACGCATGCCGAATGCCCGCACGCTCGACGCCGAAAGCTTTTTCGCCGACCCCATCGATGTGCTCAAGGCGGCAGCGCGGCACCTGGGCGTGCCGATTTCGGATACCGTGCTGGAGAAAACCGTCGCCAGCCCATTATTCGCCACCTATTCCAAGAATCCGACATTGGCGTTCGACAATGCCGCCCGGCTCGCCCGGCTCGCCGACGTGGAGCGGACCATCGCGCCGGAGTTCGATCAGGCGGAGGCCTGGCTCGCGCGACATGCCCGCAAGACGCCTGCCCGCGACAGGCTGATCGCATCGGCACTTATTCGCTAATGCTGATCGCCTCGGACGGCGCGCCATCCGCATCCGCCGCGACCGCATAGAAGCGTCGCAGCAGGTCGCGCTCCACCGGCGCGATATGGGGATTCCAGACGTCGAAGATCAGGATCGCCCGCAACTGATCCGATCGATTCCAAGCTTCGTGCTCGATCGTATCGTCAAAGGCCCAGGCCTCGCCGACCGTCCAGCTCCGCGTCTCTCCACCGACGCGGAAATCGCAGTTCGGCGGGACGATCAAGGGAAGATGGATGATCGTCCGCACATTGCTCACACCCGTATGCGCCGGCAGATGCGCGCCCGGCCTGAGCAGCGAGAAGAAAACGGTCGGCGTGCGCCCCGGCAGGTCCGACAAAGGCAGTTTTTCGACAGCCGCCGCCGTGCGGGGAACCCGCGCGCAGACCGCATCGTCGCGCCGGCCATCCTTCCACAGATGCATCGCGCCCCAGTCGAGCGAATGGTCGAGCGGCGACCATTTGTTCGTCGGGGTGCCGGGCTCCATCGCGACATAGGGCCGGATCGCGGCAGCATCCTCGGCAAGCACGGCTTCGAGCTCGGCCCGGATCGCATCGGTTTCGGCCTCAATGGCTGCAAGCCACGGAAAATGTTCCCGCGCGAAGAATTCATCGGCAGGCAGGAAGGGAAAATGCATGCCCGCGCATTGATTGGCGTAGATTTCCCGGCGGCCGAGCGCGTGATCGATGCACGCATCGAAACGGCGAAGTTCGGCGGGCGCCACCGCGGCGCGCGCTGCCGAAAGACTGCGATCGATCGCACCAGCGAAACCATCCCGCTGCCGGGCGACATAGTCGCGGGCATGCTCCACCATGGCTTCGAGCGCCGGCGAACGTTCCTCGATCATCGGCGCCATCGCGAGTACGCCACGCCACCGTTCCGCGGCTCGTGAATCATCGCCGCGACGCTCGAGCAGTTCCGCCATCCGCACCAGCGCCATGAAGTGACGCTGATCGATCGACAATGCCCCGCGAAGCGCTTCCTCCTCGCCGTCATCGTCGCGCTGTTCGCGAAATGCCCTTGCGAGATTCATCCACAGATCGGGCGCCCCCGGATCCGCGGCAATGGCCCGCCGCAGCAGCGGCACAGCCTCGGCAAAATTGCCCTGATTGATCGCGTGCAACCCAAGCGCGTTCAGCGCCTGTGGCTGTTCCCCGCCGCGCGTGACCACCGTCTGGAAAAGGCGAACTGCCTCGTCGATTCGCCCCGCACGTCGCGCCTGAACGGCGGTCGTGAGCATGTGCTGGATTTGCGACTGATCCACCCGCTCGGCATAGCGCCGCCGTGGCGACTAGACAACGCCGCGCCGGTTCAGCACACACATAGCCAAGATGTCGCCGCCCTTATCATCGACCAGCATGCCGCCACCGCGATCGATCGCCGATGCGATACACGACGCAAATTGGCTCGCCCATCGCTACGATCCCGACCATGACGCCGTCCATCTGCTGCCCGTCTCTCGCGAAGACCATCGCAAGGCGACCTTCATCACGGACGAATATCTGCCAATGGGCCTCGAACCATTGGCGGTACGGCGCAAGGATGCCATTGCCGCGGCACCGCCGCGCGCGCCGGTGCATTTCCTTTTCCACTCCGCCTTTTGCTGCTCGACCTTGCTGGCACGCGCTGTCGATCGTCCAGGCTGGGGCATGGGGCTGAAGGAACCCGTCATCCTCAACGACATTGTCGGCTGGCGACGCCGCGGCGGCAAAGGCCCCGACATGGCGAGCGTGCTCGACGACAGCCTCGCCTTGCTGACAAGGCCGTTCGCCCCGGACGAAGCCGTGATCATCAAGCCGTCGACGGCCGTCAACGGCCTGGCGCCGGCAATGCTGGCGCTGCGCCCCGAGGCGCGCGCGATCCTGCTCTATGCGCCGTTGCGCACCTTTCTCGGCTCGATCGCAAAGAAGGGAATCGACGGCCGCCTCTGGATCAGAACGCTGCTGACCGGGATGCTCGACGACAAGCTGATCGATCTGGGCTTCACCCCGCGCGATCATCTTGGTCATACCGATCTTCAGGTGGCGGCGGTCACCTGGCTGGCGCACCAGAAGCTGTTCGCAGCGCTTGTCCATCAGTTCGGGGCGGCTCGTATCCGGACACTGGACAGCGCAACATTGATGCAGGATCCGCATACCGCGATTTCAGCGATCGCGACGTTGTTCGGCCGCCCCCTCACACGAGCCGCCATCGATGAAATTGCCGCGGGACCGGCGTTTAGAACCCATTCGAAATCCGGCAATGCGTTCGATTCGAACGACCGCGCCGCCGAGCACCGCGACGCCGCGGAAATTCACGCGGATGAGATCGACAAGGTCGCCCGATGGACGGAAGTCGTCGCCGCGGGCGCAGGCGTGGCCCTCACTCCACCGGCCGCGCTTCTCGGCTAGAGTGATTTGCAGTTCGATGGAACCATCGAACGACTCGAAAATCGCGGCAGAACAAACACCTAGATCACGCTATGTGATTCCGAAATCATGCAGCTTGATCTAGTTGCAGCCCGCTCCGCCATTGGTGGCATCGCGGCACGAATTGATGCCTGGTCCACCTGAGCGGATATTGTCACGGTCGCGCTCCCACTCGCGCTTTGTCTTGCACGTGCGTTGCCCCTTCACGAGCGAGCCGGTTTCCACAAAACGCTTGCAGATCACCTTGTCTTGCGGGTCGGCCGCCCGCTCCCCCGGCGCGGCCTGCAAGCCGGCATTGCCGGCCGTGCCCGCGACGAGAAGAAAAGTCGATATCATCAATCCAAGCACAACAAAGCCTCCAGAAAATGACTATGCCGCTGTAAGAAAGTGATGATAGGGATCAAGGGTCAGCCATGTCAAACAAAGTCGGCAAACGGCGCCAGTCCATGGGCGCACCCCATCTACAGCGAACGCGCCTCGAGCAACTGCTTGCCGGCGGGGACATTGAGGGTGCGGCGAAGATCGCGACATCGATACTTGCGGCCGGACATGCCGATCCATTGGTGTTGAATCTTGCGGCCTGGCAAAAGGAAGAGGCTGGCGATTATGCCAGCGCACACAAGCTCCTGCAGCGCGGGCTGGCGCTCTCTCCGGGCGATGTGCTGATACTCGGCTCGATCGGCGCCGTGCTGCGCAAGCAAGGCTGTCTGGAAGAAGCGCTTACCCTGCTCGATCGCGTCGTGGCGGCTGAACCGCGGCATTCGGCCGCATGGCTCGAGCGCGGCTATGTCCTCGACGCGCTGCGATTGGAAGAGGAAGCGACCACAAGTTACGAACGCGCGCTCGCGATCGATCCCAATCTTGCGCCTGCGCTGGGAAAACTGGCCGATTCCGCAGCACGGCGCGGCGATACCGCAGTCGCCGAGCAGCATGCGAAACGCGCGCTCGCGCTGCATCCCAATGAGCCGGCAGCCGTGTTCGCGTTGTCCGTTATAGCTGTAGAGGCAAAAGACGGCGCAGCCGCTGTGGCGCTGCTCGAGCCACTGCTGGCAACCAAATTGCAGCCGGAAGATCGGACGCGGACGCTGACCCTGTTGGGCGACGCGCTGGATCGCCAAGGTCGTACGGTCGAGGCCTTTGCAGCCTATACGCGCGCGCAGAGCAGTTTTCGGGACACCTATCGTCGGCTGCTCGAACCCGGTCCGGGCCGGCCATCGCACCGATCCTTCATCGAAAAGATCACGGCGCAGGTCGAAAGCACCGGGGTGTTGCACACCCTGCCTCAGGTTTCGCCTGTTCCGGACGCCGCCGCGATCCATGTCTTCCTTCTCGGATATCCGCGATCGGGCAACACATTGATCGAAAATGTCATGGCGAGCGCGCCCGACGTGATCGCGCTCGAAGAGCGCGATACGCTGGCCGATGTCGATGCGGCCCTGCTCGCCAATGACGGAACCATGCCCGACCTCGATGCTCTCGACCCAGCCTTGGTGGAGCGGCTCCGGGCCGCCTACTGGGAACGGGTGCGCCAGCTTGGCGGCGATGTCGTCGGCAAGGTGCTCGTCGACATGAACCCGTTCAACGGCATCAAGCTGCCGATCATCGCACGCCTGTTCCCCGATGCGCGCATCGTCATCATGCGCCGCGATCCGCGCGACGTGATCCTGAGCTGTTTTCGAATCAACTTCACGCCTGGCGCCGCAGCATGGGCATTCAGCGACCGAACTGAAACCGCGCGCCATTATGACGCACTGATGCGCCTGATCGACCGCTGCCAGGAAAATCTGCCGCTCGCCTATCGCGAAGTCCGCTACGATCGGCTTGTCGCCGAATTCGAGCCGACAGTGCGCGCACTCGCCGACTTTATCGGATTGGAATGGACGGATGCGTTTCTACGCTTCGACCGGACAGCAAAAACGCGCGGTGTTCGGACCGCCAGCGAAACGCAGGTGCGCAAGGGATTGTATAATGGCGGCGGGCAATGGCGGCGCTATGCAGAGGAGTTCTCGTCCGTACACCCGATCCTTGCTCCCTGGATCGAGCGGTTCGGCTCCGAAACTTAGGGTTTGATCCCTTTGGATTGCCCCAAACCCCACATTGTCATTCCCGCGAAAGCGGGAATCCAGCTTCTTCTTTCGGAAGCTTAACGGAAGTGCTGGATCAGACCCTGAGGTGATTTCAAGCCGGTCGAATTGACCTGACGACTCCGAAATCACGGCGGCAAGGGAAATCTCGCGCCAATCCGCTTCTGCCCGAAGCGGCCCCCGTATCGACACCAGAAGCCTGACCTTCTCTTTCGACGCTGCAGACAAAAAAGGGGCAAGCCTTTCGACTTGCCCCCCAAATTTCGTGATTGCCCGTCTTTAGAATTTGACGCGGGCACCAACCGCGTAGCGACGACCCAGCGCGTCGTAAGTCGACGGATAGGTGTTGCCGCTGTTGAACGACGTCGACCCAACGGTACCGCCGACGAGCGGGGGCGCCTTGTTGAGCAGGTTCGTGACGGTCAGCGTGATGTCCAGGTTTTCGTTGACGCTGAAGCGCGTCGCCAGATCGAAATAATCATATGCCTTGATATGACCGAAATCGACCGTACGGCCGGCCAGCACACCCGATTTGATGACACCCTTGTAGGTCGTGACACCGTCTTCGACGTTCATGCTGCTGAGGTGACGCCACAGCAGCGACACATCGATATCGCCGAAGCTGAGCGTGGTGCGCTGGTTCCAAGTGAACTCCGGCTGGAGCGAACCTGCCGCTGACGACGGCCCTGCCGAACCGGGCGAACCGCAATTCTGGCTGAACAGACCGACGCACTCGCGTGGGTCGGTCACCGGCAGCGGACCGCCGGCGCCAGGATAGCCTGGCGGAATGACCGAACCCGGTACCAGCGACTGGAAGACCGAACGATGTGTCCAGTTGCCATTGAAGCTCAGGCTCAGCTTCGCGAAACCAAGATCCCGGCGATAATTGATGCCAAGATCGATACCGTCGGTCAGGATCCGGCCCGAGTTGGACGACGGGAAGATGAGGCCCGGCGTGGTTGCCGGATCGCCATCGAGACCGCCCGTGACGGGATTACGCCGGAACAGCGCACAGATCGGATTGCTCACATTTGCGGCAGTGCCGTTATTGTTGCCAAAACAGCCCGTGATGAGATCGCCCGGCGTCGGCTGCGAGATCGCGTTCTTGATCTTGATATTATAATAATCGACCGTGATCGACAGCCCCGGCACGAAGTCGGGCTGAAGCACCACGCCAATCGTGAAGCTATCCGAGGTCTCCGGCCGCAGATAGGTGCCGCCAGCCGTAGTTGCGTTGGCCTGCGCCGCAGTCGGGTTAATGATGGACCCGATAGAGGCCGCCGGAGCGCCCTGCGCACGACAAACCGCCACCAGATTCGCATTATAGGCCGCGTTGCCGAGAATGGTTGCCGGATTTGTGCCGCGACAAGGATCAATCGCCAAGTTGGTCAGGCCAGTGTTAACGGGCGAGAACAACTCCGCGATATTGGGTGCGCGCACCGCACGCTGATAGTTGCCACGAATCTTGAAGCCATCGGCCGGCTCCCAGCTACCACCTGCTTTATAAGTGGTTGTGCTGTAGCCCGGATTGCCCGGTGCATCGATTTTGTAATCCGAATAACGGAAGCCCGCTTCCAACGTCAGACTGCGGAAGAAGGGCTTGTCAGCAACGATCGGCGCAATGATTTCGCCGTAAATCTCCTTGACGTCATAGCCGCCGGAGAAGTTCGGCACGGCGCCGCCCGCGCCGCCGAGTTCACCCGCGGTCTGCGACAGGCTGTCGGCGGTCTGGCGGGCCTTGTATTTGCGATATTCGGCACCGAGCGCGAAGCCGATCGGATCGCTTGCCGAAGGAATCGTGAAGCCGAGATCGCCGGTCAGCAACGCACGGGCCTGCGCCAGTGACGTTTCCTGCGACGTACCAGCCGCTGCGGTCAGATACGGCACCTGGTTCGGCAGAATTGATCCATCGGCACCGAAGATGTTGACGGGAACGCAGCCCGGGCCCGCATTGGTTCCAGCACCGCCAGCGGCGAGTGGCGGAAGAGCTGGATTTGGGTTGGAAATCGTCGGTGACGCGCCGAGGTTGCAGCTCGTCGTGCTGGTTGTGTAGACGGCGGTGCGAAGCCGCGAGATCAGCACATAGTTGGACTGGGTCTGGCGGTTCTCCGATTCGCCGTACGAACCCGAAAGATCGAGCGACAGCGAGTCAGTGATGCCGATCTTCGCGCCGGCACGATAATCAAAATGATGCGTCACGAATTCGGAAAGGCGAGGCCCGACTTCAGTCGTACGCCGACCCACCGTGGTGGTGAACGCACGGAAGTTCGGGTCGTTCGGGTTGGTCGCCAGCGCAGCTGCGTCGCACTGCGCCTGGGTGAGTGACTGGATACCCGGCGTATTGAAATCGAAGTCGTTATTGGCGCAGAATTGGTTGCGCGCCGCAACTGGCAGATAGGGATTGCTGACCGGAACGGTCAGTACCTGGCCGAAGATGCCGGACGGCGCGATGATCGTGTTCACGCTGTTCTTGGAGAACATGCCGCGAGCATAGACCTCAATGCTGTCGGAGACTTCGTAACGGCCAGCACCGTAAATGTTGAAGCGCTCGAACGGCGTCTGGAATACGTTATAGGGGTTGAAGTTGAACCCGTCGTGCGAGCCGACATAGGGTCGCAACGTGCCAGTTTCTGGCACGATCGAATTGAAATTGCTGCCCAGGGTGAAGCGTCCAGGCACCGTAGTACCCGATCCGCCCCGATTACCCGTCGTCGACGTGTAGTTGTTAAGCGAGATCTTGCGCGCGCCCTGATAAACCGGATCGGACTGCTGATAACCGACCGACAGCACGGCATTGCCGCGGCCATCGTCGAAATTGGCGCCGATGGTAAGGTCGGCGCGGAAATAGGCGCCATCGCCCTTTTCGGTGATCTGGTGCGAGGCAGCGGCCTCGATGCCCGAGAAGTCCGTCCGGGTGATGAAGTTGATCACGCCCGAAACCGCGTCTGCGCCATAGGTCGTCGCGGCACCGCCGGTCAGCGTATCGACGCGCTCGACCAAGGCGAGCGGGATATTATTGAGGTCGACACGGCCGACCGTGCTCGACGGCGCGATGCGGACACCGTCCAGCAGGATGATGTTGCGGAAGTTGCCGAGACCGCGAAGATCCGCGTACGACGAACCATTATTGCCGTTGTTGACCGCCGAGCCAATGCTCGGCACCGCGCCCGGCAGGTCGCGAAGGATTTCTTCGGCGTTATTGGATTGGCGGAGGCCGATTTCTTCCGAACCGATCACCGAGACCGGGCTCGAAGCGACGAGATTCGGATTCTTGATCAGCGTACCGGTGACGACGATCTCGTCGCTCGGCGTTTCAGCAGCCGGCTGGTCCTGTGGCTGGGCTTGAGCGAAGGCAGATGTAGAAATGGCAGTAATGCCGGCGATGAGAGTCGTCGCCAGCAACCGCGAACGGAAGACTGTTTTCATATTGAAGCACCCCTTGATGACGCCGATTTCATCCGGCGTCGTGCACATCCCGCGCTTTCTCTTTTCCCTCAAGAAAGCACGTAGAATGCGATCATACTTATCTAGCTCCCCATGCCCGTCGCAAACGCAATCTACCATTTTGTGAGATTCCGGCATCGTTGTGATAAAATCATCACACCACCATATACTATCGCCGACCATCGAACCGACCGCTTGCCATCGATCGGAAACCTCGAATAGGTTGAGCATGGGAGGGGCCGCCTGCATGCGTTGCTTTTCAATGTGCGTCTTATTGTGCGTGACTTCTCTGACGCTGCCGGCGACGGCGCAAACGCAGGAGCGCGCCGAAAATCCAGGCAGGGTGATCGACGATTTGATCGCATGCCGCGGCATTGCGGATTCCGGCGCGCGCCTCGCCTGTCTCGATCGCGCCACAGCGGTGATCGCCGGCGCACGCGAACGGCGTCAGATCGTCGTCCTCGATCGCGAAGGAGTCCGTCAGGCCAAGCGTTCGGTCTTCGGTTTTTCGATGCCGCGCATCAAATTGTTCGGCGGCGGCGATGATGAGCCGGAGGTCACCGAGATCACCGATCACATCACGAGTGCAAGGGACATCGGCCATGACAAATGGCTGCTTCGATTGAAAGGCGGAACGACCTGGCAGACGACGGAATCCCAATTGGGTTTCATGGTGAAGGCCGGCGAACCGATCCGCATTGAGGCCGGTCTGCTCGGCAGCTATAAGGCCTCGGTCAACAAAGGGCGTTCCATCCGCGTCAAGCGCGTCGAATAGCACCCCTCCGGCAGACCAGAATATTGCCTGCGCAGGAAAACGAGTGAAGCGGTCTTCGACGGGACGATATATGGTCCGCCGCGATAGCTCCTGCCCAGAGAGACAAGATGACTTCGCATTCAATGACACGCCGAGCCTTCATGGCCGGCACCGCCGCCACGCTCAGCGCCTGCACCACTGCCCTGTCCAGCCGCAGCGGCACGCCGCCCATGATCGACGGCCTCAGCTTCTTGCCCGAGGATCTTGCCGATATCCGCGCGGCGGGGCTGACGGCAATGATCTGCGACGTATCCGAAGTCCAGGAAGTGAAGGATGTGCAGGGCATTCCGCGCTATCTGCGGACGTTCGAAGTCAACGACGCCGCGCTCGACAAGGCGGCGGCGCGGCTGCGGTCGAGCGAATACGGCTTCGTCGCGCTCAAGGGCAGCGACATCGGACGCCGGCCGGGATGCGCGGCCTTTCTGCAGTTCCAGTCATGCGAACCCGTCGGCACCGATCTGTCGCGCATCGCGCGTTTCCACGGCAAGGGGCTCCGCATCCTCCAGTTCACCCATCACAATAACAATCTCTTTGCGGGCGGCGCGCTCGAACGCGTGCAGAGCGGGTTGACCGCCTTGGGTCGCGAAGGGCTAAGCGAGATGAACCGGCTCCGCATCCTTCCGGATGTATCGCACGGCTCCGAACCGACGATGCTGGAAGCGGCGAAGTCCAGCCGGACGCCGATCGTGATCTCGCACGGCGCCTGCAGGGCGATCGTCGACCATCCCCGCTGTGCATCCGACGCGGCGATCCGTGCGGTGGCGGATCGCGGCGGCATGATGGGCATCTTCATGATGAGTTTCTGGCTGACGCGCGATCCGGTGCCGACCGTCGACCACCTGATCGCCAATCTCCGCCACGTGATCCGCGTCGGCGGCATCGACGCCGTCGGCATCTCCAACGATTTCCCGATGGCCGGCCAGACCAACCTGCTCAAACTGAACAACGACAATGGCGAGGGGGTAAAGGAATATCTGCCCTGGTGGATCGCGATGCGCGATTCCGGCATCCCCGGCTTCGCGACGCTCCCCGAACATGTCGTGATCCCGGAACTCAACAGCATCGATCGGATGACGCGCATTCGTCGTGCGCTGGAGCGTGGACGCTTCACCAGCGACGAGGTCGACCGGATCATGGGCGGCAACTGGGCCCGCGTGCTGACCGACGCGCTCGGCTGAAGTTCAAAAAGAAGGGGCGGAACCCTTCGGTTCCGCCCCCTCATTTCCGCCATTGACGGAAGCGCTTGGCGCCTCCGCCTCTGACTGCAGTTTCTAGAACTTCACGTCCACGCCCGCGTAGAACATACGGCCATACAGGTCGTAGGTGTTCGCCGAGGTCTGTGCGCCCGGGAAGGTCACAACATTGGTGTCGCCGAACACCGGCGGCTTCTTGTCGAAGACGTTGTTCACGCCGATGTAGAAGTCGAACGCGCTCTTCTCGCCCAGCGACGTGCGCAGCTGCGCGTCATGGTACCAGAACGAACCCGTACGGATCGGGGTCGTCTTGGTCAGGTCGTCAACCACCGACGTGTAGAAGTTGGTCCGCCAGTTCAGCGAGAAGGTGTCATACTTCAGCGTGGCCGAAGCGCTCACCTTGTCCTTGAAACCGGTGCCCAGACGACCGCACGAATAGCAGTCCAGCTGACCCAGCTCGTCCTGCTTCGGACCGCCCGGATACGAAACCTGGCTCTGCGCGAGCAGGTGGTTCCAATAGACGTTCAGGTCGAGGCTGGCATTGCCGCCCAGGTTGGTGCGGTAACGGACCTGCGTATCGATACCTTCCACGGTGAACGAACCCGTGTTCAGGTTGATCGCATTGACGGTCGTGACCCGGCCGCTGGCATCGCGAACGATGTTGTCGCAGAAGATCGCCTCACCGCTGCCGGTGACGCACTCGTCGAGCGAGGTCTGCTGACCGATGATGCCGATCGCGTTCTGCACCTTGATCCGGTAATAATCGACGGTCAGGCTGAAGTTACGCAGGAAGGTCGGCGTGAACACGCCACCGATCGTCAGCGTCTTGGCAGTCTCTTCCTTCAAATTGGGGTTACCGCCCAGGAAGCCGTTGATGTTCTGGATCTGCGCCGTCGAATAGACGAAACCATTCGCCGTGTTCGATGCCGCCGCAATTGCCGGGTTGGCAAGGCAAGCCGCAGGCAGGCTCGAACGCGGGATCGTGATCGCCCCGGTATCGCCCTCTCCGGCACGCTGATCGCAGGGATCGATGACCGCGGGGAACGTCTCGCTCTGAGCCGAGAACAGCTCCGAGATGTTCGGCGCGCGGGTCGCTTCCGCATAAGCTGCACGGAACTTGATGTCCGGCACCGGTGCATAGGTACCACCGACCTTCCAGCTCCACACGCCGCCGACCGTCGAATAGTCGGCATAACGCGCCGCGCCTTCGAGGCCGAGATAGTGGAAACCGGGACGCTCCGAGATGATCGGGGCGTTGATTTCGATGAAGCCTTCCTTGACGTTGTACTTGCCGCGCGTGTCGGACAGGAAGTTGCCGAGGGTCAGACCGAGATTGGTCGCCTCGTCAAAATCCTCGGTGCTCGACTCACGGCGATATTCGAAGCCACCCGCGACACCGAGCGCGCCACCGGGAAGGTCGAAGAGCTCGCCCGAGATCGACGCGGAGAACACGTCCTGCTTGATCTTCGCATTATAGGTCGAAAGCTGGCCGTTGTTGGTCACATAGGCTGCAGCGCGCGGATCGACCGAATTGAAGCCGAAGATGTTGATCGGCACGCAGGCCGCATCGTTGTTGTTCGGATTCGCATCGACGTTGATCGAGCAGACCGGGCCGTTCGGCCCCTGCACCGCGTTGAGCGCATTGATGTAGTTCGGGCCGAGGATCGTTTCCGAACGCGTATAGTCCTTGGTCTCGCCATGGGTGTAGTAGACATCCCAGTTCAGCTTCGAACCGATGTCACCGCGCAGGCCGGCGACCACACGCCACGTCTCACGATCGTTGCGATTGCTGCGATTGAAGATGTCGTTCGAACGACGACGGAAGAACAGCGTGTTCCCGACATTGTTCGTCGCATCGCCATCCGAGTTCAGCGCATTGATACGATTGAGAATGGCCGTAGGAATGAACGGGTTGTTGAGCTGAATGCCCGCGAAGGGCGTGCCATCGGCATAGACCAGATCGGTGTCGGCAACGGCCTGCGGCTCGAGGCTCGAACGCGACTTGCTCTTGACGTACGAACCCTCGAAATAGGCGGTGACGCCGTCGGTGATCTCGTAGTCGGCGAGCAGGTTGCCCATGTAACGCTCGACCGGGACGCTGAGATAGCGGTCGGCGTTGCGGTTGTAGCCGTCGATGTTCGCGCTCTGATACTGCTTCAGATTGTTGAGGCCATCATAGGTGAACGAGTTGGCGCCGGGCGCAAACTCCGGACGATTGACGTTCAGTTCGTCGAGGCTGAACAGACCCTGCGCTGCGAAGGAGCTGCGGTTCGGAATGTCGGTCGCCGAGAATTTGCGGTTGCGCGAGCGCAGGCCCTCGTCGCGGTCATACTGACCGTACAGGGTGACATGGCCGCGACCGTCGCCGAACGAATGGCCGAACGTGCCCGAAACATATTGCCGGCCAGCATCGCCCTTGTCGGTGATCGAACCCTGACCGCGGAAGCGGAAACCCTCGAAACGATCGTCGAGGATGAAGTTGACCACGCCGGCGATGGCTTCGGAACCGTAGACCGCGGATGCGCCGCCGGTCACGACGTCGACGCGCTTGATCAGGTCGGTCGGGATGGTGTTGAGGTCGACGGTCGACGTGCCGGGAAGACCGGCGACGAAACGGCGGCCATTGACCAGCACCAGCGTGCGCGACGAACCGAGGTTGCGCAGGTTGACGGTGGCGACGCCGTTACCCGTGGTCGAGAAGTTCGACGAGGTGCGGCTGATATTCTGGCCGACCGACGGCAGGTCGGCGAGCGCGTCCTGGATGTTGCCGGTGCCCGATTCCTGGATCAGTTCCTGCGAAACGGTCGCGAGCGGAACCGACGCAGCGAGGTCGGGGCGCACGATGCGCGATCCGGTGACGATGATTGCGGCTTCTTCGGCGCCAGCTTCTTCGGCGGCCTGCGGCGCAGTGTCCTGCGCGAAGCTCGGCGCCGAGAACAACGCAATGCTCAGCACGAGCGGCGCCGCGCTGGCGCGAAGCCCGCGGCGTTTACTGTCAATTTTCACGGTTTCAGTCCCTTCACTGGATGCTACAGGCCCCGATATCGAGGCGGTTACAACACCGTTGGGGGGACGCAGCCAGCTTCAGCGGAGGAAAGCGACAGCGTCCCAGACCCCCCAATCCGGCTGATGGCGAATTGCCCGATCGGATCATCGACGTAAAGCGGCGGATGGCCTCATCGCGATGGTTGCGCGGCGACAGTCACAATTTTGCAACAGTTTATGACAGTGGAGGATTCTATCCGATTGGAATCAAACCACTTCGCATAGTGGTTCGGCGTCACCCGGATTTTTCTGCGCGACGGGGGACATCTTTGCCCGCTCGTCGGTTTGAAGCGGCTATCGCCCGCCGTCCTGCATGGGCCCGGCGAGCAGCAACGGATCGATGCGCTGGTCGCGCCACTTCATGCCCCAATGCATATGGGGCCCGGTCGCGCGTCCGGTTGCGCCGATCGCGCCCAGCGGCTGACCGCGGCGGACATGATCGCCGAGCTTCACATCGATGCGCGAGAGATGGAGAAAGGCGCTGTTGAGCCCCATGCCGTGATCGATCATCAGCAGATTGCCCTCCAGCGTGAAGGGGTGATCCGCCGCCAGGACGACGACGCCGTCGGCAGGCGCGACCAAGATCGTCCCCGTCGGCTTGGCGACGTCGACGCCCGAATGATAGGCGCCCGGCTCGCCGCGATAGATTCGCTGCGCCCCGAACAGGCCGGTGACCCGCCCGGTGACGGGCCATTGGAAGCGCTGGCGCCAGCCCTGGCTGTCCGACGCGATCGCGCGCGCGGCCTCGATCGCGGCGAGTTCGGGCGCGCGCAGCCGCTCGAACTCCGCGGTCGGCCGCGAGAAACGCGCCAGCGTGTTGAGATTTTCGATGCGCCAGGCACGCGGCGCGATCGTCAGCGTCTGACGCACCTCGCCGCCATTGGCCAGCCGCGCGACCAGCGACGCCGACGCGCCGGCATCGCGGCCAAAGGCAATGAGGAAGCGGCCATCGGGCGCGATATCGACCGGGCGTCCATCGAGCATGAGCGAAATAGCGTCGTCGGGCACCGTGCCGAGCAGGACGCCGCCCTGGATCGGAGTCCCGTCGAGCAGGAAGTCGCGGCGCACAGGTGGCGGCGCGGTGCGGCGTTCGGCGGCGGATGGCGCAACGACAGGTGCAGGTGCGGCCGCCGCGGCGGATTCGGGAATGGGCAGACAGCTGTTGAGGGCAGAGCCGGCAAGCGAGACCGCCGCCAGCGCGGCACGCTTCATCCGTTCAGCTCGGCGCGCACCGCAATCTCGGCCGTCGCATAGGGCTCCTGCCGCGCGACATTCCAGTAGCGCAGCGAGTCGAGCGGGATCCGCTCGCCGCTTACGGCGCACACGACATGATCGCCGGGCACCAGCACGCGAAAGGCGTTGGCCATGTAATGGAGTTTCGCGGCGCGTCCGGAATGCGACATCAGCATTGGGATAATCTGGCTCCTGGAGCGGTTTCCGGTCCGATGGACTCAATCCGACGACTCGGAAATCGCGTCAAAACAATAAACTAGAACAGCTCCGGCTGTTGCGTTTCAGGCTTAACATAGGGCTTGCCGCCCGGTCGCTCAACCCGGGCGTCGACCGCGCCATCGGCAAAGCGCAGCGTGAGTGCGCCCGCGGCACGCGCACCGGCCGCGCTGGTCACCACATCGCCACCGCGCTGCTCCACCATCGCATAGCCGCGCTGGAGCAGGTTGCTGGGATTGAGCGAAGTCGCCAGCCGCCAGGTCCGTTCCAGCCGATCGCGGTCGCGGGCCAGCCGCTGCGTGAGCACCGCAGGGCGAAGCGCACCGCCGGCACGGGCAAGCTCGCCGCGCGCATCCGAAAGCCGACGGCCCAGCCCGCGCCGCAGCCGCTCGGCATTGTCGTCGACGCGCTGGCGTTGCGGGTCGAGCAATTGCGCCGGCTTGGGCAGCAGCCGGACAAGCGCCTGAAGCCGTTCCCCCGCGCGTTCGCGATAGCGATTGGCGCAGCGCTGCATGCGCAGGCCCTGTTCGCGCAGATGGGCGAGCAGATCGGCGCGCACCGGTACCGCGATCTCGGCGGCGGCGGTCGGCGTCGGCGCCCGCAGGTCCGCCGCATAATCGCACAATGTCGTATCGGTCTCATGGCCGACCGCCGAGATGATCGGGATCGAACAGTCTGCGACGGCGCGGATCACGACCTCTTCGTTGAAAGCCCAGAGATCCTCGATCGAGCCGCCGCCGCGCGCGACGATCACCAGGTCAGGGCGCGGCACCGGCCCGCCCGGCGCGATCCCGTCAAAGCCCCGGATCGCCGTGGCGACCTGTTCGGCGGCGCCCTGGCCCTGCACCATCACCGGCCAGACAATGACCCGTGTCGGGCATCGGTCCTCCAGCCGATGGAGGATATCGCGGATCACCGCCCCCGTCGGCGACGTCACCACGCCGATCACGCGGGGCAGATAGGGCAGCGGCACCTTGCGCCCCGCATCGAACAGCCCTTCGGCGCCAAGCTTGGCCTTGAGCTTTTCGAGGAGCAGCATCAGCGCACCCTCCCCGGCCAGTTCGAGCCGCTCGATCACGATCTGATATTTGGAACGCCCCGGATAGGTGGTGAGCCGGCCGGTCGCGATCACTTCGATGCCGTCCTCGGGCCTGAACGGGATCTGCGCCGCCGGCCCCTTCCAGATCACCGCGTCGATGACGGCCCGGTCGTCCTTGAGCGTCAGATAGACATGGCCCGACGCCGCGCGCTTATAGCCCGAAATCTCGCCACGCAGCCGGACATGGCTGAAGCTGTCCTCCACCATCCGCTTGAGCGCGCCCGACAGCTCCGAAACCGATAATGCAGGCGCGTTGTCCCCCGGCACCGCCTCGGCTAACAGCCGGTTGGAATCGTCTAGGGGAAAGTCGCTCATGAATGTCCTGCTGCTTGGCTCGGGTGGCCGCGAACATGCGCTCGCCTGGAAGCTGGCGCAATCGCCCACGCTCACGCACTTGTTCGCCACGCCCGGCAATCCGGGAATCGCCGAGCATGCCGAGCTGGTAACCCTCAATGCCGCCGATCACAATGCGGTGGCGGATTTCTGCCGCGAAAACGCGATCGGGCTGGTCGTGGTCGGCCCCGAAGCGCCGCTGGTCGACGGGCTGGCCGACAGCCTGCGCGCCGCCGGCATCGCCGTATTCGGCCCCGGCAAGGCCGCGGCACAACTCGAAGGCTCCAAGGGTTTCACCAAGGATCTCTGCATGCGCGCCGGCATCCCGACAGCGGGCTATGCACGGACAGCAAGCGCGGGTGAAGCGATCGCCGCGCTCGACGACTTCGGCCTGCCCGTGGTGATCAAGGCCGACGGGCTGGCGGCCGGCAAGGGCGTGATCATCGCCGAGACCCGCGCCGACGCGGAGGCGGCGATCGCCGACATGTTCGACGGCGGCTTCGGCGCGGCGGGCGCCGAAGTGGTGATCGAGGAGTTCATGACGGGCGAGGAAGCCAGCTTCTTCGCGCTGTGCGACGGCAAGACCGTCCTCCCCTTCGGATCCGCACAGGATCACAAGCGCGTCGGCGACGGCGATATCGGCCCCAATACCGGCGGGATGGGTGCCTATAGCCCCGCCGCCGTCCTGACCGCGGCGCTCGAGGCGCGGGCGATGGACGAAATCGTCCGGCCGACCGCCGATACGCTGGCGGCGGAGGGCATGCCCTATGTCGGCGTCCTCTATGCCGGCCTGATGCTGACGGCCGAGGGGCCGAAGCTGATCGAATATAATGCGCGCTTCGGCGATCCCGAATGCCAGGTACTGATGATGCGGCTGGAGGATGATCTGCTCGACCTGCTG
Source organism: Sphingobium sp. (assembly GCA_030148625.1). The sequence continues at coordinate 11,240 of JASBTC010000045.1, read as the reverse complement.
CATGCAACAGCAACGGGCGAACTCGCCGGCCGCGCCGAACCCGCCATGACGGACGACTATGCGCTGACGGTGGTGATGGCCGCCAAGGGCTATCCCGGCACACCCGAAAAGGGCGGCACGATCGGCGGGATCGCGGCGGCCGAAGCGGACGGCGCCAAGATCTTCCATGCCGGCACCGCCCAAGTCGACGGCACGATCGTCGCCAATGGCGGCCGCGTGCTCAATGTCACGGCGTCCGGCGAGCGCGTCACCGATGCCCGGCGCCTCGCCTATGCCGCCGTCGATACGATCGATTTCCCCTCCGGCTTCTGTCGGCGCGACATTGGCTGGCGCGAGGTCGAACGCGAGATCTGATGTCGTTCTGACCGGCCGCCCCGACCGGCCATCCCGACCGGATCGAGCACCGTCCGGACGCTCGACCTGCGCAGAACGTCCGCGCGGGGTTGGACAGTCGGGAACGAGTTGATAGGTTCAACGCAGATGGCGGGTATGGCTCGCCGACAGGGGAGTCGCCGCAATGGACCTCAACATCGTCTTGCTGATCGTTCTCGCCGTCGTGGCGGTCGGATTGTTGATCTGGCTGCTCGGCCGGCGGACAGGCAGCGAGCCGGCACGGCCCGCCGCACCTGCGCCAGCCGAAAAGACCGCGCTGCCCGAGGCCGCGCCCGCATCGCCATTGGCTGCGCCCGTCGCACCCGTGGCCCTGGTGAAGGACGTTCCGCCCGTCGAGGCAGCGCCGGCGCCTGCACCTGCGCCCGCCCCCGAGATGAAGACGGCGGAACCGGCTCCGGCGCCTGCACCTGCACCCGCACCCGCACCTGCCGCAAAGGCTCCGGCGCCAAAGCCATCTGCGCCACCCAAGGCCGCACCGAAACAGGCCGCGCCGCCCGCCACGGTTGCAAAGGCACCGGCGGAAAAGAAACCGGCCGCCGCCAAGAAGGCAGCAGCGCCCGTGGCGAAGGCTGCGGCCAAAGCACCCGCGAAGGCACCGGCCAAAGCACCGGCAAATGCCGCCCCTGCCCCGAAACCGGCTCCAGCGCCAAAACCCGCGGCTGCGCCCAAGACCGCCGCGAAAGCGCCCGCCAAGACGCAGGTCGCAGCACCCGCACCAAAGGCCGCCCCCAAAAAGGCACCCGCAACCGTCGCGAAGGCGCCTGCCGAGAAAAAGCCGGCAGCCGCCAAGCCGAAACCAGCGCCCGCCGCGTCGACGGGACCGGACAATCTGCTCCAGCTCAAGGGCGTCGGCCCCAAGCTCGTCACCTTGTTGACCGGACTAGGCGTCACCCGTTTCGACCAGATCGCCGGCTGGAGTGACGCCGATATCGCACGGATCGATCCGCAGCTCGGCACCTTCAAGGGCCGGATCGGCCGCGACAAGTGGATCGAGCAGGCGGGCTATCTCGCCAAGGGTGACGTGAAGAGCTTCGAAGCGAAGTTCGGCAAGCTCGACAGCGAGAACTGATCGGCGCGGGGGTTTGAGAAGGGCCTGGTCCGGTCGGATCAGGCTCAGTCCCTCTCGTCGACCTCGCTGACGAGCAGCTTGTCGATCTTGCGCCCGTCCATGTCGACGATCTCGAAGCGCCACCCCTGTTCGACGAAATGTTCGCCGACCCTGGGCAGATGCCTGAGGACCGCGAGAACGAGCCCGGCGACGGTCGCATAGTCGCGGTCCTCGGGCAGGTCGATGCACAGTTTCTCGGCAAGCTGGTCGGCGGGCATCGAGCCCGAGACGAGATAGGACCCATCCTCACGCTCGACGAGCGCGGGATCGGTGCCGATGTCGCTGTCCGAGCGGAATTCGCCGGCAATCGCGATCAACAGATCGGCAGGCGTCACCAGCCCTTCGAAATGGCCATATTCGTCATGGACGAGCGCCATCGGCACTTCGGCCTGACGCAATGCTTCCAATGCATTCATCGCATCGATCTGATCGGGCAGGAATGGCGGCTTGCGCATGAGCTGGCGCAGGTCGAGGGGTTCGCGGCGGATCATCGCCGCGACGATATCACGCGACTGGACGATGCCGACGATCTGGTCGACCGAACCCTCCGCAACCGGCAATCGCGTATGCGGGGTTTCCAGCAGCCGGGCGCGGATGGCATCGCCATCGCTGTCGGCATCGATCCAATCGACATCGGTGCGCGGCGTCATCACCTCTCGCACCGGCCGATCGGCCAGCCGCACCACGCCCGAGATGATCGCGCGTTCGCTTTCCTCGATCACGCCCGATTTGCTCGCCTCGGCGACGATCAGGTGGAGTTCCTCGGCGGTGACATGATCGTCCGATTCGCGATTCATGCCGAGCAGGCGGAAGATCAGCGCGCTGGTCGTATCGAGCAACCAGACCAATGGCGCCGTGACCCGCGCCAGCAACAGCATCGGCGCCGCCATGATCGCCGCAATCGGCTCGGGCTTTCGCAGCGCGAACTGCTTGGGAACGAGCTCACCGATGATCAGCGAGGCATAGGTGGTCATCGCAATGACGATCGCATAGCCGAGGGTTTCGGCGGTTTGCTGTTCCAGCCCCAGCCGTTCGAGCCGCGCCGCCGTCGGTGCGCCCAGGCTCGCACCCGAATAGGCGCCCGCGATGATGCCGATCAGCGTGATGCCGATCTGGACTGTGGAGAGGAACTTGCCCGGATCGGACGCAAGGGTGATCGCGGCGCGCGCGCCCGTCTTCCCCTTCTTCTCCATCGCCTGCAGCCTGGGCTTGCGCGCCGAGACGATCGCCAGCTCCGACATCGCGAAGACGCCGTTGAGCGCGACCAGCGCAAGGATGATCAGGACGTCGGACCAGGGAAAGGGGGGAAGCGGCTGCATGGCGTGCGACACCCCTATAGTCGGGATTCTGTCATTCCGACAACATCGCCGTCATACATCATTCAGTGCGCATCCGGAACAAGGGCGGCTCGGAGTGGTTTATCCGACAGATGACCGCACGGCCTGGAGCAGGAACCGCGCTCCGGGGGCCAAGCAAGGGAAAGGGATCCCCATGAAATTACCTGCCAAGATCGCAACCGTTGCGGCACTCGCCGCCGTGACGGTGACCGCCGCCTGCACCACCGATCCGCAGACCGGTGAACGCCGTATCTCCAAAGCCGCGATCGGCGGCATCGGCGGTGCGCTGGGCGGCTATCTGCTCGGCGACCTGGTCGGCGGGCGCCGCGACCGCACCGAGAAGATCATGGGCGCCGGCATCGGCGCGCTCGCCGGCGCGGGCGTCGGCTATTATATGGACGAGCAGGAACGCAAGCTGCGTCAGCAGACCGCCGGCACCGATGTCCAGGTGATCCGCCAGGGCGACGAACTCATCCTCAACATGCCGTCGGGCGTCACCTTCGACACCAACAGCTACACCGTGAAGCCCGAATTCCGCGGGACGCTCGACCAGGTCGCCTCGACGCTGCGCGAGTATAGCAAGACCTTCGTCGATGTGTACGGGCACACCGATTCGACAGGCAACGACACGATCAACGTGCCGCTCTCGCAAAATCGCGCGCGCGCCGTCGCCGACTATCTGACGATGCGCGGCGTCCAGTCCGCCCGAGTCGGCACCCAGGGTTTCGCCGCCACCCGCCCGATCGCGAGCAACGATACGCCGGAGGGCCGTCAGGCCAATCGCCGCGTCGAGATCAAGCTGGTGCCGATCACACAGGGTAGCTGACGGGATGCCCGCCCGTCGCTCCGGCACGGGCGGGGCCGTTGCATGGGCGATTCACAGCCCCTCTCGTCATTCCCGCGAAAGCGGGAATCCAGCTATTCCGTGAAGCGTCCGGAAAAAGAAGAAGAAGCTGGATCCCCGCTTTCGCGGGGATGACACCGAGAGAATCAAGGCAATATACTATAAACGCCCATAAATTTCTCAGCAGGCAATCTACTGCGCCGGCCCGAACAGCTTCTCGGCGAAATAGGTCATCTGCAGCGCCTGCAGCCGGGCACCCTGTTCGATGTCGGCATCGCCCGAATGGCCGCCCGCCGTGTCCTCATAGAACAGATAGGGCAGGCCATATTCCTTGAGGCGCGCCGCGAATTTTCGGGCGTGCTGCGGGCCGACCCGGTCATCCTTGGTCGTCGTCCAGATATAGGGTTCGGGATAGGCGACGCCCTTCCGGATGTTCGCATAGGGCGAGATCTTTTCGAGGAACGCCTTTTCCGCGGGCACCGAAACGCTGCCATATTCGTCGACCCATGACGCCCCGGCCGCGATCTTCTCGTAGCGGATCATGTCGAGCAGCGGCACCTGGATCGCGACCGCATTCCACAGATCGGGATGCTGGTTGAATTCCACCCCCATCAGCAGCCCCCCGTTCGAGCCGCCATAGATGCCGAATTTCCTGGGCGACGAGAGTTTGCGCGCGAAGATGTCCTTCGCGACCGCAGCGAAATCGTCATAGATGATCTGGCGCCTGGTCTTGAGCCCAGCCTGATGCCAGGCCGGGCCGAACTCGCCGCCACCTCGGATATTGGCGAGCACATAGCTGCCGCCCCGCTCCAGCCAGAGCTTGCCGGTGATCGCGCCATAGCTGGGCGTGTTCGCAACCTCGAACCCGCCATAGGCAGTCATGAGCGTCGGCGTGGAGCCGTCGAGCGGGATGTCCTTCCGATGGACGATGAAATAGGGGATCTTCGTCCCGTCGGTCGAGACCGCCTCGAACTGCTCGACGACGTGATTGGCGGCGTTGAACTTGGCGGGCAGCGCCTTCACCTGCTTCGGCGCAGGATTGGCGGCATCGACCGACCAGAGCGTGGTGGGATCGAGGAAACCGGTGACGTTCACATAAGCGAGGTCGCTCTTGTCGGTCGCCGCGACCACGCCGATCGATGCATTGTCGGGAAGCGTGAGCGGGGTCGAGGTCCACCCCTTCGGTCCGGGCGCGAACACCAGCGCACGGCCGCGGACATTGTCGTTGATCGCCACGATCACGCGCGTCTTCGTCGCGGTCACGCCGTCAACCGATTGGCGGGCATTGGGCGCGAAGAGGATGGTGGGCGCCAGCGCACCGCCATCTTCGATATCCTTCAGCGCCACCATTGCCACCGCGCCGGTCGGCACGGTGACTCCATCCGTTTTCCATTCCTCGCTGGTCTGGATGAGAATGTGACCGTCGACCATGCCCTGAATGTTCGACTTGCCCGGCAGCGGCAGCTTCTTCGGCCCCTGGGGCGTCAGCAGGAATGTCTCGTTGGTGAAGAATGTCGTACCGCGCCGGACGAATGCCGCGCGATTGCCCTGCCCGTCGCTCAGGATGAAGGGCCAGACGCCGACCTGGTCGCCCGTCTCGCCACGGTAAATCTCCTGCGCGGCCGACACTGGCTGGCCGCGCTTCAAGGTCTTGAGAACGAAGGGATAGCCCGAGGTCGTCATCGTCCCCGCCCCCCAGTCGCGCGCGATCAGCAGCGTGTCCTTGTCGAGCCAGGCCACATTCTGCTTCGAGGTCGGCAGCGCAAAGCCGCCATCGACGAACTTGCCCGCCTGAAGATCGAACTCGCGCAAGGTGACGGCATCCTCGCCGCCGTCGGACAGGTTGAGCAGGCACAGCCGCTCGTTTGGGTCGAGACAGGCGGCCCCTTTCCACACCCATTTCCTGCCCTCGGCCTTCGACAGGGCGTCGAGATCGAGGATCGTCGTCCATTCCGGTTCGGCGGCGGCATAGCCGGCCGCGCTGGTATGCCGCCAGATGCCCTGGGGATGCTCGGCATCGCGCCACAGATTGAATATGCGGCCGTTGAGCAGGCTGGGATAAGGAATGCGATCCTTGGCGGCGGCGATCGTCAGCGCCTCTCCGTAAAAGGCCTTGTAGCGCGGGTCCGCCTGCAGCCGCTTGAGCGTGCGGGCATTCTCCGACTCGACCCAGGCCATCGCCTTCGGCCCCGTCCAATCCTCCAGCCAGATATAGGGATCGTCGGCGGGCGTCTGGGCGGATACGGGCATGATGGTTTGCATAGCCACGGCGGCAAGCGCGGCAAGGGCGATTCGCACCGGCGACTCTCCTGTCTGAACGGTTTCAGGTCACAGGGTCATCCGCCGACGGCCTGATCGTGTCAAACGCAGCACCCGGAACGGTCGATACGCCGGCGCCGCATCGACCGTGCCATGTGCGCATCGGATCAGGACACCGCCAGCATCCGCGCGACGGCCGCTTCGCTCTCGTCGTGAATCGCCCAGAAATTGCGCACGGGATCGCCATTGAGGCGCCCGACGAGCACCGCAAGATGCGAGTACCAGCCACCGCCGAAACTGGCCATCGGGCCGGGTCCGGTGATGCCATTATGGGTGAGCACCAGCCGGGTCCTCTCGCCTTCGCCGAACAGCTCGAACGTCGCCACGCCTTCCTTGCCTTCGTCCCAGGTGAAGGACAGCAGGCGGGGCGGATCGATCTTCACCACCCGTTCGTGCCCGACCGCGCATTTCCATTTGGCATAATCCTCGGGATAGGGGACCTCCTCGGTCGAGAGATTGTCGTGATCGAAGATCAGTTCGACCGCTCCACCCTCGCGCGGCTCCAGTTCGCCTGCGGCGAACCATTGCTTGCGCAGCTCGGATTCGGTCAGATAGCGCCAGACCGTCTCCACCGGCGCATCGAGCATCCGTTCGAAACGAAGCGTATCCGGGGCGATCCGTTCGACATCAATCATCTTCGGTCTCCATCATGCGACCCAGGCTGTCGAGGATCATCGTCCAGCCGCTGCGGGTCTGTTCTTCATATGCGGCCCATTGCGGGTCCATCTCGTGAGTCAGGACCAAATTGCAGCCCGACGCGGTCGGCGCGATCGCGATCGTGACGCGGGTCCATTCGCCATCTTCGGCGGGATCGGCGGAAAACAGGAAGACGAGGCGTTCCGGACGCTCGATCACCTCATATTTCATGCGATGATGGGCATCGCCGCCCGCCCTGCGCTCGACGATCAACCCGCGCCCGCCAACCCTGGCGTCGATCTCGCACCGGATCATCTCGCCATCGGGCGTCGCGAACAGGAAGCGCGGTGCGATCTCCGGATCGAGCCAGGCATCGAACACGCGCTCGGGCGATTCCGCATAATCATGGCGGACGGTCAGGATGACGGGCTCGGCACCGCTCATTTGCCGTCCCCCTTCTCATCGACGACGGGAACGAAGCCGCCGAAGATCATCCGCTGGGAATCCATGATCGCCTGTTCTTCCGGGGTCGGCACGAGCCGGGGATCCGCAGCGATGGCCTCATTGCCCGCGTCACGCGCCTCTTTGGATGACCATTCGACCCATGAGAAGACCACGGTCTCATCCTCCCGGGCCTGCACCGCGCGCCTGAAATCGGTCACTTTCCCGTCAGAGACGTCGTCACCCCAATTCTCGACCACGCGCAGCGCACCATGATCGGTGAAGATCTTCGCCACCCGCGCCGCCATTGCGCGGAATGCCTCGCGATTGGCGGTCGGCACGGCGAGCACGAAACCGTCGACATAGCTCATTTCGCCTCTCCTTTCGGCGCGTCGCGCAACAGATCCTCCAGGCGATCAAGCCGGAACGTCCAGAACTGTTCCCATTGCCGCAGCCATTTGTCGGCTTCTGCCAATGGCGCGGCGCGCAAGGTGCAGAGTTGCGCGCGGCCGACCTTGCGGCGCGCGACGAGGCCGGCGCTTTCGAGCACCTTCACATGCTTGGCAGCACCTGCGAAGCTCATCGCATAGGGTTCGGCCAGTTCGCCGATCGATTTCTCACCGAGCGCGAGGCTGGCGAGCATGCCGCGCCGGGTCGGATCGGCCAGGGCGTGGAATGTCATGTCGAGTCGTTCAACCATTTGGTTGTATTACGACGATGCGACCAAAAGGTCAACCGATCGGTTTAATAATCACCATGAACTATGCAGCACCATTCCGGCGCAAGCCCACTGGTGTCCGGGATTTTCCGAAAGGGCTTCAAACCCAGACATCAAGGACCTTCGCGCTTTCGCGCCTTCGCGCCTTCGCATGTGCCATGCGAGTTCGGTGACTGTGCCGGAATCATCGGGTTCACGCGAAGGCGCGAAGACGCGAAGCAGGAAGAGATGAGGCGACGAAAGAGGCGTATCGCTTAAGAGCGATCCTCCGCGTCTCCGCGTCAACTTATTAGCCTGGGACATTTGCCGAGCCGGAATGATTCACGCGGAGGCGCAGAGACGCGGAGAGGAGGGTTGCGGCAAGCCCGGATCCTGTCTCGGCGACAGCATGACGGGCTCATCCCCAGGGATTGTCTGGCTTACGCCAACCTTCGCCAAGACAATCCCGGACAGCAGTGGGCGCAAACCGGAGACGTAGTCGACCGTAGGTCAATCTTCTCCGACATTGGGCAGGAGATTCGGGGCCTTCGACTTCGCTCAGGAGAGCCTTTCGCCGGAATGACGCCGCTTGTTTGGACGCCTGGAGCAAACCGCCCACATGCCTCAAACAGCCCGTCCCGGACAGCAACCCAGCCTATTCGGTGGGACGCACCGGATCCACCGCCGCATCTCCGACAACGGTCGCCCAGGGCAGGACACGCCAGCCGGTCACCAAGCCGTTCGTCACATAGGGATCAGCACGCGCAAAGGCCTCGGCCACGGCGGCACTTTCGCCCTGGAACAGCAACAGCGCGCCCTCGACCGGATCGCCGAGCGCGCCGGCGAGGAGCAGTTCGCCCCGCTCCACCGCCTGCCATGCCAGCGCAAGATGCGGCGCGCGAAAGAGCGGCCTGCGCTCGATATAATCGGGCGCCAGCTCGTAGCTCAGCAAGAAATGCTTCATCAGTCCGCGAACAGCAGGACCGGCGTCTCGAGCAGCTTGCGGATCGCCTGCACGTAGCTTGCGGCGTCCCAGCCGTCGACGACGCGGTGGTCGCACGAGATGGAAAGATTCATCAGCTTCGCCACCGCGATCTCGCCATTCCGGATCACCGGACGCTCGATCACGCGGTTCGGGCCGATGATCGCGACTTCCGGACGATTGATCACCGGCGTCGTCGCAATGCCGCCGAGCGGCCCCAGCGACGTGATCGTCAGGGTCGACCCCGAAAGCTCTTCCGACTTGGCCTTGCCGCTGCGCGCGGCATCGGCCAGGCGGATGATCTCGCTCGCCAGCTGCCAGACATTCTTGGCCTGCGCATCGCGGATCACCGGCACCATCAGCCCGGCATCGGTCTGCGTCGCCATGCCGAGATGGACCGCGCCATGGCGCGTCACCACGCCCGCTTCGTCATCATAGCGGGCGTTGATCATCGGGAATTCGGGCAGCGCCCTGCAGATCGCGACGATCATCAGCGGCAACATCGTCAGCTTGGGACGATTGCCGCGATTGGCGTTGAGGTCCGCACGCATCGCCTCGAGGTCGGTGACGTCGATCTCCTCCACATAAGTGAAGTGCGGGATGTTGCGCTTCGACGCGGCCATGTTCTCGGCGATGCGGCGACGCATGCCGATGACCTTGATCGCCTCGTCGGCGCGCGCCGCGCCCGCCGGGCGGAAGCCCTGGCCGGCATTATAGGTGAGATAGGCGTCGAGATCGGCATGGCGGACACGATCGCCCGACACCTTCACTTCGGCCAGATCGATGCCGAGCGCACGCGCACGCTCGCGAACGGCGGGCGACGCCAGGACATGGCGGCCGGATGCGACCGGAGCGGATACAGGTGCAGCAGGCACCTCGACGGCCTTGGGCGCAGGCGCGGGTTCGGGAGTCGGTTCCGGCTCAGGCGCAGCGGCCTCGACGACGGCGACCGTCGCCGCGTCGGGGGTCTCGGCGTCGATGCGTTCCTCGACCGCCTCTTCCTCGGCGACTTCGCCTTCGGTCTCGATCACGACCAGCGCGGAGCCGATCGCGATCACGTCGCCGACCTCGCCGCCGATCTCGACGACGGTTCCGGCGACCGGAGATTCCATCTCCACAGTCGCCTTGTCGGTCATCATGTCCGCAATCTGCTGGTCCTCGGCGACGAGGTCGCCGACCTTGACGTGCCAGGCGACGATCTCGGCCTCGGAAATACCCTCGCCGATGTCGGGAAGCTTGAACGTGAAACGTGCCATGCCGATCAGTCCTTCAGGATCTTCTTGAGTGCCTCGGTGATACGGACGGGACCAGGGAAATAGGCCCATTCGAGGCTGTGTGGATAGGGGGTGTCGAAGCCGGTCACGCGCTCGATCGGCGCTTCGAGATGATAGAAGCAGCGTTCCTGCACCAGCGCTGAAAGCTCGGCGCCGAAACCGGAGGTGCGCGTCGCCTCGTGCACGATCAGGCAGCGGCCGGTCTTCTTCACCGACGCCTCGATCGCCTCGATATCAAGCGGCACCAGGGTGCGCAGGTCGACGATCTCGGCATCGATGCCGAGGCTCTCGATCGTCGCTTCGACGACATGCACCATCGTGCCGTAGCACAGGACGGTCAGTGCCTCGCCCTCGCGGACGATGTTCGCCTTGCCCAGCGGGATGCGATAATAGCCCTCGGGCACTTCGCCCGCCGGATGCGCCGACCAGTTGCGCGCCGGCTTGTCATAACGGCCGTCGAACGGGCCGTTATAGATCCGCTTCGGCTCGAAGAAGATCGTCGGATCATTGTCCTCGATCGCCGCGATCAACAGGCCCTTCGCGTCATAGGGCGTCGACGGGATCACCGTCTTCACGCCGGAGACATGCGTGAAGATGCCCTCGGGCGACTGGCTGTGCGTCTGACCGCCGAAGATGCCGCCGCCGAATGGCGAACGGACCGTCATCGGCGCGGTGAACTCGCCACCCGAACGGTAGCGCAAGCGCGCGGCTTCGGAGACGAGCTGATCGAGCGCGGGATAGATATAGTCGGCGAACTGGATCTCCGGCACCGGGCGAAGACCATAGGCGCCCATGCCCACCGCGACGCCGATGATGCCGCATTCGGTGATCGGCGTATCAAACACGCGGGTCTTGCCGTATTTCTTCTGCAACCCTGCGGTTGCACGAAACACGCCGCCGAAAAAGCCGACATCCTCGCCCATCACGATCACATTGGGATCGCGCTCCATCATCACGTCCATGGCGGAATTGATCGCCTGGATCATGTTCATGCGGGTGCCCGTCGCCTCTTCGGCAACGGCAAGATCTTTCGCGTCGCTCACAGTCCGGCCGCCTTCTGCTCTTCGAGCATCTGCGCGCATTGCTCGCGCAGGTGCCATGGCATTTCCTCGAACACATCCTCGAACATCGATTCGAACGGGTGGTTGAGGCCATGCCCGAGAATGCCGTTCTTCTCGGCTTCCTTCGCCGCCGCCTTGACGGTCTCGG
>JASBTC010000044.1 GCA_030148625.1 Sphingobium sp. | reverse complement strand
GGCGAGGGCGATCCCAAGGCGGTGATCCGCGACGCCGAGTTCAACAAGTGCGTCGAGCTGCCGATCAAGCACAAGGAGCTCTTCACCGCGTCGATGACGCTCGAGGAGAGCCGGCGGCTGGGCGACACGCTGCAATACCGGATCAACCGGCCCGACTATCAGCACCAGGTCGGCCAGCCCGAGGCGGTGAAGCGCGAATATCAGATCGCGATGGGGATGATCCCCGAGGACGCGACCGAAACCATCTGAACAATCGATAAGATCTAGGGAGTCGACGGCATGAAACTGGGTACGATCCGAATTGATGGCAAGCCGACGGTGATCGCCCGCGTTGCCGACGACAAGGCCGTGGCGCTGGACGCCTATCGCTGGATGGAAGACCTGATCGAGGCGGGCAATGCCGGTCTCGACACTGCCAACGAGGCGATCCAGGCCGCGCTTGCGGGCAAGCTGCCGGTGATCGACCTGTCGGCGAGCACTGACTGGATGGCGCCGAACCCGCGCCCTTCGAAGATCCTGGGCTGCGCGGTCAACAACAACAATTTGAACAGCAAGGCGATGAAGCCGATGACGGCGCCGATGTTCTTCATCAAGGGGCGCTCGGCACTCACCGGCCACAACAAGACGATCGACATCCTCAAGGACCATGGCCCGTCGATCCCCGAGCCCGAGCCCGTCGTGGTGTTCGGCAAGACCGCCAAGAACGTGCCGCCCGAAAAGGCGCTCGACTATGTCTTCGGCTACACGCTGACCAACGACGTGACCGCCAGCGGGGTCAAGTTCGGCGAGGATTCGATCGCGCTCAAGCAGACCGCCGATATCGTCAAGCCGCACCACACCGCCTGGCGCCCGAATTTCGAAGGCGACAACAACTGGCTGCTGTTCATCTACCACTCCAAGTCCAAGGCGGCGGACACGTTCGCGGCGATGGGCCCGTGGCTGACCACCAAGGACGAGGTGCCGGACCCCAACAAGCTGCTGGTGCGCGGCTATATCGACGGCGAATGCTTCACCGACGATTCGACCGCCAACTACTTCTTCCCGGTCGAGCAGGTGATCTCGACCGCGTCGAAATGGTTCACGATGGAGCCGGGCGACTGCATCCACACCGGCACCGCGTCGAAGGGCACCGAGAAGCATCCGCGTGGAAATATCGGCACCTATCTGTCGGGCTATGACGGCAAGCTGTGCGACGTCGAGATCGACGGGCTCGGCCGCCTCTCCAACCGCATCAACCTGGAGAAGTGAGCATGTCGTCGGTGCCGGTGATCGACGTCCACACGCACATGCTGAGCGAGGCATGGCTGAACGACATCCGCGCGCATGGCGCCCCCAAATACGGGGTGAAGCCGACCGCGGCGGGACAGGACAGCGTGTGGATGAGCGGCGCGCCGTTCGTCACGCTGTTCCCCGAGATGTTCGACTATGACCTGCGCGTCGCGAACATGGACAAGGCCGGCGTCGATATCGCCATCGTCTCGCTGACCTGCCCCAGCGCCTATTGGGGCGGGGAGGCGGTGAGCACCCGCGTGTCGCGCGAGATGAACGCGCACATGGCCTATCAGCAGGGGCGTTTCCCGGACCGCATCCGCTTCTTCGCGACCTTGCCCTGGCAGTATCCGGAGCGCGCGGTCGAGGTGCTTGCGGAGGCGGTCGTACAGGGTGCGGTCGGCGTGTTCGTCAGCGCCAATATCGACGGCAAGAGCCTGACGGCGCCGCAGTTCGCGCCGATCTGGCAGGCGATCGACGATCTCGCGCTGCCCGTGCTGGTCCATCCGACCGCGCCGCAGGGCTCGGCCGAGATGGAATTGCACGAATACGGCCTGGTGCCGCCGATCGGCTTCATGTTCGATACCACGCTGGCCGTGTCGCGGATGATCCTGGACGGGTTCATCGACCGCTACCCCAACCTCGCGATCATCGCCGGGCATGGCGGCGCGACGCTGCCCTATCTTGCCGGGCGGCTCGACCGCTGCCACGAGATGATCCCGGCCTGCTCGGAGAAGATCAAGGACAAGCCGTCGAGATATCTTCGCCGCATCTATTATGACAGCGTGGTCTATGAGAAGAACGCGCTCGACCTGTGTATCGAGGTCGCGGGCGGACCGGAGCGAGTGATGTACGGATCGGACTATCCCCACAATATCGGGGACATGGCGGGGTGCCTCGCCCGCGTGAACGCGCTCGATCCCGCTGCCGCGAAGCTGGTCAAGAGCGGCACCGCGCAGAAGCTGTTCAAGCTGTGACCGGGGTCCGCCTGATCGTCGATGGGAAACCGCTGGCGACGGCGGAAACCTTCCCGGTGATCGATCCCGCCACGGGGCGTCCGTTCGCCGCTGCGCCGCTGGCGAGCACGGCCGATCTCGACGCCGCCGTCGCCGCGGCGCGGCGCGCCTTTCCCGGCTGGGCGGCGACCCCGATCGAGGATCGCGCCGCCGCGATCCTCGCGATCGCCGATTCGATCGAGGCGGCCAAGGACGAGCTGGCACGGCTGCTTTCGGCCGAGCAGGGCAAGCCCGTCCCCAATGCGGTGGGCGAGATCATGGGCGCGCTCGCCTGGGCGCGCGCGACCGCGGGGCTGCGTCCCGCGGTCGACGTCCTCAAGGACGACGACAGCGTCCGGGTCGAGGTGCACCGCAAGCCGCTGGGCGTGGTCGCGTCGATCAGCCCGTGGAACTTCCCGGTGATGATCGCGATCTGGCACATCATCCCCGGCCTGGTCGCGGGCAATACGGTGGTGATGAAGCCGTCGTCCTTCACCCCGCTCGCGGCGCTGCGCATGATCGAGATCGCCCATGCGCACCTTCCGCCAGGCGTGCTCAATTCGGTGACGGGGGAGGTCGAGATCGGCCGCGCGATCGCGTCGCATCCGGGGATCGACAAGATCGTCTTCACCGGATCGACCCCCACCGGCCGGTCGATCATGGCGGACGGTGCCGCCAACCTCAAACGGCTGACGCTCGAGCTTGGCGGCAACGACGCCGCGATCGTGCTGCCCGATGCCGATGTCGACAAGGTCGCGGCCAAGATCTTCGCCAAGGCCTTTGGCAACAGCGGCCAGATCTGTGCCGCCGTGAAGCGCGTCTATGTCCATGACAGCATCCATGACGCGCTGGCGGAAAAGCTCGCCGAGATGGCCCGCACAGCGGTGGTGGGACCGGGCAGCGATGCGGCGAGCCAGTTCGGCCCGGTGCAGAATCGCAAGCAGTTCGATCTGGTGCGCGCGCTTGCCGACGATGCGCGCGCGCACGGCGGGCGCTTCCTTGCGGGGGGCGAGGCACGCGAAGGCGACGGCTATTTCTTTCCGCTCTCGGTCGTGGTCGATGTGACCGACGGGATGCGAATCGTCGACGAGGAGCAATTCGGCCCGATCCTGCCGGTGATCCGCTACAGCGATCCCGAGGACGCGCTCGCGCGCGCCAACGCCAACGAGAACGGGCTGGGCGGGTCGGTATGGACGGCAGATCCCGCCGCGGCGCTTGCCTTTGCCCAGCGGCTTGAGGCCGGAACGGTCTGGGTCAACGATCACGCCAGCATCTCGCCCGATGTGCCCTTCGGCGGCGCCAAGCAATCGGGTGTCGGCACCGAATTCGGCCTCTATGGGCTCGAGGAATATATGCAGCTTCAGACCGTCAGGGTGGCGAAGAACTGAGGCGCACAGGGAGAGTACCGGGATGTTCCAGTTCGACCAGGCATTCCGCGATGAGTTCAGCGCCAACTGGCGCGTGCTGGCGATCGCGATCACCGCATTGTTCTTCGGATTCTCGGCGCCGGCCTATGCCCTGCCGTTCATCTATCCCGAGGTGATCAAGGAATTCGGCTGGACCCGCGAGCAGGCGACGCTGCTGGCGACCGCCAAATATCTGACCGGCGTGATTTCGTGCCTGGTGTTCGGACGGTTTCTCGACATTGCCGGGGCGTGGCGTGCGCTGATGGTGTCGATCGTCTTCGGCGGCATCGCGCTGTTCGGCTTCGCCTTTGTCGGCGGACTCGCCAGCTATTATGCGGTCGGCGTGCTGCTCGGCATCGCCGGGCCGGGGGCGATGGTGTCGTGCTTCGTACTGGTCGGGCGCACCTTCCGCGCCTCGCAGGGGACGGCTACGGGCATGGTGCTGCTCGGCACGGCGATCGGCGGCGTGGTCATGCCGGTCGTCACCGTCGATCTCATCCAGGCATTCGGGTGGCGTACCGGCATGGCCGCGCTGTCCGCCGGCATCTGGCTCGTCGCGGTCCCGGCGCTGATCTATGGCATGCTGCGCGTGCCGATCACCGAGCAGGCCGCGAGCGCGAGCGACGCCAGCGAGAGCGTCGGCGTGCGCGAATATTTCGGCAAGATGATGCGCGGATCGAGCTTCTGGCTGATGTCGATCGCCTTCTTCCTGGTCACCATCGTCGATCAGGCGCTGACCCAGCATCAGGTGCTGATGCTGCTCGATGCCGGCCTCAGCAAGGACGATGGGGCGTGGGCGGTAAGCGCAATCGGCGTCGTCGCGATCTTCGGCCGCGTGCTCGCGGGCAATATCCTCGACCGCAGCTCCAACCGCGGGCTGGCGGGGCTTTACTTCCTGCTCACCACCTGCGCGATCCTGTCGTTCGCGCTGGGCAATCCGATCGTGCTGATCGCCTATATCGTGGTGCGCGCGATGGGCCATTCGAGCGTGATGGTCGACGGCCCGGTGATCTCGCGCCACACCTACGGCACCCAGCATCTCGGGCTGCTGACGGGGCTGCTCACGGCGATGGCCAATCTCGGCTCGGCGACCGGCCCCTGGGTGATGGGCCGGATGTACGATGCGGGACAATCCTATCAGTCGGCGCTGATCCTGTTCATGATCCTGCCGGCAGTGTCGGCCGCATGCATCTGGTTCGTGAACCCCCGCGCCTGGAAGGCGCAGCGCGCCGACGCGCAGCGGCGTCCGGACCAGCCGGTCGAAGGCAGCCCGGCGGTCGGCCTGGCACCATAACGAAACGGCGCCGTCCCCGGGGGACGGCGCCGTTCCTTTCTGACCGGCGGGCAGGGCGCCGGGCTCAGCTCCGCCGTTCGCCGATGCGGTTGCGCAGCACGCCGATCCCCTCGACCTCGAGCTCTATGACGTCGCCGGGCTCGAGATAGCGGCCGGTCTCGAACCCGCAGCCATTGCCCGCAGTGCCCGATCCGAACACGTCGCCGGGGTAGAGCGTCTCGTCGCGCGAGACGAAGGCGATGCACTGGGCGAAGCTGAACTGCATGCCCGAAGAATTGCTGCGCCCCTGGACCTCGCCGTTGATCCGCGACGTCATCGCCAGGTTCGACACGTCGGGCAGTTCGTCGCGGGTGACGATCCAGGGCCCCATCGCATTGCCGGTGTCGAAATCCTTGCCCTTGGACGGGCCCATGCGGAACTGCTGGTCGCGCACCTGTTCGTCGCGGGCGGAGAAGTCGTTGTAGATCATATAGCCGAAGATGTGGGCGTCCGCGTCCGCCTCGGCGATGTCTGCGCCGCGCGTGCCGACCACCGCAGCGAACTCCAGCTCATAGTCCATTGTGCCGGAGAAGCGCGGCCACTGGATCACCGAGTCATGGCCGGAGCAGGTCATGCGGTTGCCCTTGAAATAATAGGGCCGCTGGTACCAGCTTGCGGGCAGGTCATAGGCGCCGCTTGCCTTGAACCCGGCATAGGCGGCCTCGGGATCGGGCTGGCTCGCCGCGCGCATCCGCATGCTCGCCTCGAGCGCCTGCAGGCAGTGCAGTTCGAAATTGGCGAAGTCGCGGATCGAGTTGGGTACTGGCAGCGGCGGCAGGTAGCGGACATAGGCCGGGTCGTAGCCATGGTCGCCGCGGCTGCGCGCGACGATCTCCCGCGCCGCATCGAGCCCCGGCTCGCCGCCTTCGATCAGCGCCAGCATCGTCGAGAGCATGCCGCGCGCCGCCTCAGGCGCCGCGGCGGCGAGGTCGACGATCGAACCGTCGCCGATGATCGCTCCGGTGCGGGGCCCCTCTCCGGCGTCGAACGTGACCAGCTTCATCGCATCCCTCCACTTTTATATCGCATTACGCTACAAAGTAACGCATAGCGCAACAGAGTCCCGCGTCAATCGGTTGGAGGAAGCATGGCGAAGATCGTTCTGGGCATTGGCTGCGCGCATACGCCGCAACTCCACACGCTCGCGCACGATTGGGATATCCGCGCCGAGCGCGACCGGCAGGATGGCATCCCGCTCTGGTTCAAGGGACGCAAGCTGCGCTACGCGGAGCTGGAGGCGGAGCGTGCCGGCGAGAATATCGGCGCGCTGCTCGACCTGCCCACCCGGCAGGCCGCGCTCGACAAGAGCTTTGCGGCGATGGACCGGCTGCACCAGGCCTATGTCGCTGCGAACCCGGACGTGGTGGTGATCATCGGCAACGACCAGCATGAGATTTTTTCGGAGATGGTGCCGACCTTTGCGGTGATCGCGGCGGACGAGATCGCCAATATTCCGCGCACCGGCGAACAGAAGTCGCGGCTGCCCGTCGGCATCGAAATTTCGGATCACGGGCATCTCCCCGATGCGCCGACCGTCTATCCGGGGGATCGCGCCTTTGGGACGCACCTTGCCCGTCATCTGGTTCGCGAGAGCAATTTCGACGTGACGCTGTGTCACGAGAAACCGACGGTCAGCAACGACAAGTCGCTGCTCTTCGGCATGCCCCATGCCTATGGGTTCCTCTACAAGAACATCATGCGCGATCATGTCCGCCCGCATGTGCCGGTGGACGTCAATTGCTGGTATTACGACAACAGCCCAAGCGCGGCGCGCTGCCACGACTTCGGCGCCGCGGTGACGCGCGCGATCGAGGCATGGGACAGCGATGCGCGGGTTGCGGTGCTGACCACCGGCGGGCTCACCCATTTCGTCGTCGATCCCGAATGGGACGCGCGCTTCATCGAGGCGATGCGCACGCGCGACCACGACTGGCTCCGCGCGATCCCGCAGAATGAACTGATGGCCGGCACGTCGGAGTGCAAGAGCTGGATTGCGACCTCCGCGGCGATGGACGCGGCGGGGCTGGCGATGGAGCTGATCGACTATCAGAAGCTCTACCGCACCGAAGGCGGAACGGGATCGTCGTGCGGTTTCACGCTATGGCGCTGATAACAAGGGCGTCTCGCCAACCGTGACGGCCGATGTTAGGGGATGTGAATGATCGATCAGAACGAAATCCCCGAGGACGACGCCGGCTCGGCCCGGGTGAAGAGCGTCGAAGTGACCGTCCAGATCCTGGAGGTCCTCACCGAGGCCTCCGATCCGGTCCGCGTCACCGACATGGCGCGGCAGCTCGACATGACCAAGGCACGCGTGTCGCGGCATCTGCAGACGCTGACCCGGCTCGGCCTGGTCGATCGCGCGCGCGAGGGCGAGGGCTATGTCTTCGGACGCAAGCTGCTCAAGTTCGGGCGTGCCGCGGTCTATCGCAGCAACCTCGTCCAGCTGGCGCGGCCCTTCCTGCAGGATCT
>JASBTC010000029.1 GCA_030148625.1 Sphingobium sp. | reverse complement strand
ACCGCGCGCTCGTCGATAAGGTCTTCACCCCGAGCTATGTCAAAAAGCTCGAACCGGTGGCGCTCGCCATCGTCGACGGACTGATCGACGGCTTTATCGAGACGGGCGAGACCGATCTGTCGTCGGGTTTCGCGGTCCATCTGCCGATGTATATCATCTCAGACCAGCTCGGCGTCGCGCGCGAAGATTATGAGCAGTTCAAGCTGTGGTCGACCGCGTGGGTCGACCGCAACGACCCCAATTGTCCGCCGGACCGCGAGCTGATGCTGACCGATCGCATGATCGATATGCAAAATTACCTCGCCGCCCGCGCCCGCGAATATGAGACCGATCCGCAGGACAATATGCTCAGCCGGCTCGTGCACGCCGAGGTCGAGGGCGAGCGCCTGACCATGGGACAGCTGCTCATGGTCGCACAGCTGATCCTTGTTGCCGGGAACGAGACGACCACCACAGGGATCACGACGGCGACCTATATGATCCTCAGGGACCAGGCGTTGCTCGACCGGGTCCTTGCCGATCCGGCTCTCATCCCCGTCGTTGTCGAAGAGATGCTGCGCGCGCACGCGCCGGTCCCGCATCAATATCGGTTCACGACCCAGGATACCGAACTCGCGGGCGTGCCCATTCCCGCGGGTACTGTTGTGCAGGTCAGTTATCTCGCCGGCAATTACGACACAGCCAAATGGGAATGCCCCGAGCGCATCGATATCGACCGCAAGGGCGTGCGCAACCATCTTGCGTTCGGCCGCGGCATTCATTTCTGCGTCGGCAATCAGCTGGCGCGCATGGAAATGCGCGTTGCGATCACGCGCCTTCTCGAAAGGCTGAAAGATTTGCGGATCTCGGATCAGCACCCCCAGCCGCGCTTCATGGAGCATTTCCAGATCCATGCGCTGGAGAGCTTGCACGTGTCCTTCACGCCCGGCTCGCAGCTCGCCGCTTAGATGACCGTCGGCGGAAAACCGATCGGCGTCGGCCTCATCGGGCTGAGCGCCGAGGGAGGATGGGCGGCGGCCGCGCACGTACCCGCGCTGCGCGCGATGCCCGAACGTTACGCTATCACCGGCTTGGCGGCCTCGACGACTGAAGCCGCGTCCGCCGCCGCCGCGGCGCATGGCGTGGCCTTTGCAACGGGTGACGCAGCTGCGCTGGCAGCGCGCGCCGATGTCGATCTTGTCGTTGTCGCGGTGAAGGTGCCGTTCCATCGCGAACTGGTCGCTCATGCGATCGAGGGCGGGAAGTCTGTTTATTGCGAGTGGCCGCTCGGCAGAAGTCTCGTCGAAGCGGAGAAAATGGCGGATGCCGCGGACGCGAGAAGTGTTTCGGCCTTCGCGGGGCTGCAGGCGCGCTCGGCACCGGCGTTGCGTCACCTCCGCGACCTTGTCGCAGACGGCTATGTCGGCGAGTTGCTGTCGACCAATGTTATCGGAGCCGGAGGCTTCCCATGGGGCGGCATGGCGACCGCGCGCACCGCTTATGTCACCGACGCGGAAACCGGCGCGACCATGCTGACCATTCCCTTTGGCCATATGGTCGATGCCTTTGCTTGGATATTGGGCGGCTTCGATCGATTGGACGCGACGTTGGTCACGCGTCATCGCGACGTGAGACTGACGGACGAGGATCGGTCCGTCGCGGCCGATGCGCCCGACCATATCGCCGTGAGCGGCACGCTGGCGGGCGGTGCGGTCGCCTCGCTCCACTATCGCGGCGGTGATTGGCCAAGCGGCGGATTTCGCTGGGAGATGAACGGGTCGAAGGGGACGCTTATCGTCGAAGGCGACAGCGGGCATCTCCAATATGGCCATGTCCGGCTTCGCGGCGCGCGCGGAACGGAGCCGCTCGCCGATCTGCCGGCACCCGCGCAGTATCGTCGTGTGACGACGGATCCGGACGGTTATGCCGATGCGGTCGCGCACGCCTATCGGGCGGTCCATGACGATCTGACCCGCGGCGGTTCTACAGCTCCGACATTTCGCGACGCGATCGAAACCCATCGTCTGCTCGATCGCATCGAACGGTCGGCGGCGCGGTCACTGGAGAAGACTCAATGATGACCCTGGAAGATATGCAGGAAAAGCTGACCTATTTGATGGACCGGCAGGACATTCTCGATGTCGTCGCGCGCTACTGCCGCGGCGTAGACCGTCTGGACCGGGACATGGTCTTGTCGGCCTATCACGCCGACGCCATCGACGATCACTCGATGTTTGTGGGCACCGCCGATGAATTCTGGACCTGGGTCCAGACCATGCACTCGACCCATCACAATGCCACCCAGCACATGATCGGCAATCATCTCGCCGAGATCGACGGCGACGTTGCACATTGCGAAACCTATCTTTCCTATTCGGGAATCAACAAGACCGGGGCGCCGTTCAGCGCCATCGGCGGTCGCTACATCGACCGCATGGAAAAGCGGGACGGCAAATGGGGGATCGTGGCCCGCCAATATATCGTCGACTGGGTGGCGCCATCGATCAACACCGTCGAGGGCTCGCAGACGCCCGAAGGCGGGGCAAATTACGACTGCCTCGTCCCATTTGAGTTCCAGGTCGCCGAGACCGCTCCCCAGCCAAGCCGAGACGCCCGCGATCCCTCCTACAGCCGGCCGCTGCAAATCGATCCCGAGCGCGTCGCAGGCTACAAGCGGCTCCGCGATGGCGCGGCTGAAGCGCCGCAGCCCTGATGCCGCCGATCGGCCAACAGGAAGGCGTCCTCGCCGGAATCCGGGTGCTCGAAATCGGCCATTTCGTGGCGGCGCCATTTTGCACCCGTTTGCTTGGCGATCTCGGGGCCGAGGTGATCAAGATCGAGCCGCCGGGCGGCGATCCGGTGCGTCAATGGGGCGAGCAGGTCGACGGGCGCTCGCTCTGGTGGTCGGTGCACGCGCGTAACAAGCATAGCATCGCGCTCGATCTCAAATCCGAGGCGGGGAGGGCGGTAGCGCTCGATCTCGC
>JASBTC010000341.1 GCA_030148625.1 Sphingobium sp. | reverse complement strand
TATATTTGAACTGCCGTCCGTTCAGCCCGTGCGGATAGACGCCGGCATCGGTGCCGAAGGTGATCCTGGCACCGGCGCGCACCGCCTTGCGGAACCCTTCGCGCTGCGCGTCGGTGGTCTCCCGATTCTTGCGCAGATAGCCTTCGGGCCAGCCCTCTTTGGTGCCGACCTCTTCGATATAGTCGCCATTATAAATGTCCATGTCGAGGAAGACGCCCTTGGCCTTGGCCAAGGCGATCCCCTCGTCGTCGATCAGCGAGGCATGCTCGATCGCGCGCACGCCGGCATTGATCGCCGCCTTGATGCCGTCGGCACCATGCGCATGCGCGGTCACCCAGCCGCCGCGCGCCGTCGCCGCAACGACCGCGGCACGCATTTCCTCGGGGCTCAGTTCGAGCTGGCCGGGTTCGGTGCCTTCGGCAAGCACCGCGCCGGTCGCGATCAGCTTGATCGAATCGACGCCGCGCTGGAACAGGGTGTTGACCTTCAGCCGGACGTCGTTGGCATCGGTGACGACACCAGCGCGCATATCGGCCGGCACCGTCACGTCGGGCGCAAAACCGGTCACTTCGCCGCCGCCGCCGGGCACCGTGATATAGGCGCCGACCACGCTCATCCTCGGGCCGTCGATATCGCCGCGGTTGATCGCGTTGCGGAGTTCGACGTCGCTGAACGCGCGGAAACAGCCGACATCATGGACCGAGGTGAAACCGGCATTCAACGTGACGCGCGCGTTGCGCAGCCCGACAAAGGCCATTTCCTGCGGGCTGTGCATCAGCGGTTCGGCGATATTGTTGGTCTGGCCCCAGTCGGCGAGATGGGTGTGCATGTCGATCAGGCCGGGCAATACGGTGAAGCCCGACCAGTCGATCACCGTCGCGCCGTCGGGTGGCGGCGCATAGGGCGCGACCGAGACGATCCGGCCATCGTCGATGCGGATCAGCCGGTCGGTGAGGACGACGCCCTTTTCGGTGTCGATCAGCCGTCCGGCGCGGACATAGCTGGTATCAGCCAGGGCCGGTGCGGCAGCAGCGAGCGCAAGTGCCGCAAGCGCGGCGCGTGGAATGGTGATGAGGATGGTATCGGCCATGGAGTCCTCCCCGGAGCCCGATGGCCCCGAAGCGCATCCTGCGACACTATTATACAATCGTCAAACAAGAACCCGGAAGGGGACGCGATCAACTCGCCGAAGGCAGCGGGGCATCCTGTTCCGGCGATGCGCCCGGCGCGGGCAATGGCATTGCGTCATCGGGACGATCGAGGATCGCGGCGGTCTCGATGATGTCGAGCGCGCGGCGCGCCTCGATATAGCGCCGCGCATTCGCCATCCAGTTCGCCGCCTTGTCGCGGCCCGGCATCCGCGCGACTTCGGCCAGTGCCGCATCGACCTGACCGCCTTCGAGCCGGCGCTTGGCGCGCTGCAGGCGTTCGATGGGCAAGGGCGAGGGCGTACCGGCCCGGCGCACCACGATCAGGCCGGAAACTTCGCGCTTCAGCCCATCCCACCAACTCGGCGTCGATCCCGCGCTGGCGAGTTGCGGGCCGAGATCGTTGAGCGCGATCTGCAATTCCTCCAGCGTCACTGGCTGGCGCGCGGCGGCGATGACCATCGCCACGGCACGGGGCTGGGCCTCACCGAAGCGCTCGCGCAACTGCGCCTCGATATAGCCGAGCGCGACGCCGCGATCGAGTGCGCGCCGCGCCGCAAAGGCAACCAGCAACCCCTCCGCGCGCGAGGCATTGCCTGATGCGGCACGCGCGCTGACGCTGATCTGCGCGAGCCGTTGCTCCAGGTCGCGAACGCGGGTGGTGAGATCGTCGAGACTTGCCGGATTGGCGGGGAGCGCTTGAACCTGTGACGGCGTCATCGGCATCGGCGTGGTCGGCCCCAGCGCGGTGGGGCCGCCGGACACGGCCGCTTCGCGACCGAAATAACCCATGCCGCCGCCCCATTTCTTGAGCAGCACGCCCATCGCGATCAGTCCGAGCAGGAATGCGACCAGCGCGACGATCAGCAGCGTGCGCATCGGCCGCGGCCTGCTCGGCGTCGTCTCGACCGGCTCATATTCGCTCGCCATGCCCAACCAATCCCCTGATGCCGTGGCTTATTTGTCGCACAAGCGCGCCGCGAGCGCCAGCAATGCCGCATCGTCCGGCGTGGCGGCCGCTTCCATCCGCGCCCATCCCGATCCTGCCGCGGCGATGGCGGCCGGGCTGATCGCGGCCACGGAAATGGTCGCGCGCGAACGGCCGAGCGCATCGACGAGCGCCGCGAAGCGCTCGGCCGCGCGCGGCGAATGCAGCAGCGCCAGCGGCGCCTGTTCCAGCGCTTCGTCCAGCCCCTCGGGGCGCTCGATCGTGGCGGATTCGTAGACGGTGGTGCGTTCGATCATCAGTCCGGGCGCGGCGGACTCGCGGCGATGTGCGCCACAGAAGTGAAGCACGCGCAGCACGCCTTCGGCCTCGAGCAGCGCGGTCAGACCGGCCGCATCGCCAGGTCCCTCGCGGACATGCGAGAAGCCCGTCTGCCGCGCCGCTTCGGCGGTTGCCGTGCCGACGGCATAAGCGGGGAGCGCGCCGTAGCGCGACAGGCTGGCGCCGCCGGCGCGGACGGCATTGGCGCTGGTGAACATCACGGCGTCGAAGCGGACCGGATCGGGGGGGAACCAGTGCAGCGGCTCGATCGCGAACAAGGGCACGGCGACGGCGTCGAGCCGGAGCGCGGCGGCGGCGCGCACCGTGCGGCTCGCGCCCGGTTCGGGGCGCAGGATCAGCAGCGGACGGCTCATGCCGCGAACAGCGCGCGCAGCGGTGGAGCCGCGCGATCAAGCAGCGTTTCGGCAAGCGCCGTCACCGGCGCGTGATCGCTGGGCGGGATGCGGGTCTCGCCGCGCTCGCACAGGCTGCCGTCCATGGCGAGGATTTCGGCGCGCAGATGGATATGGTCGCCGTCGATCTGCGCCAGCGCCGCCACCGGGGCGCGGCAATCCGCGCCCAGCCGCTCGAGCAGCGCCCGTTCGGCACGAACGCACAGGCTGGTCGGCCGATGATCGATCGCGGCGAGCAAATTTCGGATTTCGGTGCGTTCGGCCAGGCATTCAATCCCGACCGCGCCTTGCGACGGCGCCGGCAGCATCGTCTCCACCGCGATCGGCGTACCGATATCGGGCCGGTCCAGCCGCTCGAGCCCCGCTGCCGCCAGCAACGTCGCTTCGGCCTCGCCACGCGCAAGCTTGGCAAGGCGCGTATCGACATTGCCGCGGAACAGCACGATCTCCAGATCCGGCCGTTCGCGCAGCAATTGCGCGGCGCGGCGCGGTGAACTGGTGCCGACACGCGCGCCCCGGGCCAGCGCATCGATGCTCTCGGCGCCGATCAGCCGGTCGCGGACATCGGCGCGCGCAAGCATCGCGGCGATCGCGATCTCCGCCGGCCGGACGGTCTCGACGTCCTTCATCGAATGGACGGCGAAATCGATGCCGCCATCGTCGAGCGCGCGTTCGAGTTCCTTGGTCCACAATGCCTTGCCGCCCAGTTCGGACAGCGGGCGGTCCTGGATCAGGTCCCCCGTCGTCTTGACCGTGACGATCTCGATCGCGTCCATATCCCAGCCATGCGTGGCGATCAGCGCGTCACGCACCATATGGGCCTGAACGAGCGCGAGCGGCGATCCGCGGGTGCCGAGCTTGAGGGGCAAAGCTGGGGTGGGCATGGCGGCGCTTGTGCTAGCCGTGCTGCAGACTAGATGGAAGGGGCATGACGATCATTCTCGGCATCGAATCGAGCTGCGACGAAACCGCGGCTGCGTTGGTCACGGGCGACCGGCAGATCCTGTCGCACCGGCTGGCGGGTCAGGAAGCAGCGCATCGCCCGTTCGGCGGGGTGGTGCCGGAGATTGCGGCGCGTGCGCATGTCGAGGCGCTCGAACCACTTGTGGCGGCTGCGCTCGACGAAGCCGGCCTCGGCCTGGCCGATGTCGACGCGATCGCCGCGACCGCCGGGCCCGGGCTGATCGGTGGCGTCATGGTCGGGCTGGTCACCGCCAAGGCGTTGGCGATGGCGGCGGACAAGCCGCTGATCGCGGTCAATCATCTGGAGGGGCACGCCCTCTCGCCGCGTCTGGCCGATCCCGATCTGCGCTTCCCCTATCTGCTGCTGCTGGTCTCGGGCGGGCATTGCCAGTTGCTGCTGGTCGAGGGGGTCGGGCGCTATCGCCGGCTGGCGACGACGATCGACGATGCGGCGGGCGAAGCGTTCGACAAGACCGCCAAGCTGCTCGGGCTCGGCTTTCCCGGCGGGCCGGCGGTGGAGCGCGCGGCGGCAGAGGGCAATGCGTCGGCGGTGCCCCTGCCCCGGCCGCTGGTCGGCAGCGCCGAGCCGCATTTCTCCTTCGCCGGCCTCAAAAGCGCGGTCCTGCGCGCGCGCGATGCCGGCGTGCACAGGCCGCAGGATATTGCCGCGAGCTTCCAGCAGGCTGTCGTCGATTGCCTGGTCGATCGCACGCGCCGCGCCATCGCGCGGACCCCGGGCGCGACCGCGCTGGTCGTGGCGGGCGGCGTTGCCGCGAACGGCGCCATCCGTGCCGCGCTGCAGGCGCTTGCGGCCCAGCATGGCCTGCCCTTTTCCGCGCCGCCGCTCTGGCTGTGCACCGACAATGCCGCGATGATCGCCTGGGCCGGCGCGGAGCGTTTCGCGGCGGGACTCACCGATCCGCTCGACGTGGCGGCGCGGCCACGTTGGCCGCTCGATCCGGATGCGGAGAAGGTCCGTGGGGCAGGGGTGAAGGCATGAGGATCGAGGCATGAGGATCGGCGTCATCGGCGGCGGGGCCTGGGGCACCGCACTGGCCCAGGTGGCCGCGGCGGGCGGAGAGCCGGTGCTGCTCTGGGCGCTGGAGCCCGATGTGGTCGAGGCGGTGAACGCCACGCGCGAGAATCCGGTCTATCTGGCGGGCGTGCCGCTTTCGCCCGCGATCCGCGCGACCGGCCGGCTTGCCGATCTGGAAGGATGCGACGCGCTGCTGGTGGTGACGCCGGCGCAGCATGTCCGCGGCATATTGAGCGGCATCGACGCCTCGGGAATCCCGCTGGTGCTGTGTTCGAAGGGGATCGAGGCTGGCAGCCGCAAGCTGGTGTCGGAAGTGGCAGAGGAGATTCAGCCCAACGCCGCGATCGCGGTGATCTCCGGCCCCACTTTCGCGCATGAAGTGGCAAAGGGCTTGCCGACCGCGGTGACCCTGGCCTGCGCCGATGCCGCGATCGGCGCCACGCTCGCCGAACGCCTCGCCAGGCCGAATTTCCGGCCCTATGCCTCGACCGACGTGATCGGATCTGAGATTGGCGGCGCGGTGAAGAATGTGCTCGCTATCGCCTGCGGCGTGGTCGATGGCCGCGGTCTCGGCTTGAATGCGCGCTCGGCGCTGATCGCGCGCGGATTCGCCGAAATGACGCGCTTCGGCCTCGCCAAGGGCGCGCGGGTCGAAACTTTGTCGGGGCTGTCGGGGCTGGGCGATCTCGTGCTCACCTGCTCCTCGACCCAGTCGCGCAATTTCTCGCTCGGCAAGGGATTGGGCGAAGGGCGTGGCGCCGCCGAACTGATGGCGGATCGCCGGACGATCGCCGAAGGCGCGTTCACTGCACCCGTCCTGCAGGAGGCCGCACGCGCGATCGGCGTGGACATGCCGGTGGTCGACGCGGTCTGCGCGCTGCTCGACGGCTCCGCTTCGGCCGATACGATCGTATCGGCGCTGCTCGCCCGCCCGCTCAGGTCCGAAGGGCGCTGAGGCGACCCGGAGCGTCATGCTGAACGTGTTTCAGCATCCATGCGACCACCCGCACCATCGCGTCCGTTTCGGCATCGACCCTGAAACGCGTTCAGGGTGACGGAAGGGAGCCTATTTCGGCCCCACGGTCGCGGCCTTGGGCTTCTTCGCGTCCTCGATCGCACGCAACACAGCGCTGCCGCGCGCGTCGCGCTTGGCATAATCGCGCGCGGACATGCCGGCCAGCGTATCGGCCCTGTCGGGATTGGCGCCGGCATCGAGCAACAGGCGGACCATGCGGATATCGCGAAGCTGCACTGCGCGGATCAGCGGCGTCTCGCCCGAATTATTGGCCTCGTCGACACGCGCGCGCCGCTGGATCAGTGCGGCGGCGCCTTCGGCGAAGTTCAGCTGCGCGGCGATCATCAGCGGCGTATTGCCTTGCTTGTCCTCCGCATCGACGCGCGGGCTGCGCGCCAGCAGGAAGCCCAGCCAGCTGAGGTCGCGGCGCGCCACGACGATATGGAGCGCGGTCTGGCCCGTGGACAGGTCACGGCTGTCGATGATGGTGGTGCCCGGTTCGTTCAGCAATTCGGTGGCTTTGGCGCCATCGGCGTCGCGCACCGCCTTCAGGAACTGATAGGCGGGTGACTGGAATTGCGCCGCGGCCATGCCCGGCAACAGCAGCGCCGCCGCGGCCAGCATGGCCAGCCCCGTGCGCACCGCGCCCTTCATGAATTCGCTCATTCAACATTCCCTGACGTCTTGCGCTTGCGGCCATAGCAAAGCATGGCTGGCACCGCCATGAACGAAATCGCGCGCTTCGCCCTCACTCTGCTGCCCGTGGCGGCATTTCTTTCGCTGACCGGCTGCAATCGGCAGGCGGCGGCATCCGCCGAACCGCCGCTTGCCGGCGCCACGCTGGGCGCCAGCTTCGCGCTGACCGACCAGGATGGCAAGACTGTGAAGGACAGCGATTTCGCGGGCAAATATCGGCTGATCTATTTCGGCTATACCTTCTGCCCCGATGTATGCCCGGTCAGCATGCAGCGGCTGATGCAGGGTTATCGCCTGTTCGAGAAAGCGAATCCGGCGGCCGCGGCCAGGCTTCAGCCGATCTTCATCTCGGTCGATCCGGAACGCGATACGCCACCCGCGCTCAAGCAGTTCGTCGGCAATTTCCATCCGAAGCTGATCGGACTGACCGGCACGCCCGAGCAGATCGCGGCGGTCGCCAAAGGCTATGCCGTCTATTATCGCAAGGCAGGTGAGCCGGGCGCCAAGGATTATCTGATGGATCATTCGGACGTCAGCTATCTGATGGGGCCCGACGGTGCGCCGATCGCGCTCGTCCCCCAGGATGGCAAACCCGAGGCGATCGAAGCCGTGCTTGCGCAATGGGTGAAATAGGCACCCGCTTCTGGGAAACCACCTCGCTCGCGATGATGAGCCGCGAGCAGTGGGAAAGCCTGTGCGACGGTTGCGGCAAATGCTGCATCCACAAGCTCGAGGACGAAGAGACCGGCGAACTCCATCCGACCAATGTCGCGTGCAAGCTGCTCGACCGCCGCAGCGGCCTTTGCACCGATTACCGCCATCGCCGCGTGCACGTGCCCGAATGCGTGCGCCTGACCCCACGCCTGCTGCGTGAGATCGACTGGCTGCCCGAGACTTGCGCCTATCGGCTGATCGACGAGGGAAAACCGCTGGCCGACTGGCATCCGCTGGTCAGCGGCGATCCCGAATCGGTCCATGCCGCCGGCATCTCGGTGCGCGGCTGGACGGTCTCGGAAACCGAAGCGGGCGACCTGGAGCATCATATTGTCGACCGCATTCTCTGAGGCGGTGTTCGGCCCGCCGGGGCGCGAACAATCGCTGATCGTCCGCCGCAGCCGCCAGGCGCGCCGGATGCGATTGAGCGTCGACCCGCGCAATGGCGCGGTCACATTGTCGCTGCCATGGCGCGCCAGCCTGAAACCCGCGCTCAACTGGGCCGACGCGCAATGGCCCTGGGTGGAGCAGGCGCTGGCGAAATTGCCGCAGCCGAGCCCGATCACGCCCGGCGGCCTGTTTCCCTTCGAGGGTGAGGATCTGCTGGTCGATTGGGACGCCGATCGTGCGCGCACCGTGCATCACGAACCCGGCCGTCTCGTGTTCGGCGGCCCGCGTGACGCCGTGACGTCACGGATCGTCGCCTGGGCGAAACGCCGGGCGCGCGAGACGCTGGAACGCGAGACGCTGGAGATCGCTGGCGTCGCGGGCGTCAGCATCGGACGGATCGGCGTCGGCGATCCGCGCGCGCGCTGGGGAAGCTGTGCGGTGAACGGCGATATCCGCTACAGCTGGCGGCTGATCATGGCGCCGGTCTTCGTGCGCCGATCGACGGTCGCGCATGAAGTCGCCCATCGCATTCATATGGATCACAGCCCGGCATTCCACGCCCTGGCGGCGAAGCTGTATGGCGGCGATCCGAACGAAGCGCGCGCATGGCTCCGCGCGCATGGCAGCGCGCTGCATTGGGTGGGACGGGAATAGGGAAGTTCGATTCCCACCGTTTGTCCCGAGCGAAGTCGACGGACGCCCGCGTGAAACCCAACGTCCCTCGACTTCGCTCGGGACAAACGGACTTATCGATCTTCAGGATGAGCGACGGTTCGGCGGTACCGGCACGGGCACCCGCGCATCCTCGGGACGGCGCGGGCGTTGCGGCTGCTGTCGGCCGCCCAGGACATTGTCGAGCCATTGCTGGTCGAGCGCCTGCGGCGCCTCGACATCCTGGCCTTCGGTTGCGGGGCCGGCGGGCGGCGGGCCGCTTTCGGGCGCGAAGACAGGGTTGCCATTCTCGTCGACATACATGGTCGTGCCGTTGTCGGGCTCGCCATAATAGGCGTCTTCGTCGGGCTCGAGCTGTTCTTCGGGCAGGGTGACGTCGGTCTGGAATTTCTCGATCGGCCGGTTGGCCACCGCGCGCGTCATGAATGCGGCAAAGGCGCGCGCCGGGGCGGTGCCGCCCTGCAGCCCGCCGACGCGCTTGGCATCGTCGCGGCCCATCCACACGCCGGTGGTCAGCCCGCTGGAGAAACCCATGAACCAGCCATCCTTGTTCGAACTGGTCGTGCCGGTCTTGCCCGCGACCGGGCGGCCGATCTGCGCCGCGCGCCCGGTGCCGGCGCTTACCGCGGTCTGGAGCAGGTCGGTCATCTGCGCCGCCACCCATGGCGCCACCAGCACGCGCGATTCGTCGCTCCTGTGCTGGTAGAGCAGCTCGCCATTCTCGGTCGACACCTTGGTGATGCCATAGGGCGTGACGGCGATGCCGCCATGGGCGACCGCGGCATAGGCGCGGGTCATGTCGAGCAGCCGGACGTCGGCGGTGCCGAGCACCATCGAGGGATGCGTGTTGAGCGGGGTGGTGATGCCGAAGCGGCGCGCCATGTCGGCCACCGTCGAGAAGCCGACTTCCTGGCCGATCTTCGCCGCGACGGTGTTGATCGAATAGGTGAAGGCGGTGCGCAGCGAAATCTCGCCCGAATTGCGGCCCGAACTGTTGCGCGGGCTCCAGCCGTTGATCGAGATCGGCTCGTCGGTAACCATCGTCTCGGGGGTGTAGCCATTCTCCAGCGCCGCCAGATAGACGAACAGCTTGAATGCCGAACCCGGCTGGCGCGTCGCCTGGGTCGCGCGATTGTAGATCGACGAGACATAGTCCTTGCCGCCGACCATCGCGCGCACGGCGCCGTCGCGGTCGAGCGAGACCAGCGCGCCCTGCGCGCCGGCGGGCGCATTGGCGATGATCGCGGCGGTGGCGGCGCGCTGCATCGCGGGATCGATCGTCGTCCAGACGTCGATCGGCCGTTCGGTCTCGTCGATCAGCATTTCGAGCTGGGGCAGCGCCCAGTCGGTGAAATAGCGGACGCTGTCCTGCTGCGGCTCGCGCGCGAGCTTGATCGCCTTGGGATCGACCGACGCGGCCTGCGCCGCGGTGATCGTGCCCGCGTCCTGCATCACTTCGAGCACGACGGCGGCGCGGTCGATCGCGGCCTGGGCGTCGGCGGTCGGTGAATAGCGTGACGGCGCCTTGACCAGCCCGGCGATCACCGCGGCCTCGCCCAGCGACAGCCGTTTCGCGTCATGGCCGAAGAAGCGGCGGCTGGCGGCGTCGACGCCATAGGCGCCGCCACCGAAATAGACCTTGTTGAGATAGAGTTCGAGGATCTGGTCCTTGGAGAATTTGCGCTCCATCGCCAGCGCCAGGATCATCTCGCGCGCCTTGCGGCCGAAGGTGCGGGCGTTGGTCAGGAAGATGTTGCGCGCAAGCTGCTGGGTGATCGTCGATCCGCCCTGGACCCAGCGGCCGCGCTGGACGCGGACATAGGCCGAGCGCGCAAGGCCGATCGGATCGACGCCGGGATGCGAGCGAAACCGCCGATCCTCGACCGAAACCATCGCGTCGACCATGACATCGGGGATTTCGTCATAGCGCAGCCATTCGCCATAGCTGGGGCCGAGCGAGGCGATGATCGATCCATCGGCGGCGCGGACCTGGATCATCTGGCCATTGGGGTCGCGCTGCAATTCGCCGAAGCTCGGA
This sequence comes from Sphingobium sp., assembly GCA_030148625.1. The sequence goes on along the minus strand of JASBTC010000341.1, from coordinate 3,944 downwards.
ATGCTCGACATGGCGATGCCGACGGCGACGGCCAGCGCGATCAGGCCGGCCAGTCCGGCCAGCAGCAGGATCTTGATGATCCTGATGACCGTGCTGCGCCAGGTGCGCGGCGTCTTGCGGGGGGATTTGCGGGGTGCAGCCATCGGTCGTCAGCGATTTACGCGGAGTTGGCCCCGGTGCCAAGCGACTGCATCGCTCCTGCACCGAAAAAGCGCGCGGTCGCGACAGGCGCCGCCGCGTACGGCCAATTCAGGACTTTGCGCGCCCCTCGAAATTCAGCGCCGCACTGTTCATGCAATAGCGCAGCCCATTTTCGCCCGGTCCGTCGGGAAAGACATGGCCGAGATGGCCGTCGCACTTCGCGCAGCGAACCTCGACGCGGCGCATGCCATGGCTGATATCGGCGTGTTCGACGACGGCGTCGGTGCTCGCCGGGGCAATGAAGCTCGGCCAGCCCGATCCCGAATCATATTTCTCGTCGGACCGGAACAATTCGGTGCCGCAACCGGCGCAGCGATAGGTGCCGGGCGCCTTGTTATCGTTGTAGATGCCGGTGAAGGCCCGTTCGGTCCCTGCTTCGCGCAGCACATGATATTGCTCGGGGGACAGGCGCTTGCGCCATTCGCTTTCGGGAAGATCGAGCTTTTCCATGTGCATCATCTGGTACCGCCGACACGCGCGGTCAAGGGTGGGGCGGCGATCCGCGTCGCGCGTGCGAGCAATGCTGCGAGCCCGGGCAGTGCGGAGATCAGCTTCGGGCCCCAGCGTCGGCCCGGCCGGCTGTCGGCGGTCGCGGCGACCAGCGCGGCGACGCGGACCGGTCGTGCGGTGATCGCGGCGAGCGCAGCCTGGAATTGCGCGGCGCCCGACGGGCCGGTGCGCAGCCAATGTTCGGCCGCCAGCATGCCGCTCGCCAGTGCGATGCCGATGCCTTCGCCGGCAAGCGAGGGAATGACGGCGGCCTGATCGCCCAGCCGGAAGATGCCGGGCCGGGTGTCGTGGGCGCGCCAGCCATAGGGCACCGATCCGACCGCATCGAACACCGCCACCCCTTGCGCAAAACCCAGGCGCTCGGCGAGCGCGGGCGATTCTGCGGCCAGCGCTGCCATCAACCGGTCCGGATCGCCGCCCGCTTCGGCCAGCCGCGACTTGCGCACGGCCATGCACAGATTGGCGCTGCCATCCTCTTGCAGCAACAGGCCGGCATAGCCGCCGCGGAACAGATGAAGCTCGATCGCATCGCCGACCAGCCGGCGCAGTGCCGTGACGGGCGCGATCCGGCGCCGGAGCCCGAGCGCGGGATCGCCGGGGGGTCTGGGGCGGGCCAAGCCGCGACAGTCATGCTTGCCGGTGGCGAGGAGCAGCGTCTCGCTGGCGATTGTCGCGCCGTCGGCGAGCTCGACCGATCCTGGGCTGGCCGACCGGATCGCGATGCCGCGCTCGATCGCCGCACCTTCGGCTTCGGCGCGCGCCAGCAACAGGCCGTCGAGCCGCCGTCGCGACACGCCGACCGCTCCGCCCGGCAATGGCGCTTCCCCGCATCCGCCCGCTGCGAAGACACGGACGCGCGCGATGGGATGGCCGCCAAGCGCCACGCGGTCGATGCCGAGCCGATCCAGCGCGTCGCGCGTGCGCCAGCTCAGGAAGCCGCCGCACAGCGCATCGCCGGTCTCGCGATTGCGTTCGATCAACAGCGGCGCGTGACCGGTACGCGCCAAGGCGATCGCCGCAGCAGCGCCGGCCGGGCCGCCGCCGGCGATCAGCGCAGCCGCGCGACGCATAGCCGATAGGGAAAGGCGCGGAATATCCGTGCCGCGCCGTCGTCGATCCCGGCCTCGGCCAGGATCGGCGGCCATTCGGCGGGGCGATAGGATCGCGCGATCGACAGCCTGCCGTCATGCCGGACGATGGGATGCCAGCGCATGATCCGCGCGAGCAGCGGAAAACCGGCATAGGCGAAGCGATGGCGGTGGAGATCGTTGACGAGCCAGCCGATGCGCGCCTCGCTTTCCATGAAGCGCAGAAAGGCGATCAGCTGGTCGTGCGTCATATGATGCGCGACCAGGCTCGAGATCACCAGATCGAATCCGCCGCCGGCAAGCGCTGCATAGTCGCCCGTCCGCCAGTCGATCGCCAGGCCGGGCGGGGTATGCGCGCGCGCGGCCGGCGCGCTGCTGGGATTGAGATCGATTCCGACCAGATCGGCGGCGATGCCGCGCCGCGCCGCCCAGCGCGCGATCGCACGCAGCATGTCGCCGTCGCCGAAGCCGACGTCGAGCAGCCTGAATGCGCGCCGCCCGGCGAGAGCATGGGCGAGGAAAGCGAGCGTTGGCCGCCGCGCCATCGTCACCCGATTGACCACGGCCAGATCGCGCATCACCGCCGCATAGGTTGCGGGCGGGAGCGCGGGATCGTCCATCCGCTCCTCTTGCAGGGCGCGGACGGCAAGGTCTGTCATGCAACAGGTCCGAAGGCGAAGCCCTCGGCGGCCAGGCCGGGGCCGAAGGCCAGTGCGATGCCCGGCCCGGTCACGCCGCGCCGAAGCACGGCGGCAAGCACGAACATCAGCGTCGAGGACGACATGTTGCCGAAAGCATGAAGCACGTCGCGCGAATCTGCCAGGGCCGTGGCGGGCAGCGACAGGCCGTGCTCGACGGCATCGAGGATCGAGCGACCGCCGGCATGGACCGCCCAATGGTCGATCGCATCGGGCGCGCGTCCGCCGGTCAGCCGGTCACGCGTTTCGTCCTCGGCAAGCGCGGCCGCGATTCGCCCGGGCACTTCGCCCGACAGGGTCATCGCAAAGCCCAGATCGCCGATCGCCCAGGTGATCAGCGACTCCGAATGCTCCAGCGTCACCGAAAAACCGTCACCGAGCGTCATGCCATGGGGCTCGCCGCTGACGATCGCCGCCGCGGCGCCGTCACCGAACAGCAATCCCGCGAGCAACGGCTCGATCTCGTCCATCGGCCGCAAATGGAGCGAGCAAAGCTCGACGGTGACGACCAGTACATGCGCGTCCGGCTCGGAGCGGACGATGTGCCGCGCGGCCCGCAAGGCGGTGACGGCGGCGTAGCAGCCCATGAAGCCGACAAGCAGCCGCTCGACATCGGGCGAAAGGCCGAACCGGGCCGCAATCATCTGATCGACGCCCGGCGCGGTGAAGCCGGTGCAGCTCGCGACCACCAGATGCGTGATCGCCTGTGGAACGAAATTGTCGCCCAGTGCCGCAACCGCCTTCATCGCCAGTGCGGGCGCGGCATCGGCATAGAGCGCCATCCGCGCCGATGTGGGCGGCAGCGGATCGGAGGCATAGAAGCCGCCGGGTTCGATCGGCGATCCGCCATCGGTCGCGCGCGGCAGCACCGACCAGCGATGCGCGATCCCCGATCGGCCGGCCATGCGGCTGAACAGCAGCTGCTTGCGCGGTTCGAGCTGTTCCTCGGCCCAGCCGATAAAGGCCGCATGGATGTCATGATCGGGAACGGCTGTGCCGATGGCATTGAGATAGGTGGTCAAGCAGGCAGCCTTCTTTTTGGCGACTGCGCTCTTTCCCCTGGGCGCATCCAATCCGTTTCATAGCGCAACGCGCCAGACGCCGAAAGGGATGCAGCCCACGGCTTCGTGAGGGAAAGCCGCAGGCGGTTGCCCGCAGTCTGCGATAAATCGGATTTCGGGTGTCCGAAGGGATTGGTGCGGTCGAGAAGACTCGAACTTCCACGGGCTTTCGCCCACAACGACCTCAACGTTGCGCGTCTACCAGTTCCGCCACGACCGCACACCGAGTAGAATCCCGGCGGGCCGGGATGCTGGTAGGCCCGCGCCACTAGCAAAGCGATTGGCGGCGCGCAATGGCCTAGTCACAAATATCTGGTGGCCGCCCGGCGCCTCAGTAGAGGAACATCGGCATGCCCTCGACATGGGTCAGCTTCGGCCGATAGCGG
>JASBTC010000019.1 GCA_030148625.1 Sphingobium sp. | reverse complement strand
TGCTGCTCGAACAATCTATTCTCGCCGACGTAGGAGGAGATCATCTTTTTCACTTGTCGGCTCTCGAGCAGCATCCAGAGACCGAAGCCGTCGGCCCCCGCGTTGTTGGAAATCACCGTGAGATCGCGAACGGCCGCTCTTCGAATTTCGGGAATAAGGCTTTCGGGATTGCCTGAAAGACCGAAGCCCCCCGACATGATCGTCATCCCGTCGAAGAGCAGTCCGTCGAGCGCCGCGGCCGGGCTCGGATAGATTTTGGATGTCATTTCGCCGATCTCCCTTCAGCCAAGGTCGCCGCCCGCGACGGGCAGAACCGACCCGGTGATATAACTTGCCTCGTCCGAGGCGAGGAACAGGATCGGCGCGATCTGTTCGTCGAGCGTGGCGTAGCGTTTGACGAAGGTCGAACCCGTGACCTGCGTGACGACATCGGCCATCCAGTCGCGCTCCTGCGGCGTATCGCCCTCCGCGTTTCGCGGCACGCGCCGCGTCGGGGCGCTTGTCCCGCCCGGCGCGGTTGCCACCACGCGAATGCCTGCCTCGGCATATTCCATCGCGAGGCTCTGGGTGAGTGCGTTGATCCCTCCCTTTGCGGCCGAGTAGGGGACGCGGTAGATGCCGCGCGTGGCATTGGACGAAACATTGACGATTGTGCCGACGCCTTGCTCCAGCATGGCCGGCAGCACCGCGTGGCAGGCATAGAGCGTCGGCATCAGCGATCGCCGGATCTCGGCGTCGATCTGGCCCGGCTCGAATGCCGCGAAAGGACGCATACGGATAGCGCCGCCGACATTGTTGATCAGGATATCGATCCGCCCGAAACGGTTGCGGGCGTCGGCGACCATGGCCGCCGCGCCGTCGTAGGATTCAAGGTCGCAGGTGAAGCCCGCGGCCGGGCTACCCGCCTCGGCGGCAATTTCGTGGACGAATACGGCGCGGTCGGCGAACAGCACTTGGCCGCCCTCTGCCGCAGCGCGCAGCGCGACGCCGCGCCCGATGCCCTGCGCCGCGCCGGTGACGACGACGACCTTGTGCGCGAAGCGGCCGGCAAAGATTGGGGGCTGCGCGCTCATAGATGATAGATGTCGATGACCTGGTGGATATAGTCGTTCTTCAGCACCACCTTTTTGCGGATGATCCGCGGCGCATCGCCGGCCGTGCTGATCGTGCAGAAACAAGTGCCGAAGAACTGGGCGGTCTGTTGCATCCGGTGGCTGAGCGTGTGCCAATTGTAGCGGACCTCGATCGCGTCCGCGCCCCGGCCGACGATCTCGACATTGTTGATGGCATGGGCTGTGCGCGGTTCGGGCGAACTTGCCGCCGAACGGCCGGTGTTGAGCCGATAGACGCGGTCCTCCAAACCCTTGCGATTGGGATAATAGATGAGCGAGATTTCGCTTTGCGGATCGGTCGTCATCTGGTCGTCGTCGGTCCACGCCGGCATCCAATATTCGGCGTCGGGCGCATAGCAATCGAGCCATTCGTCCCAGGCCCGGTCATCGAGGAGCCGCGCTTCGCGATAAAGGAAGGCGCGGACATCTTCGTCGGACATGGCCGTGAGGGGGATTTCGAGGACCGCACTCATTCCGCCGCCTCCGGCAAGGCCGCCCGGGCGTCGCGATCGAGGCCCGCAAGCATGGCTTTCGCCCAATATTCATGCTGGCGCACGAACAGGCCTTCGTCTTCCGACCGTTCGCTGGAAAGCAGGGGATTCATGCCCATCGCACGCGCATTTTCGTCCGGACCCGCGATCCAGCGGAGCGCACCCCGGCTGAGATCGTTCCACAGCGCTCCCGCGCCTTCATAGGCGCTTTGGCATGCGCGAAATTCTTCCAGATCATCGGGCGTACCCATGCCTGAGACGTTGAAGAAATCCTCATATTGGCGGATCCGCGTCGCGCGATTTTCGGCGCTTTCGCCCTTCGGCGCGAAGCAATAGATCGTGACCTCGGTCTGCGATGCGCTGATCGGCCGCACGACGCGGATCTGCGTCGAGAATTGATCCATGAGGAACACATTCGGGTAGAGCGCAAGATTGCGGCTCTGGCTGACGATGAATTCCGCGCGCTCCTTGCCGAGCCGCTCTTCGAGCCCGGCGCGCTGCGACCAGATGGGGCGCACCTCCGGGTTCAGGACACGCGTCCACAACAATATATGACCGTGCTCAAAGCCGTAGACGCCGCTGACCGCTTTCGACCAGCCGTTCGCATCGACCGCTTTGGTGCCGCCATCGGCGCGGCGCGCCATCGTCGCCGAGTAATTGGCGTGGACCGAACTCACATGATAGCCATCGCAGCCATTCTCCATCTGCAACTTCCAGTTGCCGTCGAAGATATAGGTTGAATTGCCAGGGAGTATCTCGAGGCCCTCGGGCGCTTGATCGACGATCTGGTCGATGATGACCCGGGTTTCGCCCAGATATTCCTCGAGCGGCCCGGCCTCGGGATCCATGCTGCCGAAGAGAAAGCCGCGATAGCTTTCGAAGCGCGCGACGCGGGTGAGGTCGTGCGACCCATCTTGCGCGAAGTTCGCGGGATAGGCGCCGGTGCTCGCGTCCTTGGCGCGGAGCAGGCTGCCGTCGGTCTTGAAGCTCCATCCATGGAAGGGGCAGACGAGCAGCGGCTGGTTGCCACGACGCCGCCGACACAGTTTCGCGCCGCGATGCGAGCAGGCGTTGACGAAAGCGTCGAGCGTGCCGCTTTTCTGGCGGATGAGCACCACGGGCACGCGCCCGATCCAGCCCGTGAAAAAATCATTAGCGTTCGCGACCTGGCTTTCGTGCGCCAGATAGACCCAGTTGCGTTCAAAGATATGCTTCATTTCCAGATCGAACAGCGCCGGATCGGTGAAGATGTCGCGGCGGCAGCGGAACTGGCCGGATTCGGGATCGTCGACCACCGCGGTCTCGATTCGATCGCGCAGGGGGTGGTTCATCCCACGTCCTCCCGCTCGGCCGGTTCGGCAGCCGAGGCGGCCGCGCGTTGACGGCGAGAGAATAGCTCGTCCGCGTCATCGTCGGCGCGCTGAAGTTCGAAGTCAAACGCGATATAGGCGGTGTCGCCCTGTCGGCTCGGCACCGGCAAAAGGCCCTCGCGCGTGCCAAAGGCGAAATCGTCGGCGGCAAAGGGATCGTCGCCGAAATTGATCTGCGTGGTCAGTTGGCGATAGCCCGGTGCCTCGATAAAGAAGTGGACGTGTGCGGGGCGGTTGCCGTGCCGTCCGAGCGTCTGCATCAGCCGGTCGGTCGCGCCGCCGGGCGGGACGCTGTACCCGTTCGGCATTTTCGAATGAAAGCTGTACCGGCCATCGGCGCCGAGCCGAATGCGCGCGCGGTTGTTGAAAGGCGTTTGTTCGCGCGTCGGATCGAAATGCGAGTACCAGCCTTGCGAATTGGCATGCCAGACATGCAGAATAGCGCCAGCGACCGCTTCGCCGTCGGGGCCGGTGACCTGACCCGACATATAGAGGTGGCCGGTCTCGTCATCATCCTTGGAAAGGTTGATGTCGCCTTCGACGAGTGGGGCGCCTTCGACATAGAGCGGTCCTTCGATCGTCCGCGGTGTCCCGCCGCTTCGGCCGGCTTCGGCATCTTTCGCATCCATATACAGATCGAGGAAATGCTCGAGGCCCGTGCCGGGAACGATCAACCCGAGTTCGGCGGCGCCTTGCTGAAGATAGGAAACCGCTCCCCAGAACTCGCTTTCGCTCACGTCATGCGTCACGATAATCTTGGCGCTTGCTTCCAGAATATCGCGCATCACGGCTTTCAGACGCGGATCGCCGCCTTCGGTATCGATGCCTGCGGCGCGGTCGAACAGCGTCTGGACTTCGAATGATTTTATGAAGTTCAGGTCCATGTCTCTCTCCATATGCGCGGCCCCTGTCCCGGTGGCTGGCGCGAGCGTGCGTGTCAGCGGTCGTCCTCGTGCAGCGAGGAGGGGTGGCGGCAAAGCGGGGTCACCTTCATGGTCATGAAGGGGTAGAGCGGCAGGCTCATCAATATGTCGTGCAGGTCCGCGTTGCTCTCGACGTCGAAGATCGAGACGTTCGCATAATGACCGACGACCCGCCAGATATGGCGCCAGCTTCCCGCCGCCTGCAACGCCTGAAACCGGGCCTTCTCTTCGGCCTTCAGTTGATCGGTTTCGGCCTTGTCGAAGTCCGTCGGAATGGCGACGGTCATTTCCACCATGAACAGCATCGCTCAGCGCCCCTCCGATACTATGTGG
>JASBTC010000018.1 GCA_030148625.1 Sphingobium sp. | reverse complement strand
TCCGGCCCAACCCCTGGTTCCGCCTGTTCGCCACCGCCAACACGGTGGGCCTGGGCGACACCAGCGGCCTCTATCACGGCACGCAGCAGATCAACCAGGGCCAGATGGACCGCTGGAACATCGTGGTCACGCTCAACTATCTGCCCGCCCAGGTCGAGGCGCAGATCGTGCTCGCCAAATCGGGCGAATATGATCACGAGGGCGGCAAGAAAGAGGTCGAGAACATGGTGAAGGTGGCGGATCTGACCCGCCCGGGCTTCATCAATGGCGACATCTCCACCGTGATGAGCCCGCGCACCGTGATCACCTGGGCGCAGAATTCGCTGATCTTCAAGGATGTCGGCTTCGCGTTCCGGCTGAGCTTCCTCAACAAGTGCGACGAGGCGGAGCGGTCGCTGGTCGCCGAATATTACCAGCGCGTCTTCGGCAAGGACTTGCCGGAAAGCGTGGTCGGGAAAGCCTGAGGCGCCGTGGCCGAACAGACTCCCCTCGACCGTTTCAAGGCGGTGCTGACCGGTACGGCGCGCGCGATCGCGCGTGAGCCGGAGGTGGAGCTTGCGTTCACCGCCGATGCACCGGTGCAGGCGGGGCGGCATCTGAAGGTGCCGATGCCCGGACGCAACCTGCCGCCCGAGCAAGTCGCCGAAGCGCGGGGATTCGCCGACAGTTTCGCGTTGAAGCTGCGTCATCACGATGCCGCGCTCCATGCGCGCGCCGCGCCTGCCGATGCCGTGGCACGCGCGGCGTTCGACGCGGTGGAACAGGTGCGCGTCGAGGCGCTGGGCGGCCGCACCATGGCCGGGGTCAAGGCCAATCTGGCCGAGGCGCACGCGATGCGGATGCGATCGGATCCGATCACGCGCGCGCGGTCACGCGACGAGGTGCCGCTGTCGAGCGCGATCGCGTTGCTCGCGCGCGAGCGCCTGACCGGCGAGCCTGTGCCTGAGGCCGCACAGGGCGGGCTGTCGCTGGTGCGCGACTGGATCGAGGAGAAGGCGGGCGCCGATCTCGACGCGCTCGGACTCGCGCTCGACGATCAGGTCGCGTTCCAGAAGCTCGCCACGCGCCTGCTCGAGGATCTCGAGCTGATCGACGGCGACGTGATCCCCGATTCGGCCGATGACGGCGGCGACGAGAGCGAAGGCGAAGATCCCGAAGAAGGCGACGAGAGCGACGGCGATGACGAGGCCGGCGGCTCCGATGGCCAGAGCGGGGCGCGCGGTGAGCCTGACGGCAGCGAAGGCGAGGATGGCGAAGCCGGCGAAGCGCAGGAGGATATGGCGTCGGAAACCGACGCCGAGCTGGGCGACGAGGGTGAGGAGGGGATGCTGCCCGTCCGCCCCAACCGCCCGATCCCCGATCTCAACGCGCAGTTCGACTACAGGATCTGGACGAATCAGTTCGACGAGACGGTGACTGCCGCCGAATTGTGCGATGAAGACGAACTCGACCGGCTGCGCGCTTATCTCGATCATCAGCTCGTCCATCTCCAGGGCGCGGTGACCAAGCTCGCCAACCGGCTGCAGCGCCGGCTGATGGCGCAGCAGAACCGCAGCTGGGACTTCGACCAGGAGGAAGGGATGCTCGACGCCGCGCGGCTGGCGCGCGTCGTGGTCAGCCCCGGCCATTCGCTGTCCTACAAGATCGAGCGCGAGACCGAGTTTCGCGACACGGTGGTGACCTTGCTGATCGACAATTCGGGCTCGATGCGCGGGCGACCGATCTCGATCGCCGCGATCTCGGCCGACATCATGGCGCGCACGCTGGAGCGTTGCGGGGTGAAGACCGAGATACTCGGTTTCACGACGCGGGCGTGGAAAGGCGGGCAGGCGCGCGAGAACTGGCTCGCCGCGGGCCGGCCGCCAATGCCCGGCCGGCTCAACGATCTGCGCCATATCGTCTACAAACAGGCCGACGAGCCTTGGCGCCGGGCGAAGAAATCGCTCGGGCTGATGATGCGTGAAGGGCTGCTCAAGGAGAATATCGACGGCGAGGCGCTGTTATGGGCGCATAACCGCCTGATCGCGCGGCACGAGGAGCGCCGCATCCTGATGGTGATCTCCGACGGTGCGCCGGTCGACGATTCGACATTGAGCGTCAATTCGGGAAGCTATCTGGAGCGGCATCTGCGCCAGGTGATCCACTGGATCGAGAACCGGTCGTCGGTCGAACTGGTCGCGATCGGCATCGGGCATGATGTGACGCGCGATTATCAGAAAGCCGTGACGATCATGGATGCCGAGCAGCTGGGCGGCACGATGGTGGAGCAGCTCGCCGCGTTGTTCGATAACGAGTAGGGGCGGGCCGCCTTTCGGGTGATGCCTTGCTGCGAACGGCACCGCGCTGCGCTTCCGGTGCTCACGTACTGAAGTACGCTGCGCTCCGGTTCTCGCGCGGCACCATTCTCGCGACGGCCTGACCCGAAATGCGACCCGCCCCAATGGGCCCAAATAACGCGAGGGCCGGAAACCTTTCGGTTCCGGCCCTCTGGGGTCCGCGATGTACAGTTCGCGGCGTTCCCCTGTCCTCGTTACGCTACACCGAGGAATGCTGTTGGCTTAGCGGCAGCGGCTGTCCGACTTGTCGATGGCGCGGCCGGCCAGGGCGCCCACGGCGCCACCGATGATCGTGCCTTCGGTCCGATCGCCGCGACCGGCGACTTCGTTGCCGAGCAGGCCACCGGCGATCGCACCGATGATGGTGCCGGCGGTGCCGTCGCGGCGGCAGCGATAATAGCCGTCATTGCCGCGATAGCCGCGATTGTTGCGGTACTGGTAACGGTCACCGCGATAGCCGCGGTAGCCGCGATCATTGTAGCCGCGATAATTGTCGTAGCCACGATAGCCGCGATCGCCGCGGTAATTGTCGTAGCCGCGATGATATCCGTCGCGCTGCGCCATTGCCGGCGTAGCGGGGATCAGGGTGGCGGCGCCCATTGCGAGCGTGGCACCCAGAAGGCTCAGTTTCTTGAACATGGTCTTCTCCTTGCGTTTCAACTCGGCGGCGGGGCCAACCTCCGTCCGATGAGATGCTTATGCCCTGATTCGTTTGAGGCTCGCCTGAACGCACATGTTATCCGCCGTTCAGATGCCGTTGCCCGGCGTTCAGGAAAGCGAAGGGCCGGCAAGCGCGGGCGGGGAAATATCCGGAGCGCTTTCCGACCGAAAAACCGGTTCCCACTTTTTCGGGAAGCACTCTAGAAGCGCGGGCGATGCGCCTGTTTATCCCGCTCCTGTTGCCGATCCTGCTGACCTTGGGTGGGGACAATGAATTCGACATGCGGCGCCCCGTGCTGGGGCCGAGCAGTCCGGTGACCGCGATTCCCATCCCCCTCGACTCATCCGATCCGACGCGCATTCAGGTCGGGCCTCTCAATTTTCTCAAGGGCTGGCGGCTGGAGAATCCCGATCCGGCATTCGGCAGCTTCTCGTCATTGATGGTCGCAGACGGTGAAATCCTGTTGCTCAACGACGCCGGCGGATTCGTTCGGCTTGCGCTGGGGCCGGGCGATACGATCGGTGCCGCGCAATTCGGCAATCTCCCAGCCGGTCCGGGCGGTGACGGTCTCAAGAGCAACCGCGACAGCGAATCCATGACGCGCGATCCGGCGACCGGAAAAATCTGGGTGGGGTTCGAAAGTCGCAATGCGATCTGGCGCTACTCGCCCGGCCTTGTGCGAGGCGAGGTGGAGCGTCGCCCACCCGAGATGCGCAAATGGCCGGGCAATGGCGGCGCCGAAGCCATGGCGCGGCTGCGCTCAGGGCGCTTCCTGGTGCTTTCGGAGACGGGGAAGGGGCCGCCGGGCGCCGATGAGGCCTTGCTGTTCGATCGTGATCCGACCGATCCTGCGGCAAAGAGCGTCCGCTTCTATTATCGTCCACCATCGGGTTTCCGCGTCACCGACGCCGCCGAATTGCCCGACGGGCGGGTGCTGGTCCTTCACCGGCGGCTCGGCATCTGGCCGCTGTTCAAGGCGACGCTATCGATCCTCGATCCCAAATCCATCGAGCGCGATGGCGTGGCGATGGGGGAGGCGATCGCAACGCTGGCGCCGCCGCTGGCGGTCGACAATATGGAGGCACTGGCGATCACCCGCGAGGGCGGGCGCACGATCGTCTGGCTGGCGTCGGACGATAATTTCGGGACGCCGCTGCAGGACAGCCTGTTGCTGAAGTTCGAGCTGACAGATGGTAGTCACTAGACACGACTAAGCGCCGCCCGATTTCCATCGGCCGACGCCACGTCGTTCGAATTCGAATCGGTAAGCGGCTTAGGCCGCGACCGAGACCTTCTTGACGACTTCGCGCTTCAGGCGACGCGCCTTCAGGCTCAGCTTTTCGTCCGAGGTCTTGAGCAGCCAATTGTCCAGGCCGCCATTATGCTCGACCGAACGCAGGCCGTGCGTCGAAACGCGCAGCTTCACGCTCTTTTCGAGCGAATCGGACATCAGCGTCACATTCTGCAGGTTGGGCAGATAGGTCCGCTTGGTCTTGTTGTTGGCGTGGGACACATTGTGGCCCACCTGGCGGCCCTTGCCGGTCAGTTCGCAAATGCGCGACATCGTCTTTGTCCTGAAATCAAAGCGTCTGGAAAGCGTGGGCCACTAGCGGTCTGGACGATTCGCGTCAACCTTCGCGCCCATGAAACCCGACACGCCGTCGTTCGTTCATCCCACCATGCGCATCGCCATCATCCTTGCCGCGATCCTGCTTCCGCCTCTCGGCGTGTTTCTGGCACGCGGCATGGGCCGCGATTTCTGGATCGCGGTTCCGTTGACGGTGCTGTTCTATCTACCCGGCATGGCCTTTGCGCTGTTTGTCGTGCTGGGTGGTTCCACCGTGCGGCTGGCCGATGCCTTTGCTGGTTTTCGGCGTTCCGCGAAAGCCTGACCGCTTCCTCCCGAAAGAATCAGTCTTTAAGGCGAGGCGATGGCCTTTCCCTTGCCCGAACCCATGAAGCAGGCGCTTGCGCTGGCCAAGGCCGCGGCGCGCGATGGCGAAGTGCCGATCGGCGCGGTGGTGATGCGCGACGGCAGGTTGATCGCCAGCGCCGCCAACGAGACGCGGACGCGACCCGATCCCACTGCCCATGCCGAATTGCTCGCGATCCGCCGCGCGGCGGAGGCGTTGGGGCAGGAGCGGCTGACCGGATGCGATCTGTGGGTGACGCTGGAGCCCTGCGCGATGTGCGCCGGGGCCATCGCGCATGCGCGGATCGCCCGGCTCTATTATGCCGCATCGGATCCCAAGGGCGGCGGCGTCGAGCATGGCGCACGCGTCTTCGACCAGCCGACCTGTCATCACCGCCCCGAAATCTATGCCGGCCTGGGCGAAAACGAGGCGGCAGGTCTGTTGCGAGGCTTTTTCGAAGCGCGACGATAGGAGCCGATGGATCGGTCCCATCGTCTCGCTATCCATGTCCCATCGTCCAAACGGGTTCGCTTGCGAAATCCACTTCGGGCTCTAGCCGCGATGCGGTTCATATCGGTCGGCGCCTCCGCTCGAAATCGGCATGATATCGAACAAAAGTGGTGGTTTGATCGCCGCATGGACGGATCGCGAATTTACGCGGCGCGCGCAGGGTGAAGTGCAACCGCACTAACTTGCATTGACGAACCGACTTAATCGGCATAGCTTCCACATCGAAACGACCGACGGGCAAAGCTCGATCGGCGTCGGTAAGGGAGGGATTTCATGAACGGCATTGGTGCGCGCGTTTCGTATCTCGCAATCGCCCTGGGGCTGGCCTCGGCATGCTCGCCCGCATGGGCGCAGGCTGCTCCCGAACAGGCGGCATCGGGCCCCCAGCTTGAAGATATCGTCGTCACCGCGCAGCGCCGCGAAACGACGGTGCAGGATACGGCTGCTGCGATCTCGGCATTTGGCGGCGAAGCGCTCGAAAATGCGCGCGTGCTCAGCTTCGAGGATCTTGCCGGCTCGGCGACGTCGCTGTCCTTCACCGCGCTGACGCCGATCGACCAGGAATTCAACATCCGCGGCATCACCAATACCCGGCTCGACAGTCCGTCGGCCGACCAGTCGATCGGCATCTTCGTCGATGACGTCTATGTCGGGCGATCGGGCCTGTTCAATTTCGACCTGTACGACATCGACCGCGTCGAAGTGGTGCGCGGGCCGCAGGGCGTGCTGCTCGGCCGCAACGTCGTCGGCGGTGCGATCAATATCCTGACCGCGCAGCCCGAGGCCGAGACCGGCGGTGCGATCGCTGTCTCCTATGGCAATTACAACGAGAAGCTGGCGCGGGGCCACATCACCGGCACCATCTCCGGCCCGCTCACTGCGCGGCTGTCGTTCCAGTATCGCAATCGCGACGGCTTCAACCACGATCTGCTGCACGATGTCGATCTCGACAATGCGGACAGCTTCCAGATGCGCGGACAGCTCAAGCTGGCGCCCGAAGGCAGCGATTTCACCGCGCGGCTGGTGTTCGACTATACCAAGGACAAGTCGAACGGCTTCCACAGCGTCGCGCTTGACGGGCCGGCGGCGGGCTCGGGCCCGTGGAGCGCGGCCCGTGCGGCGATCGGCACGATCCGCGGCAAGCCGCTGGGCGTGCGTGAGAGCCTGCCCGAATGGCCGCGCTACAAGGGCGACGCGGCGGATACGCCGCAACAGCTCAACCGCGAGGCATGGGGTCTCTCGCTCCGGCTCGACAAGGAACTGGGCGGCATCGGCACGATCAGCTCGATCACCGGCTATCGCAAGGGCGACGCGTTCAACGTCTATGACCAGACCGGCATCGGACCGGACAATGGCTATGGCGTGATTTCGCCGACATTGTTCACTTTCCCGGTGAATGAGGACGAGCATATCCGCCAGTTCACCCAGGAGGTCCGGCTGGTCTCGCCGGAGGTGGAGGACAGCGGCTTCGATTACATCATCGGCGCCTATTACCAGCACGACAAGGTGAGCAAGCTCGACAAATTCTGGGCGGAAGTGCCGCTGCCCGCGCTCACCACATTGTCGGGTGAAAGCCATTGGGACAATCGCGCGACCAACGAGAGCTATGCGATCTTCGGACAGCTCGGCTACCGCTTCAACGAGATGTTCCACATCGTCGGCGGCGTCCGTTATTCGAAGGACAAGAAATCGGGCCGCGTCACCGGCATCTCGGTGGAGGGCGGCGACAAGTTCAATCCGACGGACCTCGTCGCGCTGACGCCGCTCGCGGGCACGTTCCGCGAAGGGCAGAGCTTCACCACGCCCTATCGCGATACCTGGAGCGAAATGACGCCGCAGGTGACCGCCGAGTTCAAGCCCAATCGCAACATGCTGTTCTACCTGACCTTCGCCACCGGCTATAAGGGCGGCGGGTTCGAGGACGATCCGGCGAACGCGGTCGCGGCGCAATCGAGCTACGATCCCGAGACCGTCGACAGCTGGGAGGTCGGCGCCAAGCTCGACTTGTTCGATCGCCGTTTCCGCCTCAACATCGCCGCGTTCAAGATGCGCTACAAGAATCTGCAGGTCACCCAGACCTCGGCCGCCTGCCTGTGCAACATCACCGACAATGCGGCGGATGCGAAGATCAAGGGCGTCGAGATGGAAGCGACGCTCGCGGTCACCGACGGGCTGACGCTCAATGGCGGCGTCACTTTGCTCGACACGAAATATATCAATTTCATCGATTCGCTCGGCAACGACAATTCGGGCAATTTCCTCCAGCGCACGCCCAAATATCAGTGGAATGTCGGCGCCGATTTCGTCACCGACCTGGGCAGCTGGGAACGCGGCCTGCGCGCCAACATCAATTACAGCCGCCAGGGCAGGATGTTCTGGGCGCCGGACAATCTGCAGCGCGAGGATCCCTATGGCCAGCTCGGCGCGCGCATCTCGATCACCCCAAATCGCGGCGACTGGACCTTCTCGCTCTGGGGCCGCAACCTCACCAACACGCTCTATCGCACCAATATCATCGCGTTCTTCGGCGATGAGGTGAGCCGCCTTGGCGCGCCGCGTCAGTATGGCGCAGAGGTGTCGATCAAGTTCTAAGGCCCTCCTCGGCCAAACTGACAGGGCGGTAACCGTGAGGTTGCCGCCCTTCTTGTTGCTCTACTGTCACCCTGAACTTGTTTCAGGGTTCATGCTGAAACCCATGCGACGGTGCGGATTGCGGCATGGATGCTGAAACAAGTTCAGCATGACGATGAGAGGTGAATCAAAACCGCGTGTAGCTCAGATCCCCGCTGCCCTTCTCGCCCATTACCATGCGCGGATCATCGGGCTTGAACAGGCCCAGGCACCAGCCCTCGCTGGCGGGCATGTCGTGGTTCCAGTCGAACGCCATCTTGCGGTGGAGGATGCGCCATTCGCCGTCGCGGCGGACGAACTTGTCGACGATGCGGCCGCCGGTCAGCGTATCCCAGGGCTCCTCGCCCTTGGGGAAGCGCGCGAAGGTGAGCAGATAGCTTTCCACCCAGGCAGTATCGCCGTCGAGCTCGACATGCATGTTGCAGACATAGTGGCAGATCGTGCCCGTCTTCATCAGCCGCTGCACCGCGCCGTCGACATAGGGGCGGGCGGGGCCGGAATAGCTGCTGCCATGTTCCTCGATCGCGTCGTCCCAATAGCAGCTATGGAGCAGCGGCCCGTCGGCGCGATCGACGCCGCGGGCGTAGCGCGCCATGACGTCCTGGATATCCTGCTTGGCGAGCAGGGTTTCGATCGTGTTCGCGTGCATCTCAGCGCCTCCCGTCGTGCAGTGCCTTGACCATCGAGCGCTTGATCGTGTGCGGATCGCGCGCCAGGAAGGCGCGCACCGAAACCGAATGGGGGTCGGTGTCATGCTCGTCGATCCGGTGCTTGACCGCGAGCAGCCCGGCCTTGCCGATATCGCGCGGCGTCGATTTCTCCTGCCAGGTGACGTGGCTGGCCATGCGCGTGTCGACCGATCCGACGATCAGTGCCGCGACATGCGTGCCTTGCGGTTCCAGTTCGGCGCGGATGCAATCGCTCGCCGCGCGCGCCGCGAATTTGGACGGACTGTAGCCGCCCATGCTGGGCACCGCGATGATGCCGCCGGCGGACAGCACGTTGACGATCGCGCCGCCGCCATTCGCCTTCAATATCGGCGCGAAGGCGCGGCACATGGCGACGAGACCGAGATAATTGGTCTCGATCTCCTGCCGCATCGCGCTCAGGTCGGGCGCGTCCATCAGCGTCATGCGGTTGAACGCGCCGGCATTGTTGATCACCAGATCGACATCCTGGCAGTGCGCGGCGGCGGCCGCGACCTGATCCTCTTGCGTCACGTCCAGCGCGATCGGGACCAGCCGTTCGGGATCCTTCGCGCAGGCCGCTTCCGCATCGGCCAGCGCGCGGGCGGCGACATAGACGCGGCGGGCGCCCTGTTCGATCAGTTCCTCGACAAAGCCTTCGCCGATCCCGCGATTTCCGCCGGTGACGATCGCCGTGCATCCCTCGATGTTCATGCCGCTACTCCTGCGCGTTGCCGGGTCCATTCGCCGTAGAGGATGTCGTCGGGCTTCTTCGCGCCGCGCACCGCCTTCACCATGTCGGGAATGATCATGCCGCGCCCCCAGGTCTCGTTCACCGGCATCTCGTGATTCCATTCCCAGGCAAGCCGGCGATGCGCGATCCGCCACGCGCCGTCGCGCCGCTCGAACCGGTCGACGCAGCGCGCCATGGTCAGGCTGTCATAACTGTCCTCGCCCCCGTC
The DNA here is from genome assembly GCA_030148625.1 of Sphingobium sp. Next base: position 9,511 of record JASBTC010000018.1, on the reverse strand, counting down.
GCGGCGCGAGAAGGTGAGGAAATAGCATTCGCTGAGCGCGTGATCGCCATCCAGCTCGATCGTGATGTTGGTGCAGATATGCGTCATTAGCGGCGCGCCCGGCAGGTCTTGCGCATCACCGCGACATAGTCGCTCGCCGGCCCGACAAAGACCCCGCCATGATCCTCGATCGCGTCGGGATGATAGGCGGCGGCGATCAGATCGGCATCGCCGCGATCGGCGCCGCGCGCATAGCTGATCAGCACATCCTCTATCTCCTGCCGATCGAGCAGTTGCTCCACCGTCAAACGCATCATGCTCTCCCTTTCTGACTGTCGCGCCGGGCATCGGCGTAAAGATCGGCGAAGGCGGCTTCCGCGCCCACGAATTCGCGCGCATCGGCCATGTCGCCGATCGTGGCGATGTTGGCGGCGATCCAGGCGGGATCGGTATCGGGCGCGCTTGCGCCCGGCGCCTCCATCACGCGGGCGCGGCGGAAGCGCCGGCCGCCCGCCATCAGGATCTGGCCGTTGAGGTCGCACGCGGCGCTCGTCAGATAGAGCGCCATGGCGGCGGCATTGTCGGGCGCCATCAGCGGATCGCTGGGCTCGCCATCGGCCACCGTCATCGCGGTGGCGGCATAGGGGCAGATCACATTGGTGCGGACGGTGCTGCGCCGCATCTCGTCCGCGATGGTTAGCGCGAAGGCGTTCACCGCACCCTTGGACGCGGCATAGGGCGATCGCCCGCGTACGCCGTGCAGCCCGGCGGCGGAGGACACGAACAGCAGCCGCCCGGCCGGGCTGGCCTCCAGATGCGGCAGCGCCGCCTGCGCCATCGCGGCCGTCGCGAAGAAATTGATCTCCATCACCGTGCGAAGATCGGCCTCCTCCATCGCGCCGAGCTTGGCGGCGGGGCCGGTGATCCCGGCATTGAGGATAACGGCGTCGACACGGCCATAGGCGTCGAGCGCGGCGCGCAGGATTGCGTCCGCCGCGCCCGGCGCGTCGACCGCATGGGTATCGGCGACCGCGTCACCGCCGGCGGCGCGAATCTCCGCCGCCACGGCTTCGGCCGAGCTCGGCTCGCCGGCGCGTGTGCGATTGTTCACGACCACGCGCGCGCCCTCTCGGCCCCAGGCGCGCGCGAAGGCGGCACCCAGCCCCTTGCCGGCGCCCGTCACGATCACAACCCGTCCGATGTCGTCGTTCATCGCATCGCTCTCCCTGACGGGATGCTAGCGGTGTAGGTATGATAATGAAAGTATGAATCGTGTCAGGCGGCGTCGCGTTCGTCGCCTTCGACGATCTCGAATTCCACCTCGTCGGGGCGGATCGGCAGGCGGCATTCGGAACAGATCACCTGCGGGTCGAGCGGCTTGCCGCACGCCTTGTGCGTCAGCAGCAGCGGCGGCCCTTCGGGCGAGCAATAATAGGTGTCGCCCCACTTCATCAGCATCAGCAGCGCCGGGTAATAATCCACACCCTTGCGCCGCAGCTTATATTCGTAGCGCGGCGGGCTGGTGGCGTACTGGACCTGGCGGATCGCGCCGATCGAGGTGAGCCAGGCAAGGCGTTCGGACAGGATATTGGTCGCGATCGCGGTGTCGCGGCGGATATCGTCGAAGCGGTTGATGCCGGTGAAGATCGACCGCATGATCAGGCTGGCCCAGCGATCGCCCATGATCCGCGCCGCCTCGTCGAACAGCGACGTCGCATCCTCCGAACTGTCGCGCTGCTGCCGCCGCCGGCTGTAGAGCGGCGCCATCAGACCCACGCCGGGGCCGGGTTTCCAGTCGACCACGGTCGCATCGATCGTTTCGTTGCAGGCGCCGCAGGCGGGTGTCGGCTCGAAGGTCTTGCCGCAGGGCTTATGCGTCAAGATCACGCCGATCTTGCCTGCCCGGTCGGCCCAGCGCTGTTCCCAACGCAGTAGCATCAGTGAGGTCCAATAGACGTCGCGGCCCTTGCGGGTCAGCACATATTCGTGGCGCGGCGGACTGGTCTCGTAGAGCTTCTTTTCGAGCATGCCGGCTTCGACGAGCCGCTTCAGCCGATCGCTGAGCAATGCTTTCAGCAGGCCGGTGCGCCGGCGCAGCACGTCGAAACGCCGCGCACCGAGCCATCCCGCTTCCAGGATCAGCAGGGTCGGTGTGTCGCCCACCACTTCGAGCGCGCGCCAGATGGAACAGGTCCGGATCAGATTATCGCCGTGCATCACGATCAAGCATATAGGCTTGCTGCGGCCCGGGTCGAGTGCCACTCGTTCGATGCCAGCCGCGCCGCCCGCCAGAAGAACAATGTGGCGATCAAATAGCCGAGCGGCGCGATGATCGCGATGGCGTAGCGGATGCCCGATTCGAAAGGGAACAGCGTGTCGCCCAGCAGCGCGGTCGCGGTCGGCCCCAGCCCCAGCCCGACCAGGTTGATGACGAAGACATAGGCGGCCGAAACCGTCGCGCGCATCCGATTGGGGGTGAGCTGCTGCAGCGTCGACGGCGCCGCACCCACCGTGACTGCCGCGGCGGAAAAGAACAGGACAAAGGCGATCGCGAAGCCGCCAAGCGAAGGCACGAGCGGAAAGGCCGCGGCACCCAATGTGCCCGCGGCGGTCGCCCAGGCGCAGAATTTCATGCGCGCATGCGGCGCGCCGTCACCATAGCGGTCCATCACCATGCCGCCGCCGATCATGCCGATCAGCCCGCCCAGGATGAGCAATCCGCCGGCCAGATAACCCGCGTCGTGCATCTCCAGGCCGAATGCGCGCATCAGCATCGCCGGCAGCCAGGAAACCGATCCGAGCACCGAGAAATTGACCGCGCTCACGCCGATGAAGATCGACCAGAACAGCCCGCCGCGCCGGCCGACATGGCTGACGACCTCGCCCAGCGGCACCACGGGGGGCGGAGTCCTGTCCGCAATCCCTTCGCGCGCCGGCTCGGGCAGGATCAGGAACAGCAAGGCGACCAAGAGTCCGGGAAGCCCCGCGCAGACAAAGGCGAATTGCCAGGGCTGCATCGTGCCGAACACGGGCAGGGTGATATCGCCCGCCTGGGTGACGAGCGTGATCACCACCGCCCCGATCATGAAGGCCAGCCCCGCGCCGATCGCCGAGCCGAGGCCGTAGACGCCCATCGCCAGTCCGAGCCGGCGGCGCGGAAAACTGTCGGATATGATCGAATAGGCGGCGGGGGACAGCACCGCTTCGCCCACGCCGACGCCCATGCGCGCGACGAAGAATTGCCAATAGCTCGTCACCGTGCCGCACAAGGCGGTCATCAGGCTCCACAGCGCGATGCCCGCCGCCACCACCTTCATTCGCGGCGCGCGGTCGATCAGTCGCCCGATCGGCAAGCCGGCGATGGTGAAGAACAGCGCGAATGCCATGCCTTGCAAAAGGCTGATCTGCGTGTCGGACAGGCTGAGGTCGGCCTTGATCGGCTCGACCAGCAGCCCGATGATCATGCGATCGATGAACGAGAAGATATAGGCGACGAACAAAGCCGCCACCACGCCCCATGCGACGACCGGGCGCGGATAGGCCGGATCGGGCGGCGCGCCGCTCCGCCCGTCCATATCCATCCTATTCGCCCTCGGCTTTGTGGAAATCCGCGCTCAGGCCCATTTCGCGGACCAGCGTCGCGCGATCATAATATTCGCGCCACGCCGTGATCTTGTCGCCTTCGACCTCGAGCACGCCGACGACGGGCACCGCGCCGGCATGGCCCTTGTAGACGAAGCGGTCGACCCGCTCGATGAACACGACGTCGCCGATGCGGCCGATATTGCGGATGTCGAGCTTGATCGATTCGATGCCGTCGCCGAGTTGGGCGATGCGTTCCGCGATCGCCTTTTGCCCGGCGATCGGCTCGATCATCATCGAATGGAGAACCGCGTTGTCGGCGAACATTTCGCCCGCGCCTTTCCAGTCCCTGGTGTTCCAGGCCTCGATCTGCCGTTCGACCACCGCGATCTTCGGATCCTTTGCCACGCTCTTCTCCTGTTGCGGCGAATCGCCTGCGAAGGCGGGGGGCGAAATGGCGGCCATCAATGCGGCTGCCAGCATCCCGAAACGCATGCTCTTCTCCTATTGGTATGAATATGAAAGCGATGCTGTCGGGTTGCGCGGCTCAGGTCAACCCCTGGGGGGCGACAAACTTGCGTAACCAGACCAATGCGCTTATTGCAACCGAATGAACCGCAGCAAAGGTGCAGCATGAAGGTAGAGCGTCTGCCGCCGATCCGATCGTCGCTCCAGCCGAGCAACCATCCCTATCTCAACGGCGCATGGACGCCGCAGATGGAGGAAGTGAACGCGACCGAACTCGATGTGATCGAGGGAGAAATCCCGCACGATCTCGACGGCATCTATCTGCGCAACACCGAGAATCAGATCCATCAGCCGGCCGGGCGCCACCATCCCTTCGATGGCGACGGCATGATCCACCAGATCGATATCCGGGACGGCAAGGCCAGTTATCGCAACCGTTTCATCCGCACGCGCTGTTTCGATGCCGAACAGGCGGCGGGCCGTTCGCTATGGGGTGGATTAATGGACGGGCCGGGCGTTTCCGAACGTCGGGGTTTCGGCGCGCATGGCGGGCTGAAGGACAGCGCGAGCACCGATGTCATCGTCCATGCGGGCAAGGCGATCGCGACCTTCTATCAGTGTGGCGAGGGTTATGTGCTCGATCCGGAAACGCTGGAGACCGAGGGCGTCGCCCCCTGGGTGCCGCTCGACGGGATCTCGGCGCATCCCAAGCTCGATCCGCTGACCGGCGAATTGCTGTTCTTCAACTATTCGACGCACGCGCCCTATATGCATTACGGCACCGTCGACCGGACCGGTCGGCTGACCCGCTATACGCCCGTGCCGACGCCGGGGCCGCGTCTGCCGCACGACATGATCTTCACGCAGAACTGGGCGATCCTCAACGACATGCCGGTCTTCTGGGATGCCGAACTGCTCAAGCGCGATATCCATGCCGTGCGCCTGCACGAGGGGGTACCGACCCGCTTCGCGCTGGTGCCGCGCGACGGCGACGGCGATATCCGATGGTTCGAGGCGGAGCCGACCTATGTGCTCCACTGGAACAATGCCTATGAGAATGGCGACGAGGTGATCGTCGACGGCTATTTCCAGGAGAATCCGACGCCCGAACCGATCCCGAACGAGGACGGCTATGGTCATTTGATGGCCTATCTCGACCAGTCGAGCATGCGTCCCCGGCTCCATCGCTGGCGCTTCGACCTGAAGACCGGGAAGACGCGCGAGGAGCGGCTGGACGATCGCATCCTCGAATTCGGCATGATCAACCAGCGCTTCCTGGGCCAGCCCTATCGCTATGCCTATAGCGCGGTCGCAAAACCGGGCTGGTTCCTGTTCAACGGGCTGGTCAAGCACGACATGCAGACCGGCGAATCCTGGACGCTGACGCTCGAGGAGGGGCGCTACGCCTCCGAAGCGCCCTTCGCGCCGCGCACGGGCAGCACTGAAGAGGATGACGGCTATCTGATCAGCTTCATCACCGACGAGAATAAGGGCACGTCGGAATGCATCATCATCGATTGCAAGCGTTTCGAGGACGGCCCCATCTGCCGCATCGCGCTGCCGCACAAGATCTGCAGCGGCACCCATGCGCATTGGGTGGAGCGCAAGGATCTGGAAATCGCCAAGGCCGAGCGGCGGGAGCGGCTGGCGGCTTGAGCTGGGGCAGGCCCCCGCCCACTCATGTCATTCCCGCGAACGCGGGAATCCAGTGTCGTAGAGCTCTATGATCGACATCTCCTGGATTCCCGCGTTCGCGGGAATGACACTGTGTTAGTCGTTCATACCTTTCGGCGGGTCAGGCCTCCGCCGCCAGCACCAACGCGCGCAGTTCGGCGCGCATCACCTTGTTCATCGCGTTGCGCGGCAGGGCCTCGACCGCGACCACGCGTTCCGGGCGCTTGAACACCGCCACCCCCGCGGCTGCCAATCGTTCGCCCAGATCCTTGACGCTCGGCGCCTCCGCGCCCGCTTCGACGACGACCGCCACCGCGATGCGTTCGCCAAGATCGGCGTCGGGCACGCCGACGCTCGCGGCCTCGCGCACGCCGGGGATGCCGACGAGCAGTTCGTCGATCTCTGCCGGCGAGATGTTCACGCCGCCGCGCACGATGATCTCCTTCGACCGGCCGACAAAGCGGTAGAAGCGCTCGAGTGGCCCTTCTCCGGCGATTTCGAACAGGTCACCCGAACGGAACCACTCGCCGTCGAATGCGGCGTCGGTCAGCGTCGGTGAGCGCCAATATTGGGCGAAGGTCGTGCCGCCGCTGATCTGCATCTCACCCGGCTGTCCGGGAACCGTGATTTCCTCGCCCGAAGCCGGATCGACCAGCCGGGTGCGCATCACCCGCGCGATCGGGCTGTCCCATGTCACGCCGGCCGCGCCGAAGCGCGGGAAGAAATGGGCGCGTTCCGCCCGGTCGGGCACGTCGGCGGGGCTGGAGATCAGCGACATGCCTTCGTTCGATCCGAAGATATTGCAGATCTCGATGCCATAGCCGTCGGCCCAGCCCTCGATCAGCCAGGGCGTCAGCGGCGCGGAGCCCGATCCGATCGCGCGCAGCGACGAGATGTCGGTATCGCCCATGATCGCGGGCTGTTTGAGCAATGCGGTGAGCACGGCAGGCGGCGCGATCGTATAGGTCACGCGCTCCGCCTCGATCTGCTTCAGGAAGACGCCGAGATCGAAGGGATGATGCAGCACCAGCTTCCCGCCAATCTCCAGCCAGGGCATCACCAGCCCGCCGATCGAGGCGATGTTGACCAGCGGGAAGGGGTTGAGCAGCACGTCGCCCGGCACCATCTCGCACGCCCAGACCAGCACATGGGCGTTGAGCACCCAGTGATTGTGATCGCGCGGCACGCCCTTGGGCCGTGCCTCCGTGCCCGACGTCCAGCAGATCGTCAGCACTTCGCCGGCCTCGACCGGATTGTCGGCAAGCCAGGGGGCGACGATCGCCGGGTCGGCCGACGCAGCGGCGGCGCGCAGATCGATGCCATGGGCCGCCTCGCCGAAGATCAATGCGGTCATTCCGGGGTGCGCTTCGGCCAGTGCCGCCGCCATCGCGGCATGATCATGGCCGTGAAAGACCGGAATGGTGATGAAGGCGCGCGGCGCGGCCTGCGCGACGATGTGCGACAATTCGTGCGCGCGATATTGCATCACCACCGGACTGAGGATGAGTCCGAGCCGTGCCGCCGCCAGAAAGACCGTCACCGCGTCGATCGTGTTGGGCAGTTGCACGCAGATGCGGTCGTCCTTGGTCAGGCCCTGAGCGAGGAATATGGCGCAGATTCGGTTGACTCGGTCCTGAAGTGCAAGCCAGGTCAGGCGTTCGGGTGCGCGCCCGTCAAGCTGTTCGCGGTTAAGCGGGTCGACGATCGCTTCGGTGTCGCCGCCCGCAATAACAGCCCTTTGAAACAGGGTGTCGACGCAGATGCCGTCCCACCATCCGCGCGAAATATGGTCGGCGGTGCGCTCGGCCGGCGTCAGGAACATCGCTCTCTCCCCTTGTGCTTTCAAACTTTCATAAAGATACTGACATCGCCCGGCAAGTGATCTAGGTTCTGATCATGCCGCGGGACTGGGGCGATACGAACGAAGAAATGCGGGGGAGGAATATTATTTCGATCCGAGTCATCCAATGGGCCACGGGATCGATGGGCCGCACGTCGCTGCGCCGGATCATCGACCATCCCGGTCTCGAACTGGCCGGCGTCTATGTCTATTCCGCCGACAAGGCGGGGCGCGATGCCGGCGAAATCGCCAGACGCCCGGCCGTCGGGATCGCGGCGATGAATGATCGCGACGCGATCCTCGCCATCGATGCGGACGTCGTCATCCACGCGCCGCGCATCACTTTGCCTTATGACGCGCTCGTCCCCGACGTCGAAGCGCTGCTGCGTTCGGGCAAGAATGTGATTTCGACGGCGGGCTTCCACTGGCCTTCGGCACAGGGCGCCGAATATGCCGGCAGGCTCCATGACGCCGCGGTCGCGGGCGGCGCGACGCTGGCGGGCGTCGGGGTCAATCCGGGCATGATCGTCGAGCGGCTGGCGCTGGCGGCGACAGCGATGTGCGTCGATCTCGATTCGCTCACCGTTTCCGAAACCGTCGATGCCTCGGCGATGGCGAGCCCCGCCTTCGTGTTCGACCTGATGGGGCTGGGCAGCGATCCGGCGACGCGTGACATCCGCAACGGCCCGCTCGCTACGCTCTACTCGACGCTGTTTTCCGAAGTGCTGCATTTCGCGGCGCACAGCATGAAGACGACGATCGCGTCGATCACCCCCGATCACCGGCTGACGCTGGCGCCGCGCGACATTGCGGTGCAGGCGGGGCTGATCCCGGCGGGCACCGTGGCGGCGACCGAATGGCGCTGGACCGCGCATCTCGCCAATGGCGCGGATTTCACATTGTCGATCCTGTGGACCGCCGATCCCTCGCTGCATCCACATAATAACGGGCATTGGGATATCCGGATCGAGGGACGGCCCAATATCCGCATGACGCTCGACATATCCGAAGCCGATCCGGCGGCACCGCCCTCGCGCGCGCTGACCGACGCGACGATGGCGGTGGCGATCAACGCGATACCCGATGTGGTCGCGGCGCCCCCCGGCCTGTTCGCATTCGCGCCGCCGTCCGCCTGGCGGGCCGCATCATGACGGACGTCTATATCCATGATGCGCTGCGCACGCCGCGCGGCAAGGCGCGCGCCGATGGCGGGCTGGCGGGCGAGACGCCGCAATCGCTGGTGACGCATCTCGTCGACGCATTGGAGGCGCGCGGCCATGATCCGCGTGGCCGCGCCGGGCGGCTGACCCTGGGCTGTGTCGGCCAGATCGGCGCGCAGGGCGGGCATGTCGCGATGGTGGCGAAACTGAAGGCTGGATTGCCCGACGCGATGCCCGTCCACACGATCAACAATTTCTGCGCGTCCGGGCTCAGCGCGATCGGCCTATCCGCCGCGGCGATCACTGCCGGCCAGACGCAATGGGCGCTGGGCGGCGGGGTGGAGATGCTGTCGCGCGTCGCCTTCATGGCCGACGAGGCGGATTATTATACCGCCACCGACATGGATCCGTCCAGGCGCTACATCCCCGTCGCGCTCGCCGCCGATCTGCTGGCGGAAAAGGAAGGGATCGATCGCGCGGCGCTCGACGCCGTCGCGCTCGCATCGCAGGCGCGTGCCGTCGCGGCGGAGGGGCGACCCGAACTGCTCGCCTCACGCATCGCCGTCGCCGGGCTGGACCGTGACGAAGCGGTGCGCCCGACCGACGCTACGCGGCTCGCGGCGCTGCCGCCCGCCTTCGCGGTGCTGGCCGACCAGTATCGTGGTGTGATCGGCGACGCGCCGATCGACCATCGCCACAGCGTCGGCCACGCGCCGCCCATGGCCGACGGCGCCGGGCTGGCACTGCTCGGCCCGAAACAGGGCGCGCGGGCGCGCATCCTGGCGATCGCGGAATCGGGTGGCGATCC
>JASBTC010000339.1 GCA_030148625.1 Sphingobium sp. | reverse complement strand
ACTTGTAGTTGCTCAGCGCCGCGATCTGGATCTCGCTGTCGAAGTGGCCGATGTTGCAGACGATCGACATCGGCTTCATCGCCTTCATATGCTCGGCGGTGATGACGTCCTCGTTGCCGGTGGCGGTGACGAAGATGTCGGAGCGCTTCACCGCTTCCTCCATCGTCACGACCTCATAGCCCTCCATCGCCGCCTGCAGCGCGCAGATCGGATCGATTTCGGTAACGATGACGCGGGCGCCGCCGTTGCGCAGCGAGGCGGCCGAACCCTTGCCGACGTCGCCGAAGCCCGCGACGCAGGCGACCTTGCCGGCCAGCATCACGTCGGTAGCGCGCCGGATCGCGTCGACCAGCGATTCCTTGCAGCCGTAGAGATTGTCGAACTTGGACTTGGTGACGCTGTCGTTGACGTTGATCGCCGGGAAGGGCAGCTCACCCTTCTTGGCGATCTCGTACAGCCGGTGGACGCCGGTGGTGGTTTCCTCGGACACGCCGCGGATCGCCTTGACGCTCTCGGTCAGATAACCCGGCTTCGCGGCGATGAACGCCTTGAGAGCGCGCTGGAACTCGACTTCCTCGGCGTTGCCCGGCTCGCCCAGGGTCGCGCCGGCCTCGAGCTTGGCGCCCCACAGCGCGAACATGGTCGCGTCGCCGCCGTCGTCGAGGATCATGTTGGCGGTGGTGTCACCCCAGTCGAAGATGCGGCCGACATAGTCCCAATAATCGGCCAGCGTCTCGCCCTTGATCGCGAAGACGGGGATACCGCGCGCCGCGATCGCCGCGGCGGCATGATCCTGGGTCGAGAAGATGTTGCAGGTCGCCCAGCGCACGTCGGCGCCCAGCTCGACCAGCGTCTCGATCAGCACCGCGGTCTGGATCGTCATGTGCAGCGAACCGGTGATGCGCGCACCCTTCAGCGGCTTCGACTGGCCGAATTCCTTGCGGAGGGCCATCAGGCCCGGCATCTCGGTTTCGGCGATCTCGATCTCGCGCCGGCCGAATTCCGCCAGCGAAAGGTCCGCAATCACATAATCGTTGAAATCAGTCGCAACGGCGGTGGCCACCATGCTTCTCCTCGGGGATGGGGCAGCCGGCACCGCCGGCGGCAATGCCCGGCGCAATAGCCCGGCACGCCTCCCGATGCAAATATAAAGATATCTTTATATCCTTCCCACGCGGTGGGCGGGCCTGCCCACCGGGCATTTTCGGGTCGGATCTAGGCCTGGCCGCTGCTCGCCGAGAGCAGACGCGGATCGATGCCCGCCGAGCGCATCGCCGCTTCCCAGCGGCGCGGCGCCTCATGCTCGAACAGCAGGCTGTCGTCGCCGCGAGTCGCGAACCAGCCATGGCGCCGCATCTCGCCGTCGAGCTGTCCCTCGCCCCAGCCCGCATAGCCGAGCGCGATGAGCCAGCGCGCGGGCCCCTTTCCCTCGGCGATCACGCGCAGCACGTCGAGGGTCGAGGTCAGGCACCAGCGATCCTCGACGAGAAGACTGTCCTCCCCCGTCCAGTCGGTGCTGTGGAGGACGAAGCCACGCTGCTGTTCCACCGGGCCGCCGATATGGACGGCGCAATCGGGGGACGTGCCGGGATCGATACCGAGCTGGCCGAGCAGTCCGTGGAAGCTGATGCCGGTCATGATGCGGTCGACGCCGACCCCGAGCGCGCCGTTCGCATCGTGTGCGCACATCGCGATCACCGCCTTCTCGAAGCGCGGATCGCCAATCCCCGGCATGGCAAGCAGATATTGTCCGGCGAGAGAGGCTGGCGCATCCATCGCGGCCAATTATAGTCCGCCCTGATGGCGACGCAAACTCGGGAAGGACCGGAGGCGGACGGAGGGGCGATCACGATCGTCATTCCGGGTTATGGCGTCGGCGCGATGCTGGGCGACGCAATCGATTCGGTGCTGGGACAGGACCGGGACGACTGGCGGGCGATCGTTGTCGACGACGGCGATCCCGAGGTTGCGGGCCATATCGAGCCCTATCTGTCGGATCCGCGCATCCGGTTGCTGCGGACCGACAATGGCGGCCTGCCGACGGCGCGCAACCGCGCCATCGCAGCGTCCTCCACGCCCTATGTCGCCTTGCTGGACGGCGACGACATATTGGAACCCGACTTCGCCTCGGCGATGATCGCGGCGATCGAGGCGAGCCCGCGAATCGGCTTCGCGACCGGCGACGCCACCTTCTTCGGCGCCGACCGGGTGGGCGAGCTTTTTTCCGCCTGGTGCCCCCAGGCGGGGCCGCCGACCCTGGAGAAGCTGATCCGGCGCGAATTCAATGTGTTCGGGCTGACGGCGATGCGGCGCGTGGCGATCGAGGGAATCGGTGGCTTCGACACCAGCCTCAAGTCGTCGGAGGACCTCGACGCGTGGATTCGCCTGATGAGTGCGGGATGGGAGCTTGCCCATGTGCCGCGTCCGCTGGCGCGCTACCGGCGGCGCGAGGGGCAGATGTCGGGCAACACCCCGGTGATGCTGCGGACCGCCTACGCGGTGATGGACAAGGCGCGCCACGCGCTGGCAGGCCGGCCCGAGCAGGCCGCCGCCGAGGAGATGTGCTGGCGGATCGAGCGGGACATGGCGATCGAGGATGCCTTCGCCCGGGTGAAGGCGGGCGAGGTCGGGGCGGGCGTCGCCGATCTGGTCCGCCTGGGCGTCGGGCAGCGCAGCCCGCGCTGGCGGAGGGCGCTGGCAATCATGCGGGTGGCGCCGTTCCTCGCGCCCTTCCTGCTGAAACTCAGGGAGCGGGTTTGAATCCATATCGTTATGCCAGCGCAGGCTGGCATTGGATTACCGCTCGCAATCCCGTCGCAAAAACTGCAACAGGGGCAGGCTATTTCCCTTCATGAGGACAAGACGATGACGATCAGCACCGGAGACCGCATCCCCGTCGCCACCTTCAAGACGATGTCGGCCGACGGACCGGTGGAGATCACCAGCGACGCATTGTTCTCCGGTCGCACGGTCGCGCTCTTCTCGGTGCCGGGCGCCTTCACCCCGACCTGCTCGGCCAAGCATCTGCCCGGGTTCATCGACAAGGCTGACGAGATCCGTGCCAAGGGTGTCGACGAGATCGTCTGCACCGCGGTCAACGATGCCTTCGTGATGGGCGCCTGGGGGAAGGGCGCTGGCGCCGGAGACAAGGTGACGATGCTGGCCGACGGCAATGTCGATTTCGTCCGCGCCCTCGGCCTGGAGCTGGACGGCCGGGGCGCCGGCATGGGCATGCGTGGGCAGCGCTTCTCGATGCTCGTCGAGGACGGCGTGGTGACGCGACTCAACGTCGAGGCCCCGCGCGAATATAATGTGAGCAGCGCCGAGCATCTGCTCGGCCAGCTATGAGGCAGAAGGAGTAGATATTGCCATCCAAACAGAGTCTTGATCTCGTCGACCAGCTCGACGCCATCTACCAGCAATCGGTATCGCGGCTGCGCGCCGCGCTGACGCATTTCATCCGCACCGGCGAACGCCCCGATCCCACGCTCAGGCGCCACGGCGCCTTCGCCTATCCCGAGATCCGCCTGCGCTATGAAGGCGGCCGCGATCCGGGGCC
>JASBTC010000016.1 GCA_030148625.1 Sphingobium sp. | reverse complement strand
GTGCCCATCATCGCCTTGCCCATCTCACCCATCACCGAACGGACATCGGCGAAGTCGAGGTTGATCAGGCCGGGCATGACCATCAGGTCGGTGATGCCGCGCACGCCCTGCTGCAGCACTTCGTCGGCCATCTGGAACGCTTCCTTGAAGGTCGTGTTCGCATTGGCGATCAGGAAGAGATTCTGGTTCGGAATGACGATCAGCGTATCGACATGCTTCTGCAGTTCCTCGATGCCGGCATCAGCCGAGCGTCCGCGGCGCGAGCCTTCGAAGCTGAACGGCTTGGTGACGACGCCGACGGTCAGGATGCCCTTGTCGCGCGCCGCTTTCGCGATCACCGGCGCAGCACCGGTGCCGGTGCCCCCGCCCATGCCCGCCGCAACGAAGCACATATGCGCGCCGTCGAGCGCGCGATCGATCTGCTCCATCGCCTCTTCGGCGGCGGCACGGCCGATCTCGGGCCGCGAACCGGCGCCGAGGCCCTGGGTGATGCGCAGGCCAAGCTGGATGCGCCGCTCCGCCGGCGAGGCGTTGAGCGCCTGCGCGTCGGTGTTCGCGACGATGAAGTCGACACCCTGGACCTGGCTCGCCATCATGTTGGCAATGGCGTTGCCGCCCGCGCCGCCGACGCCGATGACGCTGATCCTGGGCCGAAGTTCATCGACCTCAGGCGGCATGAATTCGATGCTCATTTGTTTAACTCCCAAGCTTCGTCGCGGGCGAAGCAAATGCCCCTTGACGTTTTTGCACTAACCGATTCGCGGAATCACCAAAAAAGTTAATCCGGGAATAAAAAATTGTGTCGAGTCGATGACAGGACCCCCAGCCCCTTGTGGTCAAGCCACTGTACGAGCCGTTCCGGTTCATCAATAACCGGCCCGAAAGGCGGTGATCAGGCGCTGCATCAGCCCCGTTCCCGCCGTGCGATGCACCATCTGCTGCGCGGGCACGATCGCGCGCAGATCGACCGGATTGGCCGCGGCATATTGGACCAGACCCGCCAGCGTCGCGAAACCGGGCCCGCTATGCGCGTCGGGAAGCCCGATCAGCCCGCGCGGCTTGCCCAGCCGCACCGCCCTGCCGAGCGCGCCCTGCATATAATCGGCGATGCCCTTCAGCTCCGCGCCGCCACCGGTCAGCACGACCTGGCGACCGACCGGGCCGGAGAAGCCCAGTTCGTTCAGCGCCTTGCCGATCTCTCCGGTCAGATGTTCGAGCCGCTGGCGAATGACCGAGATGAGCTGCGCGCGCGTGATCCGCGTCGTATCCGCCTGATCGCCGTCGGGAGAGATCGGCGCGACCTCGATCATGTCGTGATTGTCGCGCGGACTGGTCGTCGCCGAGCCGTAGAAGCATTTCATCCGCTCGGCATGGGTGCGACGCGTACCGAAGGCCGAAGCGATGTCGTCGGTGATATCGGCAGCGCCGAACGGGATCGACATCAACCCGACGAGCATGCCGCCGGCGAACAGCGAGACATTGGTGACGCCCGCACCCAGCTCGACCAGCGCGACGCCGAGTTCGCGTTCTTCATCGGTCAGGCACGCCATGCCCGTCGCCACCGGCGAGGCGACGATCGACTTGACCTTGAGATAGGCGGAGCGGACGCACAGATCGAGATTGCGGACCGGCGATCCGTCGGCAGCGACGACATGGATATCGACGCCCATGCGATCGGCATGGAGACCGAGCGGCGTCTTCACCCCGCGCAGGCCATCGAGCGTATAAAGCGTGGGCAATGCGTGGAGCACCATCCGGCCATCGGGGTCGATCGAGCCGCGGCCGGCAGCGAGCAGTTCGTTGATATCCTCCTGCTCGATCCGGTGCCCGCCCAGCTCGACCTCGACCGAGGCGATGTCGCTCACCAGTCCGCCCGCGGAGAAGCTGACCCAGACATCCTCGATATTAGTGCCCGCGATGCGCTCGGCCTGCTCGACCGCTTCGCGCACCGCGCGTTCGGTTGCCGCCATGTCCGCGATATAGCCGCGCTTGACGCCCTGGCTCTCGCGCTGGCCGGTGGCGAGCACGTTGATCTCACCGCTCTCGGTCCGCTCCGCGATCAGCGCGGAGACTTTCCATGAGCCGATGTCGAGGGCGGTGATCAGCCCTTCAACCCGCGGTTGCGCCATTGCCCTTGTCCTTCTTGGCTGGTTTGGCCTGCTTGTCGTCACCATCCGCCTTGGCGGTGGTGGCTTCGTCGGGAACGATCGATCGCGCCGCACCCTTGGGCGGCAGGCGGACGTAGAATTTGTCGGGGATCCGCATGTCGAAACGGACAAAGCCGCGGCCGAGCAGCCGGTCGGTGCCGTCCATGCGCGCGAATTTGACCAAAGCCGCCGCAGCCTCCGGCGCGCCTTCGGGCAGCGCGAGCGTCTCACCCGACTGGAAGCGCAGATCCCAGCGGCGCTTGCCGATCCAGGTGGCGCCGGCGAGCATCGGCTTGAGCGCGGGCGCCGCTTCGAGCAGCGTGTCGAGGGCCGCGGTCTGCTTGTTGGCATCGGGCCCGACGACCAGCGGCAGATCGGGCATCGCCCCGATCGAAACCGGCTCCAGCTCGACGCCGGTGGCGTCGATCAGCGTCAGTTTCTGCGCATTCTGCCAGATCGCAGCGGGCTTGCGCTCGACAATGTCGATCAGCAGCGTGTCGGGCAGCCGGCGGGACACGCGCGCATCGGCGATCCAGCCATAGGTCATGAGCTGGCGGCGCACTTTCTCCAGATCGACGAGCGGCATCGCCATCGAATGCTGGTCGGCCGCGATGGCATAGACGGTCAGCCGCTCCATCCGGTCGATGCCGGTCAGTTCGATGCGCTTGACCTCGAACCCGGCCCGTCCCGTCATTTCGGCAAGCGCGACGCCCGCCGCCTGGGGCACGCCCATGATCGTCGCGGCCGTCCCGGCGAGCAGCACGATCAGCGCGATCACGCCATAGCCGGCCAGGCGCTGGATCGTCTCGACCGGCATGGGCAGGGTTTCGACCAGCCGGGTCATCATCGACTTGCGCTTGGACACGGGCTTGCGGCCGGCAACCTTGGGTCGCGCACGGCCGGCATTGCCCCTGCGGATGGTGGATGCGCTGCTCATAGGGCGTCCCTCACGATGCGGTCGCACAGCGCGGCATAGGAAATGCCGCGATATTTCGCCTGCTCGGGCACCAGGCTGAGCGGAGTCATACCCGGCTGGGTATTCACCTCGAGCAGATAGAGGCCGGCCAGGCCGCGTTCGTCGTCCCAGCGGAAATCCGAACGGCTCGTGCCCTTGCAGCCGAGCAGGCGGTGCGCGTGCAACGCCATGTCGAGCGCCGCCGCGGCGATATCGCTCGGAATGTCGGCGGGACAGATATGGTCAGTCAGCCCGTCGGTATATTTGGCGTCATAGTCGTAAAAGCCGCTCTTGGGCCTGAGTTCGGTGACCGCGAGTGCCTCATCCCCCAGCACCGCCACCGTCAATTCGCGACCGCGGATGAAGGGTTCCGCCAGCAGACGGTCGAAATGCCGCCACGGCCCCTCGACATCGGGGCCGATGGGATCGCCGTAATTGCCGCCCTGCGTCACGATCGCGACGCCGACCGACGAACCCTCATTGACCGGCTTCAACACATAGGGGCGCGGCATCGGGTCGGCATCATGCAGCGTCGCGCTCTCGACGATCCGCCCTTCGGGCATGCGGATGCCGTGCGGCACCAGCAGCAGCTTGGTCAGTTCTTTGTCGATCGCGATCACCGAGGTGGCGATCCCGCTATGCGTATAGGGGATCTGCATCAGATCGAGCATGCCCTGCACCGTTCCGTCCTCGCCGGGCGAACCGTGAAGGGCATTGAACACGACATCGGGCCGCACGCCGGCGATCACCTGTGCGACATTGCGATCCATGTCGATGCGCGTGACCCTGTGGCCCAGGCTTTCGAGCGCATCGGCGATCTGGGTGCCGCTCGACAGCGAGACCTCACGCTCGGCCGACCAGCCGCCCATCAGCACCGCGATGTGAAGGGGCTCGCTCACTTGGTCACTCCGATACGCTGTATTTCCCATTCGAGCGTGACGCCCGATTTCGCCTTCACGCGGCGACGCACTTCCTCACCCAGTTCCTCAATCTCGCCCGATGTCGCCGAGCCGAGATTGAGCAGGAAGTTGCAGTGTTTTTCGGACACCTGCGCATCGCCAATCCGCAGGCCGCGACAGCCGGCATCGTCGATCAGCGCCCAGGCCTTGTGTCCCAGCGGATTCTTGAAGGTCGATCCGCCGGTCCGCGAGCGCAGCGGCTGCGAAGCCTCGCGCTCGGCGGCGATGCGGTCCATCTCGGCCTGGATCGCGGCGGGGTCGTCGACATGACCCCGGAAGGTCGCGCCGACCACGATGCAGCCCTCGGGCAATTCGCTGTGCCGATAGGTGTAGCCGAGTTCGGCCAGGCCCAGGATCTTGCGCTGGCCCGAACGCAGGACGACCTCGCAATCGACCAGCACGTCCTTGACCTCGCGGCCATAGGCGCCGCCGTTCATACGGACGAAACCGCCCACCGTGCCGGGAATCGAGCGGAGGAATTCGAGGCCGCCAATCCCGGCATCGCGCGCGGTGGACGAGACCAGGATGCCGCTTGCCCCGCCGCCGCACGACAGGGTGGTGGAATCGAGACGCTCGACCCTGGCGAATGCCTTGCCGAGGCGGACGACCACACCCGGCACACCACCGTCGCGCACGATCATGTTCGATCCGAGGCCGAGCCCCATGACCGGAACCGACGGATCGAGATCGGCTAGAAAGCCGACCAGATCCTCGATGTCCTTGGGCTCGAACAGCCATTCGGCCGCACCGCCCGATTTGAACCAGACAAGGGGCGCAAGCGGTGCTTGCGGCGTCATCCTGCCACGGACATGGGGGATGGTGTCGAGCGCGCTCATGTCGCAACCCCAGCGCGTGCGGCCGTCACGCCATCGGCGAGGCCAGCGGCCCATTTGGTGATGTCACCCGCCCCCAGGCACACGACCATGTCGCCGGGCTGAGCATCGGCGGCCAGCGCCTCGGCCAGCGCCGCCGCACTGGCGATCTCATTGGCCGCGCGATGCCCGCGCTGCCTGAGCCCCGCGACCAGGGCCGCGGAATCGACGCCCTCGACCGGCGCTTCGCCGGCGGCGTAGACCGGCGTCACATAGACGATATCGGCATCGTTGAACGCCTGCTGGAACTCGTCCATCAGATTGCCCAGTCGCGAGTAGCGATGCGGCTGGACCACCGCGATCACCCGGCCGGCCACGCCTTCGCGCGCGGCCGCCAGTACGGCGCGGATCTCGACGGGATGATGACCATAATCGTCGATCACGGTCACCGTGCCGCCATCGATCGCAACTTCGCCAACCTTGGTGAAGCGCCTTTTCACGCCGCCGAAGCGCGCGAAACCCTGCTGGATCGTCGCATCGTCGATGCCCATCTCCAGCGCGACACCGATCGCGGCGAGCGCATTCTGGACATTGTGACGCCCGGGCATGGGCAGCTCGACACGCTCGATCCGGCGGAGCGATCCGTCGCGGCTGCGGATGACGACGTCGAAGCGGTTGCCGCCCGGGATCGGCGTGACCTGTTCGCCGCGCACATCCGCCTGGGCGGAGAAACCATAGGTCACGACACGCCGGTCGCGGATGCGCGGCAGGATTGCCTGGACCTCGGGATGGTCGAGGCACAGCAACGCCGCACCGTAGAAAGGCACATTCTCGACGAATTCGATAAAGGCCGATTTGACCGCGTCGAACGAGCCATAATGGTCGAGATGCTCGGGATCGATATTGGTGACGACCGCGATCGTGCCGTCGAGACGCAGGAAGCTGCCGTCGCTTTCGTCGGCCTCGACCACCATCCACTCGCTGGCGCCGAGCCGCGCATTCGATCCCTAGCTGTTGATGATGCCGCCGTTGATCACCGTCGGATCGACTCCGCCGGCATCGAGCACTGCGGCGATCATCGAGGTCGTCGTCGTCTTGCCGTGCGTGCCCGCCACCGCGACCGTCGATTTCAGCCGCATCAGCTCGGCAAGCATCTCCGCGCGGCGGACGACGGGAATGCGCAGCTCATAGGCGCGCTCGACCTCGGGATTGCCGCGCTTGATCGCGGTCGAGGTCACGACGACCGCCACGCCTTCGACATTCTCCGCCTGCTGGCCGATCATCACCTTGATGCCGCGCGCGCGCAGACCCTCGATCACATAGCTTTCGGCCATGTCGGAGCCCTGCACCGAATAGCCCATATTGTGCATCACCTCGGCGATGCCGGACATGCCGATCCCGCCGATACCGATGAAATGGATGATTCCGATCTCGGTGTTGACACCCCTCATGCGAGCGCGCCCTCGCCGTTCGGTGCGGCGACGCGTCCCGTCGTGGCGGGGACGATGTTCTGCACCGGGGCGGCGCCCAGGCTTTCGAGCAGATCGGCGAGATCGCTGGCGGCATTGGGCCGGCCGCATTGCCACATGCGCCGCGCGGCATTGGCGAGCGATCCGGGTTCCAGCGCCAGTTTCTGCATCTGCTTGGCCAGTTCGACCGCGGTGAACAGATGCTGCGGGATCGCCCGCGCGCCACCGGCCGCGACCGCCTCGGCGACATTATAGGTCTGATGGTCGTCGGTCGCCGTCGGCAAAGGCACCAGGATCGCCGGGCGACCGGCAACGGTGAGCTCGGCGACGGTCGATGCGCCGGCGCGGGCGATCACGAGATGCGACCAGCCGAGCCGTTCGGGCAGGTCTGGCAGATAGGTGGCGAGATCGGCCGGAATGCCGAAATCGGCATAGATGGTGCGGACCCGATCGATGTCCTCGACCCGGCATTGCTGCGTCACCTGCATCCGCCGGCGGAAATTGAGCGGCAACAGGCCAAGCGCATCGGGCACCACCGACGAGAGGACCGTCGCGCCCTGGCTGCCCCCGGTGACGAGCAGGCGGAAAATGCCGTCCTCCTCCAGCGCCGGGAAAGGCTCGCCGCGCAGCGCCATCACCTCGTCGCGCACCGGGTTGCCGACCAGATGCACCTTGCCGGCATGGCGCGCGGAGAGACGCCTGACCTCGGGATATGCGGTCGCGATCGCATCGACGCGGCCGGAGAGCAGCCGGTTGACCCGGCCGAGCACCGCATTCTGCTCGTGGACCGCGGTCGGGATGCCCGCCTTGAGCGCACCGAGCAAAGCGGGCAGTGCGGGATAGCCGCCGAAACCGATCACCGCCGTCGGCTCGAACGTCTCGTAAAGACGCATCGCCATCGCGCGGCCCGCCAGGATCGCCCGGCCCGCCGCCCACAGGGCAGCCGGGCTCTTGCTGATCCGCCCCGCGGGAAGGACATGGGTCTGCACGCCGTCGAACAGCCCCGGGATCTTCGCGCCGCGATCGTCAGTGACCAGCGCGACGTGATGACCGCGCTTCATCAGCTCGGCCGCCAGAGCATGGGCCGGAATCATGTGGCCGCCGGTACCGCCGGCTGCGAGGACGAAGTGACGCGTGACCGTCATTTGCCGCTCCATTTGAAGACATAGGGAGAGCGGACGAGATACGGGTTCCGGCGCGTGAAGGCCAGCAACAGGCCGAAGCCGAGCGACAAAGCGAGCATCGAGGAACCGCCATAGCTGATGAAGGGCAAGGTCATGCCCTTGGACGGCGCGAGCTGCGTATTGACCGACATGTTGATCATCGCCTGCACGCCGAACTGGGTGGTGAGGCCGGCGGCGGCGAGAAGCTGGAACTGATCCTCCTCGTCGAGCAGCTTCACGAAAACAC
>JASBTC010000006.1 GCA_030148625.1 Sphingobium sp. | reverse complement strand
GCAAGTTCGCCCATGTCCATCGCCGGGATCAGATGCTCGGCTTCAATCCGCAGGGGCCGCTGGCCGGCGTCGCCGACGAGAAGCTGCGCGAACGTGCCTCTCCCTATCTGATGTGGATCCTGGGTTCCGACATTCTCGATGCCGATGGCGAATTGCGCCGGCTTTACCGGTCCGCCGAACTGATGGACTTCGTTCGTGAAGTGCTTGGCGTCGAGACCCTGCACGTCACCGCCGATCCACTGATCAATATCAACCTGACCTATATGGGCGAAGGCGACCAGCATGGCTGGCATTTCGATGACAATGATTTTGTCGTCTCCCTGCTGTTGCAGGCGCCGGAAGCGGGCGGGGCGTTCGAATATGCGCCCGGTGTCGACACGGCACCGGTCGAGGACATCCACGCCATTCTCGACGAGAATTCGAGCCGCACGAAGATCCAGAAGGTCGAACCTGGAACCTTGCTTCTCTTCCGAGGGCGCAAGGCCCTGCACCGGGTCACCGAAGTGAGCGGCTCGAAGCACCGGATCATCGCGCTGCTCAGCTATCATAAAGAGCCGGACTTCGTTTACGCGGACTCGGTCAAGCAGAACGGGCTCGGCCGCGTGTCGGCGATCGCGGCCTAATGCCGCGCTTTGATGAGCCTGGCTCATCGAAGCGCGGCGAAGCCCGCGCGGCGCCTGAGCGTTCGAGGGTGCGGATGCGCAGCATCCCTGCCCCCTCGCAAACCAACCGCACCGGCCCGGACCGGACGGAACGATAATCAAGAAACGAAAAGGGGAGGCATCATGTCTCGACACATCCATCTCATCGCATTGCTGACCACCACATTGCTCGCCGCGCCGGCGTTCGCCCAGGAAACGGACGCCGCGCCGCGTGACGAGGGGGACATCATCGTCACCGCGCAGCGGCGCGAAAGCCGGTTGCAGGACGTGCCGCAGGCCGTGTCGGCGTTCGGCGGCGAAGCGCTCGGCCGGCTCGGCATCCGTGACACCGAAAGCCTGGTCCGCAACACGCCGAGCCTGACCTTCACGCCCGTCGGCCCGGGCGAATCCAATATCGGGCTGCGCGGCCTTTCCACCGATCTCGGTCTCGCCCCCGCCGTCGCGGTCTATATCAACGACACGCCGTTCGACTTCCGCACGGATGCCTATAGCGGCACGCCCAATATCGACCTGTTCGACATGCAGCGCGTCGAGGTACTGCGCGGGCCGCAGGGCACGCTGTTTGGATCGAGCTCCACGGGCGGGACGATCCGCTACATCACCAACCAGCCCGATCTTTCGGGCTTCTCCGCGCATGGCGAGGCCACCGTCAACAGCGTGAAGGGCGGCGGCGAGGGCTATGGCGCCAAGGCGGCGGTGAACCTGCCGCTGGGCGCCAATCTCGCGCTGCGCGTGACCGGCAGCTATGAGAAGATCGCTGGCTATATCGATCGCTACGACGCGACCCTGGCCGGCTTCACATCGCCGCAGTCGAGCGACAGGCTGGCCGAGAAGAACGCCAATGACGCGGTAATCCTCGGCGTCCGCGCCGCCCTGCGGTGGGAAGCCGCCAGCGACCTGACCATCACGCCCAGCCTGTTCTATCAGCGCATCCGCGCTGACAATCCGATCGCGACGCAGAGCAATCTGCCCGGCTTCGGCCGCGCGAGCGCCGTAGGCGGAGAGCCGTCGCACACCAATCTGATCGTCGCGAACCTGACCGTCGAAAAGGAATTCGGCGGCCTCAAGCTCGTCTCGTCGAGTTCCTATCTCAACAAGAAATCGGATGCGGCGATCGACTATACCCCGCTGGGCTACAATATCTTCGGCGCCTTCGCGCCGTTCGAGAGCCGGATGCCCGGAACGGCGGACAGCTACACCCAGGAACTGCGCCTGACATCGTCCAATGCCGGCCCGTTCAACTGGATCGCGGGCGTCTATTTCAGCCATACCGACCAGTCGCTGGGCCAGATCTTTGAAGGCCAGCCATTCTCAGACCTGCTCAATTCCGTGTTCGGCCCCGCGCCCCGGCCGGTCGGCCCGATCTCCTATGATTATCTCCAGCGGACGTCCGAACAGCAGATCGCGGGCTTTGCGGAGGTCAATTACAAGCTCAGCGACAAGCTCGAGCTGATCGCGGGCGTGCGCGCCTATCGCCTGAAGAACACGCTGGAGGCGACCTGCACCGAAGCCTTCCCCGGCATATTGTGCGGGGTGGATACGCCGCGCATCACCGCGAAGAAGACGAGCGCCAGCCCGCGCTTCACGGTGAACTACCGCCCCGTCGACAACGCCACGCTCTATGCCACCGTCTCGCGCGGGTTCCGCGCCGGCGGCGCCAATGCCGCGATTCCGCCGGCGCTGGGCTGCGATCTCGCCAGTTCGGTGGGGCCGATCTTCAACCCCGATTCGGTCTGGAATTACGAGCTCGGCGCGAAGCTCGAGACACCGAACCGGGTGCTGACGGTCAATGGTGCCGCCTATCGGATCGAACAGAAGGGAATCCAGCTCACCATCCCCGATCCCTGCGGCTCCACCTTCTTCGCCAATGCAGGGGACGCGCGCATCGACGGCGCGGAGCTGGAGGTGAATCTGCGCCCGTCCCGGAACATCACGCTGAGCGGGCAGCTGAGCTACACCGACGCCAAATTCACCAATGTGCCCGCCGATTTCGGTACGGCGGCGGGCTATGCCAAAGGCGACGCCATCCCCGAGACGCCGCGCTGGAAATTCGCGCTTTCCTCCGAACTGCGTTATCCGGTGACCGAGGGATGGGAGGCCTATGCACGCGGAAGCTGGCAGCATGTCGGCAAGACGCCGTTCGGCATCGACGGCGTGGTCAGTTCGGGGCGGTTCCGCCCGGCCTATGACATCGCCAATTTCGATATCGGCGCTGAAGGGGGCAGGGTGGATATCAGCCTGTTCGTCCGCAACGCCTTCAACCGGCGCGGCATCCTCGCCATCGCTTCGGGTGCGGTCAGCACGATTCCCGGCGTGTTTGAGAACGTGACCTATGTGACGCCGCGCACGATCGGCCTCACCATGCGGATCAAGGGCTGATCGACCATGACCGGCAAGAGCGTTTTCCCGCGCGAGGAATATGAGCATCGCTGGCAACGCGTGTGGGAGGCGATGCGTGCGCGGGGCTACGAGGCCTTGCTGGTCTGGTCGCGCGGCGCCGGATCCTATGACCGGCTCGGTAACGTCTATTGGCTGACCAACTATGCCAATACCGGGACCGGGCAGGATTGGGCGGACGATGTCCAGATGGGCAGCTGGACCTTTTCCGCCGTGCTGTTCCGGAACGGGCGCGAGCCCGAACTGCACAGCGCGCAGCCGCCCGAGGAAACCGAATATCACAAGGCGGTGTGCGGCGACCTGATCGTCCATGAGCCCAGCGTGATCACCGGGCTCGCCGAATATTTCCGCAAGCACGGCATAAAGGGGCGCGTCGCCGTCGTCGGCGACGACGTGCTTCCCGGCCTTTACGACCGGCGACTGCGCGCATTGACGCCGCAGATCGAGTGGGTGACCGACGAATGGTTCCTGCTCGAACCGCAGCGCGTGAAATCCAAACGCGAGCTCGATGTATTCCGCACTGCGGGCGACATCGTCACCCATGCGCTCGCCGCCGGCATGGACGCGATGATCGCGGGTGAGACGTCCGCGGTGGCGGCGTCACGCACGGCGGCGGAGATCATGCGCCGTGGCGGCTGCTTCTCGCGTATCGACATGCATCACGGCGCGCATGCGGAGAAATACATCCTCGGCGACATGCTCCATGGCTATGACATGACCGCGCCGAACAAGGGCGACATGGTGCGCGGCTGGATCCAGGGGCCGATCTTCCAGGGCTATTGGCTCGATCCCGGCCGCAGCGCGGTGTGCGGCGGACGATCGACCAGAGAGCAGCGCAACATCCTGGAGGGATCGGCCGAAGTGTGCCGGGCGATCATCAAATCGATCCGTCCGGGCATCACGCCCCGGCAACTGGGCGTGATCGGTGCGAAGGCGGCGGTGCCCTATGAGGACGAGGCGCGCGACATCAAGGTGAATCTGGGGATTTTCGGCCATCAGATGGGCACATTCTATGGCCCGGACATCATCCCGGCGGGCGATCCCGGCAAGGGGCCGGTGGCGCCCGACGCATCGGGCTATGTGCCCATGCCCGGTGAGCTGGCGAATATCGACAAGCCCTATGAAGCCGGCATGCTGATCGCGGTGGAGGCGTTCATGAAACATCCCGGCATCGGCATGAGCGGGCTCGAGGATCATGTGATCGTGACCGAAACCGGCTGCGAGCAAATCACCAACACGCCGGTCTATATCTGAGCGGCACGGAGCCAGCGATGCGGACGACCCGTCGACAGTTCATTGCTCGCTCCGCGATCGGCGGCGCCGGCCTGCTCGCCGCGCCGCTGCTGGCGGGCGAGGACGCGCGCGCCGGGGCAATGACGCCTTCGCTCGATGCGACCTCTGTCGGGGAGCCGATCGTCGCGTCGATATCGCGATATTACCGGTTCTCACCGCTCGACGGTTCGCGCGCCGAGTCAGCGGCCTGGGTGCAGATAGACCTGGGCAGGCCGCACGCCATCAATGCGATCAGGCTGCATCCGCTGGATAGTCACGCCGCGTCGAAATGCGATTTCCCGGTGGGTTTCCGCATCGATTGTTCCGACGATCCGGTTTTCGACACCAGGATGCCGGTCGTCAGCTGGCAAGCGAAGAATTATGCGGTCCCTGGTAATTTCGTCGCGAGATTTCCGGAAACGCCGGTGACGGCGCAATATCTCAGACTGGAAGCGACACCGCTTCCCGTCGCATCAAATCCGGTGTCTCGCAGCGTTTCCCGGGACGGGGAGACGGAGAATGCGGCACGCGCGCTTGGGCTTGCCAGGATCGAGATCCTTTCCGGCAGCATCGTCGTGACAGCGATCGTCCGAGGGGCGGCAAATCTCCGCTGTCCCTTCGGTCACGCATCCGCATGATGCCTGGAGTGGTTCCGAGGCAGGTGGAATCACCTGCCGGCTCGGGAACCACGACAACTCTGGGCTTCAACGTCCGGGGATCGGTCGTTTCACCCGAGTCCGGCAATCGCCGCGCTGGGCGTCAGGCCGAAGCCTTTGCGGAAAACACGCGAAAGATGCGCGGTATCGGCAAAACCGGCGTCCATCGCGGCCGTGCGCACCAGCGCGCCATCGGCCATCTGCCGCGCGGCATGCTGCAGGGCAGACCAGGATTTGAAATCACGGAACGTCTGCCCCGTTCCGCCTTTGAAACAACGCAGCGCCTGTGTACGCTCCATTTGCAGCCGGCGTGCCAGCTCGTCCTGGGACATGCGCCGCATCGGATCGGCATATATCGCTCGTACGATCTCCGCGATCCGGTTCGACGGGGCGGCGCTGGACCAGGCGAGCTGCGCGCGAAGTTCGGCCACGGCAAACCGGTCGCCACGAAACGCGGTTTCCACCAGACCGGCCAGCGATCCGTTCAGGACACGGGCCAGGGGCGCGTCGAATGGAAAGGTCAGCCCGTTCAGATAAAGAACGTCGGCGCCCGGATCGGTGAGTATGACCTCGTGCACGACTTGCGGTCTGACGAGCAGCAACTCGCCGGTCACCTGCCACTCGCCATGCCGCACCATGACCGGGCCCCTTCGTCCGGCCAGCACGCACGTGACCGAATTCGCATGCGCCATCAGCCGGGGGCTGCCGATCGGCAGCAGCGTGTCGCGGAATGGAGAGATCGGATCCGGCATTGCCGCCACTATCCACCTCTCCGCCGGCGCGCACAACCGGTCGCTGGCGCGGCGGTGATGTCGCGGCAGGCCATTTGCGGCTAACGCTCGATACCGGCGCGGCCAAATGCCGCTGCGGCCTGCTTGCCGTTCATATAGACATCCTTGCGGGTGACTTCATGTGCGGCATTGACCGTGACGACATCGAGCATCTCGATCTGCGCGGTGAATGGTGTGCCGTTCGGCTCTTCGAGCGAGAGCGCCATCGTCCACTCGAAAACCCAGTGATCGGCGCCATAGAGTCTGCGCCCCATTTCGAGGGAAAAGTCGAAGGTGGCAAACAATGCCCGGCAATGTTCTCGCAACTGCTCGCGGCCTGAAACGGGATTCGATCCGTCATGAAGCCAGAAAATCGTATCCGCCGAGTGAAGCGACGCGATCATGTCGGGATCCTTCGTGTCCCAGCCGACATGGTAGCGCTCGAAGACGGCCTGAAGCGGTTGCAATCGGTCGATCGATGCGGTGTCCGGCATTCACCTTGCCTCCTGCTGATACAGGCAATCTAGCGCCCGCAACGGAATCGGCGTTGAACAAACGTGCGCCGGATCGCCGGCATCGCCGCGACGCGGGGCCATCGACCGATAGCGGATCGAGCCGCGACCGGGGTGGAATTGTGCTCTCCGGGCAACAGTGCGCACAAAATCTCTGAAAAATCCCAGGCCGGCTATCTTCTCAGGTTATTATGCCATAACCATCCGGAATGAAGAATAATGGCCTGAACAGGCATTTATTTTTCCACGTTCGCTCGGCAACGTCCGAGTGTGACAGGGATCTGAGAATTCTGGGGAGAATGACCGTGAACCGTTCCGTGATATCCGTTCGTGCCGCTCTGATTGCCTCCGCCGGCATGAGTCTCGTCGCCATTTCACCTGCAATGGCGCAGGATCGAGCCGATGCCGAGCAATCGGTGAACGAGAAGGAGATCGTGGTGACAGGCTCGCGCATCGATCGCGCGGGCTTCGACCAGCCGACGCCGACGAGCGTGATCGGCGATACCGAATTGCGCCAGAGCTCGGCGTCCAACCTGCAGCAGGTGCTGAACGACCAGCCGCAGGTACGCGCGAGCGTGATCGGTGCGACGACGGTGGGCAATACGGGCAGCGGTACCGCGCCCGTCGACCTTCGGGGCCTCGGCATCGATCGTGCGCTGACGCTGATCAACGGGCGCCGCTTCGTCGGCCAGAACAATCTGAACTTCGTACCGCTCAATATGGTGAAGCGGCTCGAGGTGGTGACGGGTGGTGCATCGGCCGCCTGGGGTTCGGGCGCGGTCGCGGGCGTCGTCAACATCATCATGGACGACGATCTGGTGGGGTTCGCGGCGGGCGCCGAAACCGGCATCTCCGATCGTGGCGATGGCCAGCGCTACAAGTTCGAGGGATCGTACGGCACCAAATTCGCCGACGGTAACGGCCATTTCATGATCGGTGCCGAATATGTCGAGGATAAGGGGCTTCCCCCCGGCAGCCGCCTCGACCGTCATGGTGTCCGCGGCGCGGACATCACTGTCATCAACGGAAAGGTGATGCTGGCCGACGACGTCAACATTCCGGGCCGCAGCCGCACTGGCCTGATCACCAGCGGCGTGCTCTCAGGCCTGACCTTCAACAATGACGGTACCTTGCGGGCCTATCGCGGCCCCAATGCTTCGAGCATCGGCGGCGAGGACGCGTCGAACCTGTACGACGACATCTATCTCGCTTCGCCGTTCAAGCGGCTCAACGCCTATGCCCGGCTCAGCTACGATCTGGGCGGTGCGACCATCTGGGCCGACGTGACCTATGGCCGGACGAAATCCAACTATAATTTCTTCCCTGACTTCACCGCGCCGGGCGATATCGCGGGTGGGCCGATCACCGTGTCGGCGACCAATCCCTATCTGTCGCAGGCGGTCCGCAACCAGCTCGCGGCAGCCGGTGAGACCAGCTTCACGATGAACCGCGTCTATCGCGACATATTGAACTTCCGCTTCAAGTCCGATCGCGAGGTCAAGGAAGGCGCGATCGGGATCGACGGCAGCTTCGGCGGCGGCAACTGGAAATACAACGCCCATTACAGCCATGGTGAGCTCGACGAATATTCGGCGCTGCTCAACAGCCGGCTCGCCGCGAAATTCGACAACGCCCTCAATGCGGTGCTGAGCGGCGGTCAGATCGTCTGCGCGATCAATGCCGATGCCGATCCCAGCAACAACGATGCCGCGTGCCGTCCGCTCAACGTCTTCGGCGAAGGCAATGCCTCGGCTGATGCGATCAAATATGTGACAGGCACGCAGGGTGGATACAGCCTTTCCACGCTCGACTCGTTGGGGGCCAAGCTGCAGGGCGACCTGTTCTCGCTCTGGGCCGGACCGGTGACCGCGGCGGTCGGCGTCGAGGCGCGCTGGGAAAAGATCAAGTCGCGGCTTGATGCCGGTGCGCAGGCCGGTGGCTTCGGCCTGCCGGTCTATGTCGCCCCGCTTTCGGGCGGGTTCAACGTCAAGGAGGCCTTTGCCGAAGTCGTCGTGCCGCTGCTGGACGCGAGCGCCTTCAAGGCAGATCTCAACGGCGCCGCGCGTTATTCCGACTACAGCACCAGCGGCGGCATCTGGTCGTGGAAGGTGGGGGGCACCGTCCGGCTGTTCAACGATCTGCTGCTGCGCGCCACGCGTTCGCGCGACATCCGCTCCCCCAATATCAACGATCTCTTCAACGAGACGAACATCAATATCGGGCCGCAGGTCGACCAGGATAGCGATGGCCGCAAGGGGGTCATCCTCGGCTACACCGACACGCCGGCGCAGGTGACGACCTTCTCAGGCGGCAACGTGAATCTGAAGCCGGAGATCGGCAGCACGCTCACCATCGGCGGATCCTATTCGCCGTCCTTCGCGCGCGGGCTGCAATTCTCGGTCGACTATTATGACATCAAGATCGACGGCGCGATCATCACGTTGACCGCTTCAGACCTGACTGCCGCCTGCGCCCGCGGCAGTCAGGCTGCGTGCGAACAGATCATCCGCGATCCGGTCACGCAGACGCTCAAGACCGTCTTTTCGAACGCGCAGAATATCGCGCGCTTCGCGACCAGCGGTCTGGACTTCGAAGCGTCCTATGTGCTGCCGATGACGCAGATCGCGGGCGCCGGGCCGGCGTCACTGCGCTTCCGCGCGCTTGCCACCTATGTGAAGAAGCTGATCTACGACAACGGCCTGGAGCCCAATGATGCGGCGGGCGACGTCGGCGACGGCGTCACTCTGGGCTTGCCGAAATGGCGCGGCACGTTCAGCGCCAGCTATCAGGACGACGTGCTCGGCTTTGACGCGCGTGTCCGCTATGTCGGCGGCGGCAAGTTTAATCATCTGCTCAATGGTGAAGGCGGGCGGCCGCTGCTGGCCAACAACGATATCAGCGCGCGCGTCTATCTCGACCTGGGTGCGCAGTTCAAGGTGACGGAGAACTTCACCTTCTACGGCAATATCAGCAATGTCTTCGACCGTAAGCTGCCCTTCTCGACGACGGGCAACCCGCATTACGACACGCTGGGCCGTTACTTCACATTCGGCGCAAATGTGAAATTCTAGATCCATCCGCGTACGGGCACTGGTGATTGGAGCCAGTGCCCGGAACCGGAAGGGAAGGGACATTATCGCCGTTGCGAAGGATCGGCGCAGATGCGAAGCCGCCACCACGAACAATGGAGGTGGTATGCGGCGAACCGGCACATGGCTGTTCATGATCGGAGCGTCGCTCGTCGCCACGCCGCTTCCCGCCGCTGAATCAACATGTGTCATGTCCAGGGCGGACAAGGCCTGGCTCGACGGTGCGATCGCGAATTGGCGATCGAGCGAGCGTGATATCCTGAAGCTCGCGCCCGCACCGCTGCCGACCATCATCGCGATCGATGCGGCCTGCACCTATACGGGCAAGGCCGATCGGCAGAGGCGCCTGCGATGGACGGCGGCGGCGCATGGCGATCCCATCGCGCTGCCGGGCGGCAACACCGCGCCAATCGGCCCGATTTCGTTCGCCTCGCCCGACAATGGCGCCGCGGGCACCGGCTATTTCGCGATGAGCCTGCCATCGGTCTGGCGCAAGTCCGGGGTGAGCAGCGAATTGGGGCTGGAACGGCTGATGGACGGCGTGCTGCTCCACGAACTGATGCACACCCGCCAATTCTATTTCGCCAATCCCAGGCTGGCGGCGCTCACGCGCGAATATGGTCTGCCGGACTCGATCAACGACGATTCACTGCAGGACGCATTCAAGGCGGATGCCGGCTATGTCGCCGATTACGAGGCCGAACGCGACCTGCTCTACGCGGCGGCGACCGCGCCGACCGATGGCGAGGCCCGGACATTGGCGGGCAAGGCGCTGGCGAAGATGCGCGCGCGAAGGGCCGGATATTTCACCGGCGCCAACGCCAAATGGCTGCCGCTCGACGATCTGTTCCTGACCATGGAGGGGCTCGGCCAATGGCTGGCCTATGCCTGGTATGTGAAGTCCGGCGTGCCCGCACCGGCCGCGATCGACGCGGTCAGGCGCAAGCGCAATCTCTGGTCGCAGGACCAGGGGCTGGCGCTTTTCCTGACGATCAATCGACTGGTGCCCGACTGGCAGCGTGACGCATTTGCGGATCAGCCGCTGCTTGCCGAAGCGTTGTTGGCGAAGGCGGCGAACTGAGCACGTGCCGGACGCTTCGATCTTTTCCCAACGACCGTATCGGCGGCGCACCTGGCTTCGTCAGCGGCTTCCATTCTGGCTCATCGATTTAGGTCTGGCCGCGAAGGGCGCTGACTGCGAAGTCGCTGGAGGCCGTCACGAATGGTATAATGCCGATGGCGTATCCTCGGCCTGTTATCATTGCCGCGCTGTGGTTTCCGGACGGGCCTGGACGATCGGCGGTGCCGATATTTGAGCTCCGCAGTTGGAATGGCTGGGGCTCGGCCTTTCAGCTCAGCCAGCCGCGCCCGCGCGCATGGATTGCGAGCCATGCGAGCAGGATCGCCCCGCCGCTCACCATCAGCGGGACGGCAAGGCCGAAACTGTCGAGCGCGCCGCTGAAAAAGACGATCCAGCCCTCCAGGATCAGCAGCGCGACGAGCGAGACGATCAGCACCGGCTGGGCCCAGCCCTTGCCGAGCAGCAGCCCCAGGCTGCCGATCAGACCGGAAAAGGTGCCGATGGCGAATGCCCCGGTGATCCAGCCGGGGATCGAGGATGCCGCGGCGCGTTCCGCGTCGCTCAATCCGGCCATCGGATCGCCGAACAGTCCGACCGAACTGAGATACATGGTGACGCCAAAGGCATTCCAGAGAATGGCAAGCGCCGCGACCATCTTGAACCAGCCGGGGCGCGATGCGGGGGAGGTGGTGGCCATGGCTCTCTCTCCATCGTCGAGAAGCGGGGAGTGTGCGCTTCCATTGCGGCCAAGGCAATCGGCAGAGATTATCCTGTACGCAGCCAGATTGCCGAGGCGTCGTCGCTGATCTTGAAGCGCGGAAAGCGCTGGCAGGCCGCGTCCGCATTTTCGATGCCGCGCAATTCCGTCGCGAGTTCGGCCAGGCCGACCTCGGTCACGCGTGCGAACAGGCTTGCCGCGTCATAGGCGCCATAATCGTCGATCAGCGCAGCGAAGCCGTCGCTCATCAGCAGCAGCTCGTCGCCCTTCGCCACGGGTGCGCGATGAAATTCGGTGGCGCTGCGGGTGTGGTGCGGATCGACCCCGAGCACGCGCTTCGGCCCCTGGCGCGATGCGCGCAGGCCGGCCACGACATGGGGTGCGCGTACGCCATCGGTGTCGACCAATGCGCCCAATGCCACTGCGCTCGCTCGCTCACGCTCGCCGTCAGGCACCGGAGTCATGAAGGAAATACCATCGGCGCTCCGGTGGATCACGACACAGTCGCCGGCAAAGGCGCAGGCGAGCATTTCGCCCTCGATCGCCACCGCCGCAAAGGCCGCGATGGGCAGCTCCCAATCATCGAGCGGCTCCCGCAGTCGTTCTTCTGCGTAGTGTTGTGCGACCTGGTCGAAGACGGTGTCGCATATTGCCGAGATCGACCCCGAGGCCCCGGCAAAGGCGGCATTAGCCGTCGTCGCCAGCCACGCCGCGCCACCGCGGTCGCCGAGCAGCCCGGGTTCACCCAGATCGGTGGCCCCGTCGATCACCCAGGCATGGCGTTCGCCGCTGCCGATGCGATCGTCATTGGGCAGGCCGGCCTTTCCGGCCAGGTTGATCGTCTGGATAAGATCGAAATGCATCGTCTGTTGAACTCATTGTGACGCGACCCGGATGGCCACAAACCGGTCGACGCGCGGTAGTGCAAGTGTCACCTGTCCGGAAGGGCGTTGAGGGCCTGCTCGGCATGTCTTCGAACCTCGTCCCAACGGGGATCGGAGAGCAGTGCTTTCGCTCTCCAGAAGTCCGCATTGTCCGCATCACTCTGGCGCGTCAGCAGGGCATCAAGCGGTTTCACGGCATCGGCTTCCGTCTGTTCCATTTCCCCACGTTCGACCATATCACCGACAGGACGGTAGAAATCGTCGAACTCGAGCGCCAATTCATCGACGCAGAAATCGGGACCGATGCTCTGCTCGAACAGGGTTTGTAGATGCACAATCTGTGCATCGGCGGGCGCAGCAAGAGTGGCGACCGCTTGCCTCAATTGCTGATATCGCGTCGGCATGCTTCAGAGTCGCACACCGATATGACGATCGCAATCGGCAATCCCGACCGGACACATTCCATCACTGCCGGGCGCACTGTTGACAGACGAGGCGGGCAAGCGGAGCATCCGGCCGCTGGCAAGGCGGAGAATCGGCATGTGCGACAACGACATCCATCCGGGGCTGATCGAGGATTGGAACCTGACCCGCAGGGCGTTCGTGGCGACGGGGCTGGTCACTGGGCTTGCGACGACCGCGCATGCCGCTGTCGCCAAAGTGACCGAGAAGGACGTGACCGTCACGACGCCCGATGGAAAGGCCGATGCGGCATTATTCCATCCGGCAGGCAAGGGCCCCTGGCCAGCTGTGCTGATGTGGCCCGATATCATGGGGCTGCGCCCGGTCTTCCGCGAAATGGGCCGGCGTCTCGCCGCCGAGGGCTATGTCGTGCTCGTGCCCAATCCATTCTATCGCAGCAAGCCGGCACCGGTGATCGATGGACCCATCGATTTCAACAATCCCGAGACGCGCAAGATTTTGATCGGTTATCGCCAGGCGATGACCGATGAGGGCGTCGACAAGGACGCGGTCGCTTATCTCGCCTTTCTCGATGCCCAGCCGCAGACGGCGAAACGCAAAAGGGCGGGCGTGCAAGGCTATTGCATGGGCGGTCCGCTCTCGTTCCGCACCGCGGCAGCCGTGCCAGGCCGCATCGGCGCGGTCGGCAGCTTCCATGGCGGCGGCCTCGTCACCGATACGCCTGCCAGCCCCCATCTGCTGATTCCAAAGACGAAGGCAGCCTATCTGATCGCAGTCGCGAAGAATGACGATGCGCGCCAGCCCGCGGCAAAGGACGTGTTGAAACAGGCCTTCGCCGCAGCCAAACGCCCGGCGGTCGTGGAGGTCTATCCGGCCGATCACGGCTGGTGCGTTCCGGGCAGCCAAGTTTATGATCAAGCCTCTGCCGAGCGCGCATGGAGCGAACTGACAAAGATGTACAAGGCGCATCTCGTCTAGCATCGATCGACGCGAAATGGCTCTGTGTCGGGCACCGTGCGTGCTCGAACTATCTGCTGCAATGCAACAAATCGATTAGTGCGCATGGCGTGTGAGTGATATGCTCCGATGTAAGGGAGCCTTTCATGATCAAGGCCGCAATTTACGTGCTTATCGCGGCGCTCCTGCTGGCCGCCGCTGTTTTCGGTCCGCGCAGGATCCGGCGGCTGAGGCGCCGCGCCGCGCGACGGCAACATGAGGCGGGAATTATCCGGCTTCCGATCGAAGAGCAGAGCGAGCCCGAGTAACGCGACGGCGGAAGGTATACGCCACGGGGGCTTGCGGCGCGCCTTAACGTCAATGATCGACAGCGCGCCGAACTATCGGTGATGCTTATGTTTTTCCGCCGGACCTGCCTTGCCTGCTAACGACTCGCAACAGGGAGGAATCCGGAACGAACTATGTGAGCGCATGGTTGGAGGGCGATATAGGAGATCGTCACATGGCCGATACCAAGCAAGACGCAGTCGCACTTCTCAAGGCGGATCATCGCAAGGTCGAAGGGCTTTTCGAGCAGTTCGAAGGGGCCGGCGGCGACGGCAAAAAGCAGAGACTCGCAATGGAGATCTGCATGGAATTGACCGTGCACGCCGCGATCGAAGAGGAGATTTTCTATCCGGCGTGCGAAGGCAAGATCGACGAGGATCTGCTCAAGGAAGCCTATGTCGAGCATGACGGCGCGAAGCTGCTGATCGCCGAGATCGAGGCAGGTGGGCCGAGCGACGATTTCTACGATGCCAAGGTCAAGGTGCTTTCGGAACAGATCGAGCATCATGTCGAGGAAGAGGAAAAGCGCATGGAGGGCATGTTCTCCCAGGCGCGCAAGGCTGGCCTCGACATGGACGCGCTCGGCGAACAGCTTCTGGCGCGCAAGACCGAGTTGCTCGCGACTTACAAATCATCTGGCCTGCCCAAGCCGGCGCTTTCGACCATGACCGAAGTGACAGTCTGATTGACTGTCGATAGCGGGCGCAGCGGCCATCGGGAGGCCGCGACCGATTGCCTCGTGATCGGCGGAGGCCCCGCGGGTCTGACCGCGGCCATCTATCTCGCCCGGTTCACCCTGAATGTCGTCGTGATCGACGCGGGGCGGAGCCGGGCGGCGAGCATTCCGCTGACGCGCAATCATGCCGGCTTTCCCGACGGCATAGCCGGGGCGAACCTGCTGGCGAGGATGCGCGCTCAGGCGATCGAATATGGCGTGCGGATCGTTGATGGAACGGTCGAGCAATTGTCGCACAAGGGGGAGCGCTTCAGCGCGTATCTGGATGGCGGCCGATTCACGGCGCGTGCCGTCCTGCTTGCGACCGGGGTCGTCAACAATCGTCCAGATATGCCCGCCGATATTCATGACGCCGCGGTGGCGCGGGGCCTGTTGCGCTACTGCCCGATCTGCGACGGCTATGAGGTCCGCGATCGCCGCATTGCCGTGATCGGCACTGGCGAGCGCGGTGCCAGGGAGGCGCTTTTCCTTCGATCCTATAGTGCGGATATCACGCTGATCTCCGTTGTCGGCCCCACGGAAATCGACCCTCCGTCGCGGAGCCTGCTCGACGCATCCGGCATCGTCACGATTGATGGGCCCTGCGGCGATATCATTGCGGATGGTGATCGGATCCGCGTTTCGACACCCCGTGGCTTGCTCGATTTCGACACGCTTTATCCGGCGCTTGGTTCGGAGGTCCGGTCCGAACTGGCCGCCGGCCTGGGTGCGCAATGTTCGGTCGAGGGATGTCTGCTGGTCGACGCGCACCAGCGTACCACCGTCACAGGGCTCTATGCCGCCGGGGATGTCGTGCTCGGTCTCGATCAGATCAGCCATGCCATGGGAGAGGGCGGGGTCGCCGCAACCACGATCCGCAACGACCTGGCCGAACAATCGCCAATCTATCGCCATAGACCTGGGTGATCGCCGAGCCGATCGAGGCAGGGGATGGTTGGCCGCACCAGAAAGAATGGCGATGGTGACCCCACCGGTTCGCCCCGGCGGGATTGCCGGGCGTTCGACCCTTACGTTAGGGTTGGCGCATGATTCTCGCTCAAGCCCAAGCGATCGTGCAGGCCGTGCTCGA
>JASBTC010000466.1 GCA_030148625.1 Sphingobium sp. | reverse complement strand
CAGCGCAAGCTGGAGCCTATACGATATTCGAACTGCAGTGAGCGCGGACGCATCGCATAGGCTCCAGCTTGCGCTGGAGCGACGAGTGGGGCTTTTCCGGTTATCCCCAAAATATCACGCTTGACACTCGCTCCGAATTGTCAGAAGTTTCTGTCATGACAGAAATAGACGAAAAGACCGAAACTCTCCCCGTTGCGGTGCGGCAGTTCGTGTTGCATTGGGGGGAGATGGGCGGACAATGGGGCGTCAACCGCTCGGTCGCCCAGATCCATGCCTTGCTCTATCTCAGCGACCGGCCGCTCAACGCCGACGAGATCGGCGACAAGCTCGGGATCGCGCGCAGCAACATCTCCAATTCGCTCAAGGAACTGCTCGGCTGGAAACTGATCCGCCGCGTGCCGGTGATGGGCGACCGCCGCGAGCATTTCGAGGCCGAGGTCGATCTGTGGCAGATGCTGACCCGCATCGCCCAGGGCCGCAAGGAGCGTGAGGTCGATCCCGCCGTCGCCGCACTCAAACAATGCCGTGCAGAGGCGCAGGAGGATCCGCGTATCTCCCGCACTGCGAAGGAACGGATCGAGGCAATGCACGATTTCGTGACGACGATGGACGACTGGCATCGCGAGATGATCACCATCCCGCCCGCGCGGCTGATGCTGCTGATCAAGATGGGGCGGAAGGTGCTCAACTTCCTGCCGCTGGGGCGATCGAAAACCAAAGACTGAATGCAAGGTACGGTCGCGATACAGTCACGACTATCAATTTCTGTTCATACAGAAATAATCGAAGGAGGCGAAAATGGAACTGGCGGCGGCACGGGGGGTGCGGACCCGCTATCATCTGTGGCGGCGGACCTGCGCCGCGCCAATGGATGATGCGGTCCATCCGTTCCGCAGCCTGCTGGGCGCCGAGCGCTGGAGCGCGCTGCCAGCGGCGGTGCGCGCGCGCTTTCGTCGCCGGATCGCGGCAGGGGCCTGCGTCACCTATGTCGGCGAAGTGGCGGAATGCCGGATGAGCCGGCTCGGCTGGCTGCTCGCCAATCTCGCGCGGCTGGTGGGGGCGCCGCTGCCGCTGCATCGCGACACCGGGGTCCCCGCCTGTGTGACCGTGACCGAGGATATTGCGGGCGGCGGTCAGTTCTGGACACGCCAATATGGCCGCCGCGCCGGATTTCCGCAGGTGATCTTCAGTGCCAAGCGTTTCACCGGCCCGACCGGGATCGAGGAATATCTCGGCCTTGGTTTCGGCATCGCGCTCCGCCTCGCCGCCGGGGACGGCATATTATGGTTCCTCAGCGACCATTATTTCCTG
Source organism: Sphingobium sp. (assembly GCA_030148625.1). The sequence goes on along the minus strand of JASBTC010000466.1, from coordinate 7,520 downwards.
CGGCTCGGGCGCTTTCGGCTGCGCTTCCCGCGCTGGCTGGCCCCCGGCAATCTCGCCATCGGTCATGTCGATTGCGGCGGCGGCCGTTTCGCTTTCACGCTCGACCTCGTCCATCCGCTCGCCGGCGAGTTGATCCATCAATTGGCGATCTTCGCCGACCCCGATGAAGGAGACGCGGCATGATCGACACCATGCTGGGCATGCTGCTGATCGCCCAGATCGCGATGGGCGCGTTCGACACGCTCTATCATCATGAACTCACCCAGCGGCTTGCCTGGCGTCCCGGCCAGGCGACCGAGCTCCGGCTGCACGGCGTGCGCAACCTCGTCTATGCGATCGTCTTCCTCGCGCTCGGGCTCAGTGCACCGCAAGGCGGCTGGGCGACGCTGTTGATGCTGCTGCTTGCCGGCGAGGCGATTGTAACCCTGTGGGATTTCGTCGAGGAGGACCGGACCCGGCTGCTGCCCTGGACCGAGCGCGTGACGCACACATTGCTCACGCTCAATTACGGCCTCATCCTCGCCTTGCTGCTACCCGCGCTCTGGGCCGCGTCTGCCGCGCCGAGCGATCTTCCGCTGCGCTGGAACGGCGTCTTCTCCGTCCTGTTCGCGCTTGCCGCGATCGGCGTGGCGGTGAGCGGGGTGCGCGACCTGGTCGCTGCCCGGCGCAGCGCCCGGATCGTCGAAGCGGACGGCGCGGCGCTTGCGGACATGCTCGACGGGCGCCGCGCGATCCTGGTGACAGGCGGAACCGGACTGGTCGGCACGCGATTGGTCGAGGCGCTGGCCGGGGCCGGGCATGACGTGACGGTGCTGACGCGCGATCCGGCGCATGCGCGGCATCTGCCGGCACCACTGCGCATCGTCACCAGCCTCGACCAGGTCGGCGATGCCGACCGGATCGACGCGATCGTCAATCTGGCGGGAGAGAGCATTGCCGGAGGACTCTGGACTCGCCGCCGCCGCGCCGCGATCCGCTCCAGCCGGATCGGGACGACGCGCGCGCTGCATGCGCTGTGCGCGCGGCTCGATCGCGCGCCGGCGGTTCTCGTCAACGCCTCCGCGATCGGCTTTTACGGCGATGCCGGCGAAGAGATGCTCGACGAAGGCGGCGCGCGCGGCCGCGGCTTTTGCGCCGATCTCTGTGCGGACTGGGAAAAGGAGGCGGACGCGATCGCCACGCTCGGCCTGCGTGTCGTCCGGCTGCGCATCGGGCTGGTGCTGGCGAGCGCCGGCGGTTTTCTCGGCAACCTGCTTTTTCCGTTCGAGGCGGGCCTGGGTGGCCGCATCGGCGACGGACGGCAATGGCTGAGCTGGATCCACCGTGACGATCTTGTCCGGCTGATCGTTTTCGCCATCGCGACGCCCGATCTTCACGGCGCGGTCAATGCGGTCGCGCCCAATCCGGTGCGCAATGCCGATTTCGTCAAGGCACTGGGCCGCACGCTCCATCGGCCCGCAATGATTCCGCTTCCCGCTGCGCCGCTGCGGCTGGTGCTGCGCGATTTTGCCGACGAGCTGTTCCTGGCCAGCCAGCGCGTGCTGCCGGTAAAGGCGGTGTTCCACGGCTTCGGCTTTCATCACGCCCGCATCGAGACGGCGCTTGCGCGGATCGTCGGCGCGCCCGCGCCGAGGGAGCGGCCGCACCGGCATCGGCCGCTCGCCGATGCGCGATTGCTGCATTAGGAGTGAAGGTGCATCACGCCGATCCGGAGCGGGACATATGAGCGAAGCGCCGATCATCCTGTTCGATGCGATGTGCGTGCTGTGCTCCGCCAACGCCGCTTTCATCCTCCGGCACGACCGGCGCGGCCATTTTCGGCTGGCTGCGATGCAGGGCGAAACGGGCCAGGCGCTGTATCGCCGTTTCGGCATCGATCCGGCCGATCCCGATACGCTGATCGTCGTGACCGGCGACCACGCCCTGCGAAACAGCGACGCGATCCTCGCCATCTGGCGCGGGCTTGGCTGGCCGTGGCGGGCGCTCGGCATCTTCGGCCTCGTCCCGCGCGGGCTGCGCGATCCGCTTTACCGCTGGGTCGCGCGCAATCGCTATCGGTTGTTCGGGCGGCGTGCGACCTGCTGGGTTCCCGATGCGGCGCAGCGGGCACGGCTGCTGTGAAGCGGATCCTCGTCATCGGCGGCTATGGCGGCTTCGGTGCGCGGTTGAGCCGGCGGCTGATCGCCGCCGGGCATCATGTGCTGGTTGCGGGGCGCAGCGCGGAGAAGGGGGCGGCATTCTGCGCGGGGCTGGCCAATGCCGAGCCGGTGGTGGCGGACCGCACGCGCGGCATCGGGCTGGTCATGGCGCGCATCCGCCCCGATCTGGTGATCGACGCGGCGGGCCCGTTCCAGACCGGCGGTTACATCGTGCCCGAAGCATGCATCGCGATGCATATTCCCTATCTCGATCTTGCCGATGCGCGCGATTTCGTTGCCGGTATCGGCGCGCTCGACAAGGCGGCGCGCGAAGCGGGAGTGGCGATCGTCGCCGGTGCATCGAGCGTGCCGGCTTTGTCGGGGGCAGTGTCACGCCATCTCGCCGTCGGCCTTATGCGCATCGATCAGGTGGAAATCGCGATCAGCGCGTCCAACCGGTCGAGCGCGGGCGTGTCGGTGGCGAAGGCGATCCTCAGCTATGTCGGCCGGCCCGTTCGGTTATGGCGTGGACGGCGCTGGACTTGCGGCTTTGGCTGGCAGGAACTGCGCCGCGCCGATTTCCTGCTGTCCGATGGGCACGGAGTCAGAGGGCGCTTGGTCGCGCTGGCCGATGTGCCCGATCTGGAACGGATGCCCGCTTCATTGCCCGGCTGGCCGGCGGTGACGTTCCGCGCCGGCACCGAACTGGGGTTCCAGATGATCGCTCTCTGGCTGGCGAGCTGGCCGGTGCGCTGGGGGTGGACGCGGTCGCTGCTGCGCGGTGCGTCCTGGTTGCTGCCGCTCTACCGGATGACATTGGGCCTGGGCGGGGCCCGTTCGGCGATGCGCGTGGTGCTGAAGGGTGAGGCCCTCGAACGGCGCTGGACGCTCGTCGCCGACCAGGGGGATGGGCTGGAAGTGCCGGTCATGGCGGCGGCGCTGCTTGCCGACCGGATGCTGGCGGATGCCGTCGCGCCGGGCGCCAGCGACGCCTCCGGCATGCTCGCCCTGGCCGATTTCGAGCCGGCCTTCGCCGCGCTTGCGATCCGGCACGAGACCCGCGAGCGGGCCGTCATTCCGCTTTATGCCCGGATCATGGGCGATCGTTTCGCCGCGCTGCCGCCGATGGTCCGGGCGATCCATAGCGTGAACGGCGATGGCGGCGCGGCGGGCGAGGGGCGGGTGGAACGCGGCGCGAACCTGTTCGCCCGGCTGAGCGGCCGGGTCATGCGTTTCCCGCCGCCGGGCGATTATCCTCTTCACGTCGCCTTTGCCGAGCGTGAAGGCGTGGAATGCTGGACGCGCGATTTCGGCGGTCATTGCTTCACGAGTCGGCTGAGCCGGGACGGGGATTATGTGGTCGAGCGTTTCGGTCCGCTGCGCTTCGCCTTTGCGTTGCCGTCGGACGGCGACGGACTGCTTATGGTCCTGCTCCGCTGGAGCGCATTCGGGATTCCCCTGCCGCGCTTGCTGGCGCCGCGGATCGATGCACGCGAATGGGAACAGGATGGCCGCTTCCGGCTGATGGTCGATATCCGCGTGCCGATCGTCGGTCGGGTGGTGCGCTACACCGGCTGGCTCGAGCCAGGGGACTGAGAAGGCGCGAAAAGCGGCTTGTTCAATCGGCTTTCTGGCGCAGCCAGTGCGTCATTGTCGGATAGGCTGGCATGCCGAACGCCTCCGCCTGATGCGGCTCCGCCGTCATGCCGTACCATTGCAGCATCGGGGCGCCGATATATTTGCCGGTGTTGAAATTGTGGAGAATGGCAGCGCCGCCGCCGACCTGGCGATAGCCGCCTTCGTGGAGCACGATCGCCGGGTCGATGCCGATCTCCAGTGCCGCCGCATAGGACCAGGCGATCGCCGCCATTTCCGTGCCGGGATCCGTGTCGACATCGCCAAGCTGATCGCGCAGCGCGGGATCGGCGACCGCGATGTGCCCGGCCTCGTGCAGCAAGTCTCCGGGCCAGGTCAGCCGATCCGGATCGAAGAGCAGCGTACCGCCCTGGACCGTCAGGCCGGGGAGCAGCGTTTCCCCCTCGACCGGGCCGGTGATCGCCGGAATGCCGATCGTGTCGAGAAAGGTCACGATCTTCGTGATGATGGGATCGTCGAACGTCATGGGGCTTTCCTAACCGCTCATGTGACAACAAAAAAGGGCGGCCCGTTCCCGGACCACCCTCTTTTTTCGTTCGGCGTGAGCCGCAGTTCTGATTGCCAGGATTTCCGAGCCGGCAGGTGATGCACCTGCCTCGAAATCCTTTTTAGCGCTTCGAGAACTGGAAGCTGCGGCGGGCCTTGGCCTTGCCGTACTTCTTACGCTCGACCGTGCGGCTGTCGCGGGTCAGGAAGCCGGCGGCCTTGACGGGCGCGCGCAGCACCGGCTCGAACTTGGTCAGCGCCTGGCTGATGCCATGCTTGACCGCGCCGGCCTGGCCCGAAAGCCCGCCGCCCTTGACGGTGGCGATCACGTCATACTGGCCCTCGCGCCCGGCGACACCGAACGGCTGGTTGATGACGAGGCGCAGCGTCGGACGCGCGAAATAGACTTCCTGGTCGCGGCCATTGACCGTGATCTTGCCCGAGCCGGGCTTGATCCAGACGCGGGCGACCGCATCCTTGCGGCGGCCGGTGGCATAGGCACGGCCCTGTGCGTCGACTTCGCGATCGCGCAGCGGCATGGTGGGACGGACGGGCTCGGGCGCAACCGCGACGGGCTCACCTTCGGCCGAAACCGGAGCCGGGGCAGCCGGAGCAGCGACGGGCGCTTCGCCGCCGGCGATCTGGGCCAGGTCGGAAAGCGATTGACGGGTATCGGACATCAGGCACCCACCTTGTTCTTACGGTTCATGGCAGCGACGTCGAGCGTCTGGGGCTGAAGGCCCTCATGCGGATGCTCGGTGCCGTTATAGACGCGCAGGTTGCGCATCTGCTGGCGACCCAGCGGACCACGCGGAATCATGCGCTCCACGGCCTTTTCGAGCACGCGCTCGGGGAAACAGCCCTCGAGGATCTTGGCGGCGGTCACCGCCTTGATGCCGCCGGCATAGCCGGTGTGCTTGTAATAGATCTTGTCCTGCAGCTTCTTGCCGGTGAAGCGGACCTTGTCAGCGTTGATCACGATGACATTGTCGCCGCAATCGACGTGAGGCGTGTAGCTCGGCTTGTTCTTGCCGCGCAGGATATCGGCAATCACGACCGCGAGGCGGCCGACGACCAGACCCTCTGCATCGATCAGATGCCATTTTTTCTCCACCTCGGTCGGCTTTACCGAACGGGTGGTCTTCGCAAGCGCCTTCATGGGCCTGGACCTCTATGGTTGAAACGAGCAACGCCGCCCCAGCGGACGGCGTCGTTGGAGCGGGCTAATGACCGATGATGCCCGGTAAGTCAAGCAAGCCGCGGGTTTCCAAACGGGTATCTGGATACCGTCGAATTAATCCTGCACCTTCAATCGCCTGTCTCGGCCGCGATCCAGTCGTGGAAAGGGGCGAAAATGGCGGTTGCCGGCCAGGCGACGGCCGCAGGCACGTCATAATCATGGAGCGCCGCGATACGGGCGATGAGCCGTTCGGCCAGCGCGGCGCGCGTCTTGAACAGCGCCGGCACTTCGACGGCGTCCTCGATTGCGCCCTGCCAGCGATAGATTGAGCGGCAGGGCGCCAGGACATTGACGCAGGCTGCGAGTCGTTCCTCGACGGCGATGCGTCCGATCCGTTCGGCATCCTTGGCGGAGCCGAACACCGCATAGACCGTCGCCGCCGTCACCCCGCGCGGCGCCCGATGACGTGCAGGCCCCAGGTGGCGCTGGCGACGACCAGCGCGCCGACCGCCTGATGGAGCACGGCCAGCCAGAAATTCATGCCGGTGATCACGGTCGCGATGCCGAGCAGGATCTGCGTGCCGACCGCGGCGTGGATCGCGATCGCGGCGCGGCGCTCCCCGGCGCGCTTCGCCCGGCGCGCCAGTATTACCAGCGCGATCACGACCGCCCATGCCCACCAGCGGTGGATGAAATGGATCAGGAAGGGGTCGTTGCCGATCGTCGCCAGCGCCGAGCCGAGCCATGTCACCCCTTCCGGGAAGAAATGATCGTTCATCAGCGGCCAGGTGCTGGACAGATAGCCCGCGTCGAGCCCCGCGGTGAACGCGCCGAACAGCAATTGCACGAACAGGATGACGGCGACGAGCGCGCCGAAGCCGCTCAATCGCGCCCGCTTCGCGCCGGCCTTCGGATCGCGCGCCAGCATTTGCAGGTCGAGCGCGGTCCAGAGCAGGCCGGCGATGATGAACAGCGCCACGAGCAAATGGGTGGCGAGGCGGAAATGGCTGACATCGGTGCGCTGCGCGAGGCCCGAGGTCACCATCCACCAGCCGACCGCGCCCTGGAGCCCGCCGAGCAAGAGCAATGCGACGAGGCGCGGGCCGTAACCCGCCGGAATCTGCCGTCTCCACCAGAACCAGGCCAGCGGCAACGCTACGGCCAGGCCGATCACGCGGCCGAGCAGCAGGGGGAGATATTCCCACAAGAAGATGAACTTGAACGCGGCCAGATCCATGCCGCGATTGATCTGCTGATATTCCGGGGTCTGCTGATATTTGGCGAATTCGGCGAGCCATTGCGCGTCGGTCAGCGGCGGGATCGCGCCGGTGATCGGCTTCCACTCGGTGATCGAGAGCCCCGATTCGGTGAGCCGGGTGATGCCGCCGACCACGACCATCGCGAACACCAAGGCCGCGACGAAGCGAAGCCAGGCGATCAGCCGGGAAGGGGCGGGATTGGGCGATGCCGGACGCGCGAGTGCCATGCCGCGCGCTATGCCGCGCGGCGCGGTGCGGCACAAGCGCGGGGTGGTGCTTCGGTGATCGCCAACATGATATATTGTAACTTTGCGTCGCCCGTGCCAAAATAGGTGGGCAATTGGAGTCGTCGTGAACAACATCATTTCTCGCACTGGGTCGCTGGACCGGCTGGCTATTGGCCTGTCGGGGCTGTGCGTCGTCCATTGCGTGGCGAGCGCGATCGCGGTGGTGCTGCTCACCTCTGCGGGGGGCGTGCTCGTCGATCACCGCATTCATGAGGTCGGCTTGGTCCTCGCGATCGGGCTCGGTATCATCGCCCTGGGCGTCGGCATCCGCGAGCATGGCTTCGTCCTGCCCGCCGCGGTCGGCGCGCTCGGCATCGGCATGATGATGGGCGCGATCACGCTCAACCATGATGGCAGCGAGATCATGTACACGATTCTCGGCGTCGCCGTGCTTGCGCTTGGCCACGATCTGAACCGGCGGGCGACGAACTAGCATCGAACCGCAGGGCAGCGCTTGCCGCGCGGGCCCGCCATGCCTAGATTGGGGCATGGCCCAGCATCATCACCATCATGA
>JASBTC010000464.1 GCA_030148625.1 Sphingobium sp. | reverse complement strand
GGCTGGATGGCATGCTTCCCTCGCCCCCTTTAGGGGGAGAGGGTGGCCGAGCGCAGCGAGGTCGGGAGAGGGGGACGTAGGGAGAGGCCTTGGCGCCGAAGCTCGATTCTGCCCCGACGCCCCCCTCTCCCCCTAAAGGGGGCGAGGGAGCAGGCGCTGCGGCAGGCACAAATTATGTCTCGACAGCAAAGTATAGACTCCCCTCGGGCCGCGCTCAGCCCTTTGACAGCCTGCCAAATCTCCGTCGCCGACCTGCACTTCCGTGCATGCGGGAGCCAATATCGTTCTCGGGTGTTGTCCCGGGATCGGCAAGGAGGCTCCGCGATGCTGCAACATGTTCCACACTGGCTCGGCAGCCTGCTTCGCAACGTGCGGGCAGGGCATTCGAAACTGGTCATCGCGCAGGAAGAACTGGGGCTCGGCGATGGTTTCATCGATCTGCGCAGCCCGGCCTTCGCCGATGGCGCCCGGCTGCCCGAACGCTTCACCGCGGATGGCGCCGGCATCTCGCCGCCCCTGATATGGAGCGGCGTGCCCGACGCCGCGACCAGCCTGGCGCTGATCGTCGAGGATCCCGACGCGCCCGCCACCAGCCCCTTCGTCCATGCGATCGTCTGGAATATTCCGCCCGGTGAAGCCGGATTGGCGGAGGGTGCGATCGCGGACGATGGCGCCGGCGATGCCGATGGCCGCGATGTCGGGCGCAACAGCATTCTGGCCGAAGGCTGGCTGCCCCCCGATCCGCCGACCGGCCACGGACCGCATGATTTTGTGTTCCAGCTTTTCGCGCTCTCGACGACCCCGGACATCGGCGACAATCCCGGCCGGTCGGGCGTTGTCGGCGCGCTGGCCGGCAATGTGCTAGCCGCCGGCATGCTCGTCGCCACCTATTCGCGCGGTGAGGAAGCACCGGTCGGCGGACGCGGCCTGGCATCGTCGCCGGCATGAGCGTCACCCCTGGCTATGGCCATTGGATCGGGCAGGCCGAGACCTGCCGCCGGATCGCCGCGCGCACCAGTGATGAGGTGGTGCGCGCGCATCTCCTCGACCTTGCCGCGCGCTGCGATGCGTTTGCGGCCGCGGCGGTGCCGCGTGCCGGACCGAAGGCGAGCAGGCCTCAGCGGGAGGGAGTCGAGGTCGGGCTGATGTTCGCGACGCCGATTCACGATCCGGCGTCGGATATGCTGATCGCCGCCCGGCCGCGCTGGCGATGGGCGGGCGGTTGACGGGACTGCCGTCAGGATAGCCGGCGGATCATTTCGCCGGTGTCGATCACTTCGAAGCTGACCGGATCGATGTAGCGGACGGGCTCGCCCGTCTCGAGCGTGAGTTTGGTCGCGCCCAGGTGACGGCGGATGCCGTTGTCGCCGCGCGCGGTGTGGACATAGCGATATTCGACGACGGCGACACGGGTGCCGTCGTCGCCGACGCAGCGATAGCGGGCGAGTTCCTCCATCAAGGCGACTCTCCCGGTTCGACCTGGACGATCCGCAGCAGCCGTTCCTGGCCGTCGCGGTCGGGCCAGACGATCGACGCATCCTGGGCAAGGCCGATCAGGCCGGCACCGATGGGGGTCAGGATCGAGATGCGCCCGGCCTCGATATCGGCGTCCTGCGGATAGACGAGCTGGACGGTGCGCCGCGTGCCGCTGCGTTCGTCGACGAACGAGATCACGCTGTTCATCGCCACCGTGCGCGGCGGCAGCGCATCGGCGGGATGAAGCTCGGCGCGCTCCATCTCGGTCAGCAGCAGGTCCGCGAGCACGGGCTGGGCGTCCTCGATGCGAAGCGCGAGCGCGGTCAGCATCTCGCATTCGGCGTCGATGAGGTGGATGGGCGGGCGGCCTTGTGCCGGCTCCGACGCTGTCGTCATGGTCATGGCTTTCAGGGTGCGGCGTCCGCATGGGCGGAAACGGCCGGATGCTTCGATGCTGTCTCCCCGGGCTTCGTTAGGGTGACGAAGGAAGCCCGGGGCTAGCTGCGCGCGGCGAGCTGCCCTGAATGGTGGCGATAACGCCCGTGGATGATCTGCTTGACCATGATGGTGATGTGGCGATGCGAGGGCGGCATGTCAAACCGGCGATCGATCGCCGGTCCGAGATCCGCCCTCGCGTCGATGTTCTGCCTCAGGGAAGCGCGGCGACGACGATGATCTCGACCTTGTACTCGTCGGTCGCCAGGCGCACTTCGCCGGTCGCGCGCGCGGGGGCGGTGGCGGGATCGACCCACTCTTCCCACACCGAATTCATCGTGGCGAAGTCGCCCATGTCGGCGAGCCAGATCGTCGCCGTCAGGATGCGCGAGCGATCGGTGCCCGCTTCGGTCAGCAACGCGTCGATCGACGACAGCACCGCGCGGGTCTGCGCCCGCACGTCCTCGCCCGGCGCGCCGACCTGGCCGGCCAGATAGACCAGGCCGCCATGGATCACGACCTGGCTCATGCGCGGGCCCGATTTCAGTCTGACGATGCTCATTTGGGTAGTTCTCCTTTGTGTGATCAGGCTCGATAGCGTGCGATCGACAGCCCGTCCGCATCGATTTCGGGCGCGCGGCCCGAAATAATGTCGGCGATGACATGGCCGGAACCGCACGCCATCGTCCAGCCGAGCGTGCCGTGGCCGGTGTTGAGGTAAAGGTTGGGGATCGCGGTCGGCCCCAGGATCGGCGGTCCGTCGGGCGTCATCGGGCGCAGGCCGCACCAGTAGCTGACGTCGGACAGGTCGGCCGCGCCGGGGAAAAGATCGTCGACGCAGTGGAGCAGGGTGCCCTTGCGCCGTTCGGGCAGGTCGCGGCTATATCCCGATATCTCGGCCATGCCGCCGACGCGGACACGGTCGCCCAGCCGGGTGATCGCGATCTTGTAGCTTTCGTCGAGCAGGGTGGAGACGGGTGCGCGATCGGCCTCGACGATCGGCGCGGTGATCGAATAGCCCTTCACCGGATAGACCGGCACATGGAAGCCGAGCGGCTTGAGCAAAGCAGGCGAGAAGCTGGCGAGCGCGACGAGATACTGATCGCCCGAAACCAGGCCGCGATCGGTGCGGACGCCGGCGATCTTGCCGCCCTCGACGGCAAGCGACTCGATCTGCGTTTCGTAGCGGAATTCGACGCCCATGCCGGCGAGCCGCGCGGCCAGCTTGGTGGTGAAGATCTGGCAGTCGCCGGTCTCGTCATTGGGCAGCCTCAGGCCGCCGACGAAGCGGTCGCGCGTGCCGGCAAGGCCGGGCTCGGCACGCACGCAGCCGTCGCGGTCGAGCACTTCATAGGGAATGCCGTAATCGCGCAGCACCGCGATATCCTTGGCGCTGCCGTCGAGCTGCGCCTGGGTGCGGAAAAGCTGCAGCGTGCCTTGCTCGCGATGATCATAGTCGATCGAGAGCTCGGTGCGCATTTCGGCGAGCTGATCGCGGCTGAATTCGGCCAGGCGGACCATCCGGCTCTTGTTGAGCGTGTAGCGCGCGGCGGTGCAGTTGCGCAGCATCGACGCCACCCAGCGCACCATCTCGATGTCGAGATTGGGGCGCAGGATCAGCGGCGCGTGGCGCATCATCAGCCAGCGTATCGCCTTCATCGGAATGCCGGGCGCGGCCCAGGGCGATGCGTAGCCGGGGGATATCTCGCCGGCATTGGCAAAGCTGGTTTCGAGCGCGGGGCCGGGCTGACGGTCGATGACGACGACCTCATGGCCCGCCTTTGCGAGATACCAGGCCGATGTGATGCCGACGACGCCCGCGCCCAGGATGACGACCTTCATTGCTGCTAAACCCCCGCTGACTGGATGAGTGTGGCGCCGTCTTCGAGATACAGGCGCTGGAAGCGCGTCCCGAGCCGCGCCAGGATTTCATGGTCGATGGTGCCGGCGTCATGCGCGACCTCGACCGGCGACTGGTCCGGCCCGATCAGCTCGACGAAATCGCCCTGGGCGAGCGCGGCGTCGGGCAGGGCGGTGATGTCCACCGTCATGCAGTCCATCGAGACGCGGCCGACGATCGGCAGGCGTACGCCCTGGAACCAGGCGGCGCCGCGATCGCTCAGGCTGCGCGGCCAGCCGTCGGCATAGCCGATGCCGAGCGTGGCGAGCCTTTGCGGCGACGATGCGATATGCGTCAGGCCATAGCCGACCCCGTCGCCGGGCGCGATCGTGCGGATCTGGACGACGCGCGTATCGAGCCGGACGGCGGGGCGCGGCGATACGCCCGCCCCCGACGCTGTCGTGCCGAACAATGCGAGTCCGGCGCGCACGAGATCGAGATGGAAATCGCTACCCAGCGCCGCGCCCGCGCTATTGGCGATCGATGCGGGCACGGTCGGGAACAGCGATCGGACCGCTGCGAAACGCGCGAGCTGATCGGCATTGGCTGGATGATCGGGCGTGTCGGCGCAGGCGAGATGCGTGATCAGCAGGCGCAGCGAAATCTGCCCGGCCAAAGCGGGGTCGTCCGCCAGCCGTGCGGCATGGTCAGGATCGATGCCGAGCCGCGACATGCCCGTGTCGATCTGGAGCGCGGCGGGCAGCGGGCGTCCGCGCTGGGTGGCGAGCGCGCGCCAGGCGTCGACCTGTTCGGGGGCGTTGAGCACGGGCACGAAACCGCGATCCGCGCAGAGCGTCTCGTTGCCCGGTTCCAGCCCGTTCAGCACCATGATCTCGCAATCGGGATCGAGGACATGGGCAATGGCGATCGCTTCGGACAGATGCGCGACGAAGAAGGCGCGGCACCCCTCGCGGTGGAGTGCGGCGGCGACTGCCGGAGCGCCCAGTCCATAGGCATCGGCCTTGATCACCGCGCCGCACCGGGCTGGCGACACCCCTGCGGCAATTGCCGCAAAATTCGCCCGCACGGCGTCGAGGTCGATCGTCAGCCGGCTGGCCGCGCTGGGACAGGCATCCTTCTCCACGCATCACCTCCTCGGGATGATGTAGCGTCGATGATGCCGAATATTCCGTCTGTTGCTGCTGGAATTGATCGAAAATGCGGCTAAAAGCGCAGATTATTCGAAGGAATGAAAGAATATTGCATGCACGCCATTGACGAGATCGATCGCCGCATCCTCACCGCGCTGCGCCTCGACGGCCGCATCACCAATGGCGCGCTGGCGGCGAAGATCGGGCTGTCACCCTCGGCCTGTCTGCGCCGGGTTCGGATGCTCGAACGCTCGGGCGTGATCCGCGGCTATACCGCGATCATCGCCGGCAGCTCGCCCGACGAAGGCATGACCGCGATCGTCCAGGTGGCGCTGGACCGCCAGACCGAGGAATATCTGACGCGCTTCGAACAGGGGCTGCGCAACCATCCCGAGGTTCGCGAATGGTATCTGATGACGGGCGACGGCGATTATGTTCTGCGCCTGCAGATCGCGAACATGGCCGAATATGAGCGCTTCCACGCAACGGTGCTGTCGCGGCTCCCCGGCGTTTCGCGCATCACCTCGAGTTTCGCCATGCGTAGTCACGCGCATCGATGATTCTTTTGCGACGACGGTTGAAATCGGTCCCGAAAGACCGCTACCGGCGCGCGATGAGCATCATCGCAACGATCATGAATTCCGCCACGGGCGAGCCCATCCAGAAAATGAGTTTCGGCCGTATGCCGCGTCCCTATGCCAGCTTCACGTTGAAGTCGGGCGAGCTGGTGACCGCGGAGCGGATCGATATCGGCAAGCCCGCACCCGGCAAGTTCGCCGCGCCCGTCGATATCTGGGTGACGCCCAAGGCGTAACCGCCCCGGCGATCCTTCAGCGCGTCACAGCCGGTGCAGCCGCAGCGGCTTGGTATCCTCGCGCGCGATCAGCTTTTTTGCTTCCAGGTCGAGCTGAACGCCCTTGAGCCACCAGCCGGCCTTGGCGCCGCCCGGAAACAGCGCTTCGGGCAGCAGCGGCAGCAATCGTGCCTTGGCCTCGGCGACGGTCAGGCCGGGGGCAGACGCGGGCAGGACCGCGAGGATCGCGTCGCGCATCGCGTGATATTTGTCGGCATCGACGCGGATCGGCCGGTCGGGACTGTTGATATTCTCCATCGCCACTTTCGTCATACTGCCTCCATGCCCGCAACGCGTGGCGAGCGCAGTCCCATCGCGATCCACGCGCCGAGCAATCGCCACATGAAGCGGCCCGAATGGCGGGGATAGTTGGGAATATCGTCGGGAAGCGGGCTGTCTCCCGGCTGATCCGCGGTCATCACCCGCATCTCCAGCGGCGGGGCGTCATCGGGAAAGCGATCGCGATACATGCTCAGCCAATGACCCTTGGAGAATTCGAGCGCCATCGCAGAGTTGCAGCACCGTGCGATCAGCCGCCGTGTCGGGGAATCGGGTTTGAGCCGCAACGTCTCCAGCTGTGCGCCGCCGCGAACGCAACGAAGGCGATCCTTGCGATAGAGCAGAAAGGGCGTTCCGCCGTCGGCATCGAGCACCGCCGGTGCATCTTGGCGTGCCTCGATCTGCCGTCCGGCCGTGCGGCAGCTCGTGCAATGGCACGACACGCTCATGATCGGCGCGCCGACCGTCTCGAATGCGACCGCGCCGCATCGGCACGACGATGTCAGTGAGTGGATCTGTTTGCCGTTCATCGGAGTCGCTCTTTCCGCTGCTTGAATCAAACTGGACTGTCCAGTACTGAGAGTCAACCGCCACTGACCGGCGGCAAGTGGGGGCGGCCATGGCGGACTCATTGATCGACGGCATTGGCCGATCCGAGCGAAAGCGCCGGGCGGTCCTCGATGCGGCAACCGAAATTTTCCTCCAGAACGGCTATGCCGGCACCAGCATGGACGAGATCGCGGCGCAGGCGGCGGTGTCGAAACAGACGGTCTACAAGCAGTTCGCGAGCAAGGAGGCGCTGTTCGTCACGATCATCACCCGCATGACCTCGGCCGCCGGCGACGAAGTCCAGCGCGAGATCGCCGATCTTGGCGGCAAGGACGATGTCGAGGCACGATTGCTCGCTTATGCTGAACGGCAATTGATCGTGGTGCTGACGCCGCGGCTGATGCAATTGCGCCGCCTCATCATCGCCGAAGCGAACCGGTTTCCGGAGCTTGGCGCGACGCTCGACCGTGGCGGGCCGCAGCGCGCGGTGGCCGGGCTCACCACGGCCTTTACGCGCTGGGCCGACCGCGGCCTGCTTGCGATCGATGACCCGCGGATCGCCGCGTCGCAGTTCAACTGGCTGGTGATGGGCGATCCGGTGAACCGCGTCATGATGCTCGGCGACAGCGCGATACCCGATCGGTCAACGCTGCGACGCCATGCCGCAGAGGCGGTACGTGCTTTCCTGGGGGCTTATCGTCCGCGCTGATCGGTCGGGCCAGATCCTATTGCGCGTCGCGGCGGACGAATGCACCCTTTGCGCGATCCTTCACCACTTCGCTGGCGTTGGAGATCGTCCCGTTCATCGCGATATAGACGCCCGGCGCCGCCGTTTGCGCGGCCGCGAACGCCATGCCGAGATTGAACACGGCGTCGCTTTCCGCGAACCGCGCAGGCGTGAAGGCGCCGACCAGCACGATCACCTTGTCGGGAATGTCGGACAAAGCCGCCGCCGTCACCGTCATCGTGTCGGTGCCATGGGTGATGACGAAGCGCTTCGCATCGTCGCTGCGGATGCGCGCTGCGAGCGCGGTGCGATCTTCTTCCAGCAGGTCGTTGCTGTCCTTGCGGAACATCTCTTCCACCCGGTGCGGCTGCGTGACGCGGGCGATCTCGAACAGGTGCGTCACGATCGTATCGGTGATCTGATATTCGCTGAGGCTGTCGAAATATTGCTTGTCGATCGTGCCACCGGTGGTGAGCACCTGGATCGTCTTGTCGTCGGTCATATCTGTTCCATCTTAAGGGATGAGGTACACCGGCCTGTCGCGGTGCGTTGCTTCGATGCGGATTGCGGCGCTCAGCAGGGGCGCATGCCGCAATTGCCGCCCTGGCTGCGCTGAACGCTGCCCATCGCCTCGCCGGTTTCGCGGCGGGCCTCGTCCCATTCCTTGCGGGTTCGGCAGGTGCGCTGTTTCTGGAGGCGCGAACCCGTCACCGCTTCGATGCGACAGATACGCTCATTGGGGTCGGGCGCCGGCTTCTCCGATTGCGGCGCTGCCAGGGCGGGCGACAATATGGTCAGGCCGGCCGCGCAAAGGACGATAGCGAGTCGGACGATCATGCAGGGAACCCTTTTGGTGGCATCGGCGCGGCCGCCGGTCATGCATCGAATTATATGTGGTTTACGCGCCAGCGCCAAGGTTGTCGTTCGTCGAAAACTGGTGGCTCCAGCGTGCCATCTCGATTGTGTCGCTTTCGTTCCAATGGCAATGTCCGCGCAACATAATATCACCAGAAAGAAATAATATAGGAGGAGAGCATGGCCGGGTCGCGGGTGTGGCGTGTGATCAAGCGGATCGGAATCGGGCTGGCGGGGATCGTCGTCTTGATCGTCGCTTTCGGCGCAGCTTATGAACAATGGGCGCGGCATCGCGCCGCGAAACAGTTTCCGCCGCGCGGCCAACTCGTCGATATCGGCGGACGCAAGCTCCATCTCGATTGCCGCGGCAGCGGATCTCCGACGGTGATCCTCGAATCGGGCGTCGATCCCAACGGTACCTTGTCGTGGCGCCCGGTGCATGATTCGATCGCGAAGATCACGCGCACCTGCGCCTATGACCGCGCGGGCATCATGTGGAGCGACGACAAGTCCGGCCCGCATGACGGCGAGGGGGTGGCGCGCGATCTCCACGCCATGCTGGAAAAGGCGGGCATCGGCGGGCCGCTGGTGCTTGTCGGCCTTTCCGCCGGCGGTCCCTATGCGATGACCTATACGCGGCTTTACGGCGACGATGTGAAGGGGATCGTGTTCGTTGACGCCTCGCACGCCGATCAGGGCAAGAAGCTGCCCCCGCCGGGGCGCAAGGCCTATGTGCCCTTGCCCTTCGTGCCGCGCGCGATGTCGGCATTGTCGTGGACCGGGATATGGCGTCTGGTTCCCACCCAGGCGGCACCGGGCGAACCGCCGGCGGAAGCCGGAGCGCGGCAAGCCTATATGGGGCATAGCGTCGGCGGCGTGATCGCCGAGATGGACGCGCTCCCCGCGATCTGGGAGCAGGCGGGCAAGCTCCGCAATCTCGGTGACCGCCCCATTGTCGTCCTGACCTCCACCCAGCCCTATCCGCCCGAAATGCTGCAGGGGCTGAGCGTGACCAAGGCGGAGGGAGAGGGGATGCAGGCGCGCTGGAAGGCGCTCCATGCCGAGATCGCATCCTGGTCGACGCGGTCGCGGCAGGAACTCGTCCCCGATGCAGGACACTATATCCAGAACGAGCGGCCCGACGTGGTCGTGCGCGCGGTCGACGAAGTCGTGAAGGCGGTGCGCGCCGACGCGGCGAAGCCGGCGGCACCCGCTCCCTGATCGGTCAGCCGTCCGATCGGATCAGCTTGATATCCTGATCGGCGGCCCAGCCATGCACATCCTCGCGGCGGAGCGCGGTCGCCATCAGGTCGGGAAACTGGTCGGGCGTGCAGGCGAAAACGGGAATGCCGAGTGCCGCGATCTTGGCCGACAGGGCGGGGTCGTAGGATGGGCGGCCGGTATCGGTCAGCGCCAGCAGCACGATCACGTTGACGCCGATCAGCGTCAGCCGCGCCAGCCGGTCGACCAGCGCATCGGCATTGCCGCCTTCGTACATGTCGGAGATCAGGATGAAGGTTGCCTTTGACGGACGCTCGATCCGGTCCTCGCAATAGGCGACGGCGCGGTTGATATCGGTGCCGCCGCCGAGTTGGACGCCGAACAGCACTTCGACGGGATCGGCAAGCGTTTCGGTCAGATCGACGATCGCGGTGTCGAAGCAGACGAGCTTGGTCGCGACGACGGGCAGCGAGGCCATCACCGCAGCGAAGATCGATGCGTAGACGACCGAGGTCGCCATCGATCCCGATTGATCGACGCACAATATGACTTCGTCGAGATCGACGATGCGCCGCTGCCGGCGCATGAAGCCGATCAGCCGTTCGGGCACCACGGTGCGATGCTTGGCCTGATAATGGCGCAGATTGGCTTGGATGGTGCGTGGCCAGTCGATATCGGAAAAGCGCGGCCGGTTCGTCCGCCGCGACCGGTCGAGCGAGCCGCGGATCGCGTCCGCGGTCTTGCGCTCGAGCCGCTCCATCAGTTCGGCGACCACTTTCGCGATCACGATCCGCGCGGTTTCCCTGGTCTTTTCGGGCATCACCCCGCGTAGTGAGACGAGATCGGCGACCAGGTTCACATCGGCTTCCACCGTCGCCAGGAATTCGGGCTCCAGCAGCATCTGGCGCAGACCCTTGCGCTCGAAGGCGTCCTTTTGGATCACCTGCACGATCGGTGCGGGAAAGAATTCGCGGATATCGCCCAGCCATTTGGCGACGCGCGGTGCCGATCCGCCAAGGCCGCCGCGCCCCTTTTTGGGCGCGTCGTCGCCATCGCCATAGAGCGCGGTGAGTGCTTCGGACATGCGGCGATCGCCGTCCGACAGCGGGGTGCCGCCGTCCTCGTCGCTGTCCACGCCCAGTGCGAGCGTCCAGCGCCGGCCGCGTTCGTCGGTCTCGTTCATCGCGGCGCTCCCGCCTTGAGCAGCGCGATCACGCGCGCCTCATGCCGCGGCCAGATCGCCGCCGCCTGTGGGATCAGCCGATATCCGCTCGCGCCGCCGCCACCGCCCCGGCCGAACACCGCATCGATCAGCCGCCGCCGTTCGCTGCGGTCGAGCACCGCGAACACGCGCCGGAACAATGGCAAATTGGCGGTGAAAGCATCCTCGTCGAGCGTCATCAGCCAGCCATCGACCGCTTCGCGCAATGGCGCATCATGGATCAGCCGTTGTCCCGCGCCCTCCAGAAAGCCTTCGAAGAAGCCGGCGGCGTCCATAACGGGCGTGCCCGGCGACAGCATCCGCGCCAGCAGGTCCGCCGCCGCGTCGGCGCTGAGCAATTCGGCTTCGTAGAGCAGCCGCGCGGCCGATCCGGCGATCAGGCGGGTCGCCTGCGTGTCGTTCAACAGCAGATGGAGTGCGCGATGCCATGTCGCCACCGTCTCTTCGTCGAGTTGCGCCAGTTCGATCGCGCCGTCGGCGGACAGAATCGCCGCGCCCAGGCGACCTGCCGCCTCGGCATCGAGGTTACGCGCCGCATAGGGCAGGGCCAGCGCGGCCTCCACGACGATGCGCGGCATCAGCGCGGACAGATGCGCAGCAGTGCCCGCGCGCGCCTCGCCATAGCGCATGATGTCCGCCATCGGCGTGATCGTGGCGAGCAGGGTCTGGCAATCGCTGGTCAGCGCCGCCTTTTCCTCGAGCAGCGCGATGCCGGTTTCGGTCGCGCCCGCAAGGTCGGCGGTCATCGCCGTGCGCACCAGGGTCGCCAGCGCGGCAAGATCGGGTTCGGCGCGCATCGCTTCCATGATGCGTCCGGCGGCGGCCTCGGCGATGGTCGACCCATGGACGAGATTCTCGACCAGCCGGACGGCGTATTCGGGTTCCCAGCAAAGCTGCCAATTCTCGCGGAAGGTGCCCCGGCTGCGTCCGGCATCGGCCAGCCGGCCCCAAGGCACGTCGAGTGCGTTCAGCCGGTGCAGCAAGGTCGAGCGGGCGAGGCCGCTGTCGCTGCGCAGGTCGAGCGTCAGCGGTCGCTCCAGTGCTTCGGGCTTGAGCCGTGTCGCTTTCTGCTGGCGCTGCAGATCCTCGAGCAGCGGCGCGAGCGGGGTCGCGGCCGGGATCGTCCCGACCGCCGATCCGATCAACAGCTCGGCGGCGATATCGTCCCACACGGCGCGCTCGCCATTGCACAGGCAGGCGATCGCGGCTTCGCGCAACTCTTCGAATCCCGGCGCGGGGCGCTGGCGCAGCGCGGCGAGCGCGGTGCCCAGCCGCTGCGCCTCGATCACCGAAGCGGTCGACACGAAATGCCCACGCTCGCGCATCACCCGCGCGATCCTGGCCAGCCACACGGCGTCGCGATCGGTGTGGTCGCGCGTGTCCCACAAATGACCGCACCAACCCGGCGCGACGACACCAGCGCCATAACCGCTCGATCGCGCCAGACGCGGCGCCGTCCATGGCGCCCAGGTCGCCTTGGTCTTCGTTTTCGCGCGGCCCTTGAGCAGGTCGCGATCGGCGCTCAGGCTGTGCTTGGTAAGCAATGCGGGTACGTGCCAGGCGCCGCACACCACCGCGACCGGACCTTCGCCTTCCTTCGCCGTGCGCGCGATCTCGATCCGCATATGTGCCTCGCGCGCCGCTTCGCGGGCGGAGAGTGGGCCGGCCTCGGCCCGAAGCGCGGTCATCGCATCGGCGACGGCGGCGAACACCGGTCCCGAGGACGGATTCTCCTCGATCACATCGGACCACCAGGATTCGCCATCGTCATAGCCGGCGGCGATGGCGAGCGCGCCGATCGGATCGCGGCTGATCGGATCGTCGTCAGCCGCCGCGGCGGCATCGTCCTCGATCCCGCCATCATGCGCGCCCAGCCGGTCCGAGGCGGGCAGATCGATGAAGCGGAGCGCGGCACCGTGCCGCACCGCCCAGAGCGTGGCCTGATATTCGGGCGAATAGTCGGCGAACGGGAAGAAGCTGGCGTTGGCGGGATCGTCCTCGGCATAGGTGAGCAGCGCGACTGGCGTCGTCATCTCCGGATCGGCGAGCATCGGCAGGAGCGCCGACGCGTCCGCCGGCCCCTCGATCAGTACGGTCGCGGGCGCGAGCGCATCGAGTGCTTCGACCAGCCGGCGTGCCGAGCCGGGGCCGTGATGGCGGATACCGAAGATCGAGACGTCGCCGGCCATGATGTCAGATCAGATCGGTCAGCGACGCGTAATAGCCCTCGAAGCCACGCCGCTTCTTGAGCACGGTCTCCAGATATTCGCCGAGCACCGCCCGGTCCTGCACCGGATCCTTGACCACCGCGCCGATGACGTTGGCGGCCAGTGTTTCAGGTGTCAGCGTGCCGTTGTTGAAGAAGGTCGCCTGGCTGATGCCGCCGACCATCACCGCGATCGCTTCCGCCGTCGAAAGCCCGCCCGATGGCGATTTCAGCGCCACCTTGCCGTCCTCGGTCGATCCGGACCGCAGTTCTCGGAAGATCGCGACGACGCGCGCCACTTCCTCGGCGACATTCTTGGGCGCGGGCAGGTCCAGGCTGTGCGCCATTTCGCCGACGCGCTTGACGATGATCGCGATCTCCTCATCGGCGCTGTCGGGCAACGGCAGCACGACGACGTTGAAGCGTCGCTTGAGCGCCGACGACAATTCGTTGACACCCTTGTCGCGATTATTGGCGGTGGCGATGATGTTGAAACCGCGCGCGGCATAGACGGTGTCGTTGAGTTCGGGGATCGGCATCATCTTTTCGGACAACACCGTGATCAGCGTGTCCTGCACATCGCTGCCCATCCGCGTCAGTTCCTCGAAGCGGCAGAGCTTGCCGGTCTCCATCGCGCGCATCAGCGGGGTCGGCACCAGCGCGTCGCGGCTCGGCCCGTGCGCCAGGAGCTGCGCATAGTTCCAGCCATAGCGGACCTGGTTCTCGTCGGTGCCAGCGGTGCACTGGATCACCAGCGTCGAATCTCCGGTGATCGCGGCGGCCAGATGTTCGGAGACCCAGGATTTGGCGGTACCCGGCACGCCGAGCAGCAGCAGCGCCCGATCGGTGGCGAGCGTCGCGACCGATGTCTCGATCAGCCGCCGGTCGCCGACATATTTGGGCGTGATCACCGTGCCGTCGGCGGCTTTCCCGCCCATCAGATATGTCACCACCAGCCGGGGCGAGAGCGCCCAGCCCGGCGGACGCGGACCCGGATCGCCCGCGGCGAGCGCCGCCAGTTCGGCCGCATGGCTCTTCTCGGCGGGGTGCCGCAATATCTCGCTCATCCAGTCGCTCCATTGTTTTCCAGCGCGGCATTCAGCCTGATCATGTCGAGACGCGGATCCGCGCCGAGCATTCCAGCGCGGCCCAGCCGCTCCATCGCCTGTGCGGCCGCCGTGCGCGATGCGAGCAGGCCCAGCGCGTTCAGTTCGACGGCCAGTTCCGCCGGTCGCATCTTGTCCGCATTGCCCGTCGCGACGATGACCGCGTTGCCCGCCGGCATGTCGATGGCGCCGTCGAGTCCGCAATCGCCGCCCGCGACGTCCAATGCCGCCCGATAGGGCAGGCCCCGGCGCAACAGCCGCCGCGCGAAATCCGCGCGCTGCGTGCGGTCCAATCGTGGCAGCAGCGCGTTCAATGTCGTCATCGCCAATGGGCCGATATCCTCGAGCCGCGCGCACAGTGCCGCGATCAGCGTATCGGACGCCGAGCGGGCGGCCATCTCGGCGAGGCCCGCATCGGCGTGATGATCCTCATACCAGGTCCACATCGCGGCGAGATCATCGGGCGAGAGCTGCAATGCGGATGCGAAGCCGGCGATATCGACACCGGCGAACAGCGCCCGCCGGCGCTGATGCTGCGCCGGTGTCTTGAGCGGCAGCGCCACGACGACGCGCGTCCGCCGCAACAGCCCCTTGGCGCGGATCTCGAAATATCCCGCCAGTTCCACGGCATCCTCATCGACCGCCGAACCATGGCCGAGCCGCGCGCGCAGCGAAGCAGCCAGCGCCTTCACCTTGGGCGCGCGATCGGTCGCGGCGACGCTGTCGAGCCGGTCGAGATCGGCATCCGACAGGCCGGTCGCGAGCAGGCCGATCAGCCGCAGCCGCCGTTCGGCGCCTTCGCCGGCAAATCTGGTCTCGATCAGCGCGCGAGCGGCGGCGGGATTGTGGTGCCGCAACTCGGCGAGCGCCGCCTGCCGCTCGGCGGGCCAGAAATCGTCCCAGTTCTCGGCGGTGAGCATGTCCCCTCCGCTCCTTCTTAGCTGGGTCGGCGACTGCGACGCCTCGGCCCAGTCGCGCCACGGCGCATAGATATCCGGCGCGTCCTCGTCGCTTGCGGCGGGCATCCAGTCGGCGGGATGCATCGTCCAGCCGCGTGCCGCGAGGAAGCGGAGCAGATCGCCGCGCTGCTGCGTTTCCTTCATCGACTGGAGGATGCGGCGTGCGGTCGGGCGCAGCGGATCGGGCAGCGGCGGCAGCGCGAGCGCCGGCACGTCGGGCAGCAGGCGCAATCCGGCGGGCGGCTCGGCCGTCACCGCGATGCCCAGGAACTGGCCGGACAAAGCGAGCAGGCGCAGCTCTGCCTCGCCCGGTTCGTCGCCGAGTTCGCTTCGCCAGACCGTCACGACGGGGGCGGCGGCTGCCCCCATCGTCCAGCGCGTCAGCACCGCGCCAAGCGCGTCGTGGATCGTGTCAGCCATGCGCGCCGATCCGTCCCCAGCAAGTCTGCGCCGCCAGGATCGTAAGGCTGCTGCCGGACCAGATGGCGGCGGCGCGGGTCAGGTCGGTGCCGCGCAACAGTTCGTCGATCGCGCCGGTCACGGGCAGCACAATGTCTCCACTTTCGGCGCGCCACCAGATCCGGTCGGCGGGATCGAGCGCGAAGCGTCCGGCGGGCAGCAGGATCGGCAGGTCGAGCGCCCATGGTTCGGCCAGCAGCGGATCGGTCAACCTGTCGGACAATGCGTCTTCGGGCATCGGCCAGTCGGCCGCCTCGGCGTCCTCGTCGCCGGCCGAGCGCGAGACCAGCACCGCCCTGAGCGGCGATTGGCCGGGATAAAAGGCCAGCTCGCCCACAAATTGTTCGCCGGGCGTGAACACCGATCCGCGCCGACCGACGCTGGCCGGATAATAATCGACCAGCATCGCGAAGCGCGGCGTGCCGGTATCGAGATTGAGCAACCATGTGGTTTGCGAGATCAGCCCGTCACGGCGCGTCTGGACATGTTCGGCCAGCACTTCCCAGTGCGCCGCCACGCGCAGCGTATCGGCATTGGCCAACACCGCATCGCGCGATTCCGACGTCGCGACCGCGCGGCGGATATCGGCGTCGCGCGGCGCGGCGCGAAAGGCGCGGGCGAGCAGCACCAGCTTGCCCAGTTCGACCACCGCGCCGCGCGGCCGGTCACCCGTGGCGAGGCCCAGCAGGCGCGCCGGCAGTTCGTCGATCCGGCCGGCAAGCGCCGCCGCCTTGCCGTCGACCAGCCGCGCGGCGATCTTGCGGCAGCGCGCGGTGGCATCGTCGATAAAGGCCGACAGGCCCATGCGAAGCTGGTCGCCGATCCATTGTTCGAGCGCATCGAGCGCGTCGAGAATCGCGCGTTCGGTTTCTTCGGATCGTTTCGCGGTGGCGGCTTCCCGGCGCGCGGCGGCCTTGGGATCCTCGGCCGCCTCTGGCTCTTCCGCCAGCGCCGCGCGCAGATCCTTGGCGGCGGCGGGCACGCCGGCGGCGGGCTTCGGCGCGCTGCCGCTGCCGGTCCGGCGCCGTCCCAGCCAGTCGCTCACCCAGTCGGGCGTCTCCGCGGGGGCGAAGGCGACGATCGCCTCGGCTTTCAGCCACAACAGCCCGAGCACATGCTTGCACGGGAATTTGCGCGACGGGCAGGTGCATTTGTTGCCGAGGTCGCGAAGGTCCGCCATCACCCGATAGGGATTAGCGCCCGATCCCGCGCATTCGCCCCAGATCAGCGCGCCGTCATGGCTGATGCCGGTGCCCGACCATTTTGGGGGCTTGGCTAGGCCTGCCGCTGCCTTGAGCGACGATTGATCGTTGGCGAGCTGTTCAACCGCCTTCAGATCGATCGCCACGCCATTCCCCTGTTACGCCAGCACCTCGATCATCGGATTAATTCGGCAGAGCCGCTTGGGGAAGCCGCATGGGAGCGTTTTCACATATTTTCGAATCAGTAGCTCAATCGGAAAACCATTTTCCGTTTGGAGTTGCGTCGCCGCAGGGGGCGTGACACCTTTGTTGAAAATAGAGGGGACGGGGGCGGACCATGCGGATCTTTCGGCTTGTCATGATGGCGGCGCTGGCCGCGCTCGGATCATGCAACATGACGCCGGATGTGTCGGGCGATCCCTTCGCCCTGCCCGACGGGACCAGCGCGACGGAATGGCCGCTCTACGGCCATGGTTTTGGCGAGCAGCGCTTCTCGCCCGTGGCGGATATAACCAAGGCCAATGTCGGTACCCTCGGCCTGGCATTCTCGTTCGACGATTTCGTCGTGCGCGGGCGCACGCATCGCGGTGCGCAGGCGACTCCGATCATGGTGGACGGGACGCTCTATTTCACCGGGCCGTGGAGCGTCGTCTATGCGGTCGATGCGAAGACCGGCGCGCTCAAATGGACGCACGATCCCGAAGTCGACGGAAACTGGGGCCGGCGCGCCTGTTGCGACGTGGTCAATCGCGGCGTCGCGGTGTGGAAGGGCGTGGTCTATGTCGGCACCGTCGACGGCTGGCTGGTCGCGCTCGACGCGGCGACGGGCAAGCAGAAATGGCGATCGGACACCTTTGTCGACCGCACCAAAAGCTATGCGATTACCGGAGCGCCGCGCATCGCCGGCAATAATATCGTGATCGGCAATGGCGGCGCGGAGATGGGGGTGCGCGGCTATGTCAGCGCTTTCGACGCGGCGACCGGCAAGCTCTCCTGGCGCTTCTACACGGTGCCGGGTGCCGGCCCCGACGAACATCCCGAAGTGACGATGGCGCGCAAGACCTGGGATGCCAAGGCGCGCTGGGATCTTGGCGGCGGTGGCACCGCATGGGATGGCATGACCTATGACCCAGCGCTCGGCCTGATCTATATCGGCGTCGGCAATGCTGGCCCTTATCCCGCAAAGCTGCGCAATGGTGGCGGCGGGGGAGACAATCTGTTCGTCTCCAGCATCGTCGCGCTCGACGCGGCGACCGGGCGGATGAAATGGTATTACCAGACGACGCCGGGCGATGAATGGGATTTCACGGCCACGCAGAATATGATCCTGGCCGATCTCGATATCGGTGGAAAGCCGCGCAAGGTGCTGATGCAGGCGCCCAAGAACGGCTTCTTCTACGTGCTCGATCGCGCGACGGGCGAATTGCTGTCGGCGGAGAAATATACGCCCGTCACCTGGGCCAGCCATGTCGATAAGAAGACCGGGCGTCCCGTGATGCTCGCCAACGCCGACTATAGCGAGCAGGAACGGGTGATCTGGCCGTCTCAGGCGGGTGGCCATAACTGGGCACCGATGGCGTTCAGCCGCCAGACCGGCCTCGTCTATATCCCGACGATCGAAATGCCGATGAAGTTCATGGTCGCGGACAAGGAGATGAAGACGCTGGTGCCAGGCGCCGCCAATATCGGCGTCGGCGCGGACTTTGCCGATGCGAAGCGAGATGCGGCGATCATGAAAGGCATGCCGGCGCCGACCCAGCACACGATATTGAAGGCCTGGGATCCGACGACCGGGAAGATCGCGTGGCAGAGCAAGCCCATGCCCTATTGGGGCGGCGGCGTGCTGGCGACCGCCGGGGGATTGGTGTTCCACGGATCGACCGACGGTCATCTGCGTGTCTATGACGCGGCGAGCGGCGCGCTGCTCAAGGAGATCGCCACCGGACTCGCGATCATGGCCGCGCCGATGACCTATGAGATCGATGGCGAGCAATATGTCGCGGTGCTGGCCGGACTGGGCGGCGCGATGAACGGTTTCCCGCTGCTGCCCGGATTCGTTGCTGAGACTTACCAGAATCATGAGCGACTGCTGGTGTTCAAGCTGGGCGGCGGGCCGGTCGACCTGCCGCCGCGCTATGTGAAGCCTGCGGTGCAGCCGATCCCGGCCGGCCTGCCGACCGATGCGGCGACGATCCAGCGCGGGCTGATGGCCTACGTGGTCAATTGCGCGCGCTGCCATGCGCCGAGCGGCACGCGCAACGGTTATCCCGATTTGTGGAATCTCTCACCCGAAACCCACGCCGCTTTCGACGCGATCGTGCTCGATGGTGCGATGAGCTATGCCGGCATGGCAAGTTTCAAGGACGTGCTGACCCCGGCCGATACCCTCGCCATCCGCGCCTTCATCGCTGACGATCGTCGCAAGGCAGGCAAGGTGGAGCCGGTGAAACGATCCGTCGGACATTGAGGGGGGCGGATCAGAACCGCCTGGCGATACCGAAATAGAGTTCGGTATCGGGGCTTGCGGCGTTGAGGCCGAGGTTGAGACCGATATCGAGTTGCAGATCGTCATTGGGTTGCCACCCGGCGGACAGGCCGGCCAGCGCCTCGGTCGAATGCCCGGCCGGGTCGCGGTCGCGATAGAGCGAGATTTCGGCGCTCGCCGATATGGCGTCGGTCAGCGAGAAACCGAGCCCGACGACGCTGCCATAACCGAGATGGCGGCCCTTGCCGCCGCTATCCACCGCGGCATCGACCTGGGGCGACAGGGCGAGCGAGATGCCGCCGAGATCGAAACTCATCGGGATCAGCAGGCCGGCGCCCCAGTCGCCCGCGCCGATCGTTTGGCCACCGACAGGCAGCGTGACATAGGGCATGGCGGCAATCGAGAAACCGGATCCGTCGGGGTTGCTGAAATTCTGGCGTAGCGCCAGCGTGACATCGCCCGTGCCGGACGCCTTGTCGATGCTGCCCGCCGCCAGATCGCGGGTGCGGACATGGCCATAGGCGGTCCAGCCGATCTGCGACTCCAGATTGTCGTTAAGCCCGACGCGTACTAATGCGTCGCCCGCGACGATCGTGTCAGTCCGAACGGGGCCTGCCTTGTCATGCGTCCAGTCGCCAAGACCCAGCTCGACGATCACGCGCCCCGCATCGAGCGTACAGGCGGGCGTGCCGAGCCCCGGTCGATCCGGGCATAGGTCGCGTGCGGAGGGCACATCGGCCGCATCGGCCCAGGCCGGCACGGACATGCCCGACAAAGCGAGCGCGATGGCGAGACGGTGCATAGCTCCTAGCTCTACCCTTTTGCCGGGGTGGTCAAATCTTCCGCGGCAAAAGAAACCCGGCCGCACGCGCAACCTTGTCCGATCCCCGATCATTGGGTGGAAATGGGGCGCAACACTTCCTGGATGTCGATCGCGATGGAGAGCTGGATGCTCGGTGTCGAATCCTCGACCGTCATCGGTCTGCGGATGATGACATTGTCGCAGGGCGGTTCTGCCGCCGCCGACGAGGCGCAGCGTATGGTGGCGGAGAAAGTGAAAGCGGCGATCGAACTCCAGACGCTGGCATGGACTGGATCCTTGGGCACGACGACGCAGGGGGCCGCAGCGAAATCGATCGCGCATTATGGAAAGAAGGTCCGTGCCAATCGCCGCCGGCTTACCCGGACCGCGCGGAAGAATTAGCGCCTGATCCGACCCATCCCGTGTCATTCCCGTTTTCGCGGGAATGACACGGGATGGGGATGAAACGTCGCGATTAGGCCCTCAAGCCAATGTCATCAGGCTCGCATTGCCGCCTGCCGCGGTGGTGTTGATCGAGGTCGAGACCTCCTCGACCAGCCAGTCGAGCGTATAGGCGTCCGTTCCGGCGCATTGCGCGGGTGAGGCGGCCTGCACCAGTATGATCGGGCCGGGGCGAGCGGCGATGTCGCGTGCTTCGGCGCGGATCTGGTCGGCGTCGCCCTCGATCAGTGCGCCTGCCAGCGGCTCGTCGGGCAGGACGGGGGAGATCCGTGCCGCCACGCTTGCCGGGGCGCCGGCGAGCAGGCCTGCCAGACTGGCGCGAGCGTCGAGTGCCACGCTGTTGCCCGTAGCGAGCACCGCCGCCACCTGCTGGCGCAGGCCCGCCGCCGATATCGGCCGGATCAGGATACGGCCGCGCGGATGCAGCGCATAGAGATTGCGCTCTCCGACCGGCCCGGCGAGCTCGATCTCGACGCCGAGGCCGGAATTCTCGCCATAGCGCCGCGCCTGTTCCGCCGCCGCCGTCTCGCCGCTGGTTTCGAGCCAGCCGGCATAATCGAGCAGCGCCGCGTCGGTATGGGCGGTGCCATGGCCGGGCGGGATGGGCGCCGTCGTGACGAGGCGGCCGAGATAGAGCGGACCGCCCGCCTTGGGGCCGGTGCCCGAAAGGCCGCGCCCGCCAAAGGGCTGAACGCCGACGACCGCGCCGATGACGTTGCGGTTGATATAGAGATTGCCCGCCCGGATGCGCGAGGTGACATGCGCGATGGTCTCGTCGAGCCGTGTGTGCAGGCCGAAGGTCAGGCCGTAGCCGGTGGCGTTGATGTCGTCGATCAGCGCGTCGAGCCGCTCGCGGGGGTAACGCACGACATGGAGGACCGGACCGAACACTTCGCGCTTGAGGTCGGCGATGCTCTCGAGTTCGACGATCGTCGGCGGGACGAAAGTGCCGTTCGCGGTTTCAGGCGCGAGATCGAGCTGTTCGACGCGGCGGCCGAGCGCGCGCATCGCCGCGATATGCGCCTCGATCGTGCCCTTGGCCTCGGCGGTGATCACCGGGCCAATGTCGACGCGCAGCCGGTCGGTCCGGCCGATGCGCAATTCCTTGAGTGCGCCCTTGAGCATCGCCAGCGTCCGGTCCGCAATCTCCTCCTGCAGGCAGAGGACACGCAGCGCCGAGCAGCGCTGGCCCGCGCTGTCAAAAGCGGAGGCGATGACGTCGGCGACGACCTGTTCGGCAAGCGCCGAGGAATCGACGATCATCGCATTCTGGCCGCCGGTCTCGGCGATCAGTGGGATCGGCTTGCCCGCCGGAGACAAGCGGTCGGCGAGCTGTGCCTGGATCAGCCGCGCGACTTCGGTCGATCCGGTGACCATCACTGCGGCGGTCTCTGGCGCTGCGACCAGCGCTGCGCCGATCGCGCCGTCGCCGGGGAGCAGTTGCAGCGCATCGGCGGGTATGCCCGCCTCATGCAGCAAACGCACACCTTCCGCCGCTATCAGTGGGGTTTCTTCGGCTGGCTTGGCGAGCACCGCATTGCCCGCGACCAGCGCGGCGGCGATCTGGCCGGTGAAGATCGCGAGCGGGAAGTTCCACGGGCTGATGCAGACCACGGGGCCGAGCGGTGCATGGACGGGCCCAAATGTACTGCGCGCCTGTTCGGCATAATAGCGCAGGAA
>JASBTC010000463.1 GCA_030148625.1 Sphingobium sp. | reverse complement strand
CCCTGGCTGCTCGACCTGTTCGGCGGGCGCCAGTCGGCACGTTCGATCCATTTCATCGCCGCGGCCGCGATCGTCGTCTTCATCATCGTCCATCTGCTGCTGGTGCTGCTCGCCGGGCCGATGCGCGGGATCGGCGGCATGATCACCGGCCGGATGAAGGTGCGCGCATGAACGGGTTCGTCACCCGACGACGGTTGCTGGCGGGTGCTGCGCTGGGGGCGGGCGGTTTGCTCACCGGCTGCGACCGGCTCGGCGAAAGCCCGGCATTCCGCAAGATCCTGTTCTCCGCCGATGCGATGAACCGGCATGCCCAGCGGCTGATCACCGACCGGCATGCATTGGCGCGCGAGTTCGAGGCGGCGGATCTTTCGCCCTTCTTCCGCGGCAACGGCACCCAGAATCCGCAGGGCGAGGATTATCGTGGCCATGCCACCGAGAATTTCGCGCGCTGGCGGCTCGATATCGGCGGGCTGGTGGCGCGGCCGCAAAGCCTGACCATGGCGCAGATCCGGTCGATGCCCGCGCGGACCCAGATCACCCGCCATGATTGCGTCGAGGGCTGGAGCGCGATCGGCAAATGGACGGGCGTGCCGCTCCACCGGCTGCTCGACCTGGCGGGGCTGCGCGAATCGGCGCGCTATCTCGTCTTTCGCTGTGCCGACGAGATGGGCGGCGGCATCGCTTATTATGAATCGATCGATCTGATCGACGCCTTCCACCCCCAGACCATCATGGCCTGGGCGCTCAACGACAGCATCCTGCCGATCCGTAACGGCGCGCCGCTGCGCCTGCGCGTCGAGCGCCAGCTTGGCTACAAGCACGCCAAATATGTCCAGGCGATCGACGCGGTGGCCAGCCTCGACGGGATCGGGCTGGGCAAGGGCGGCTTCTGGGAAGATCGCGCGCAATATGAATGGTATGCGGGTATTTGATGCGCGATCGTGGGGATGTCGACGTATCGGCCTTGACCCCGCGCCCGGCTTTTCGCATTCCGACCATCCTGGAGAGGGGGATCGACAGAAGGAGGCCTGATGGCTTTGATCGATGCGTTCCTGTCGCGGCTCGTTACCCGCGGCACGCTCACTCTCACCGACCATGCCGGGCGCAGTCGCCGCTTCGGCACCCCCGATCCCGATTATGGCGATGTCGCCATCCGCTTCACCGATGCGGGCGCCGCCAGCTATGTGGCGAGCCATCCGCGGCTGGGGGCGGCGGAAGCGTATATGGACGGGCGGCTGGTCGTCGAACAGGGCGACATTCTCGATCTCATCACGCTGGTGCGCAAGAATCAGCCCTGGGAACGCGGCGGCCAACTCCGCATCCGCAACCCGCTGCGCCGCGCGCTCAGTGACATGGGCAGCCGGCTGTCGCGCCTCAACTGGCAATCGCGATCGAAGCGCAACGTCGCGCATCATTACGATCTCGGCAATGATTTCTACCGGCTCTTCCTCGATGCCGACATGCAATATAGCTGCGCCTATTTCACCGATCCGGCGCACAGCCTGGAACAGGCGCAGATCGACAAAAAGGCGCATATCGCGGCCAAGCTCCACCTGAAGCCCGGCCAGCGGGTGCTCGACATCGGGTGCGGCTGGGGCGGCATGGCGCTTTATCTCCACCGCACCTGCGGCGTCGACGTGCTCGGCGTGACGCTGTCGGAAGAGCAGCTCAAAGTGGCGCGCGAACGCGCGGCCGCCGCCGGCGTGTCGGACCATGTGAAGTTCGAGCTGATCGATTATCGCAATGTCGAGGGGCAGTTCGACCGGATCGTCTCGGTCGGCATGTTCGAGCATGTCGGCCCGCCGCATTTCCGCGAATTCTTCCGCAAATGCCGCAACCTGCTGACCGAGGATGGCGCGATGCTGCTCCATACCATCGGCCGCTTCGGCGTGCCCGGCACCACCGACGCGTTCACGCGGAAATACATCTTTCCCGGCGGCTATATTCCGGCTTTGTCGGAAACGCTCGCCGCAAGCGAGAGATGCCGGCTGATCGCCGCCGATGTCGAGACGCTCAGGCTGCATTACGCGCTGACCATCCGGCATTGGTACCAGCGCACTGTCGCCAATCGCGACGCGATCGTCGCCATGTATGACGAGCGCTTCTACCGGATGTGGCTCTTCTACCTCGCCGGGGCGATCTCGACCTTCGAGCATGGCGGCATGGGCAATTACCAGATCCTCTATACCCGCCGCCGCGATGCGCTGCCCATCACCCGCGACTGGATCGCGGAGGAGGAGAAGCGCCTCGCGAATTTAGGTTGAGAGTCTTTGTTGAGAAAGTCGGCGCCGCCCTCCGCAGCTATTCCACCGATGCTTCGCATCGCCGGAACCTTGAGCTGCTCCGCCCGGCCCCCCGCCCAACCACCCGATCCAGTATGATCCTGTCGGGTGGTTGGGCGGGGGAGCGGGCCGGTACCGTCAGAAAGCGCTCTTCCGCGCTTTCTCAAATCAACGCTCAGGCGCCGAAGCCGCCGTCGATCGTCTGCATCGATCCGGTGATCATCGCGGCTTCGGGGCTGGCAAGATAGGCGGCCAGGCCGGCAACTTCGTCGGCATGGACATGGCGCTTGATCGCCATGAAGCCGTGCATCGTCTCGGCCATCGGCCCTTCGGCCGGGTTCATCTCGGTATCGGTCGGCCCCGGCTGGATGCTGTTCACGGTGATGCTGCGTTCGCCGAAATCGCGGGCCAGGCCGCGCACCATGCCCTGCATCGCCGATTTGGTGAGCGCATAGGCGGCGCCCCCGGCAAAGGGCACGCGGTCGCCATTGGTCGATCCGATCACGATGATGCGCCCACCCTCGACCATGGTCCGGGCTGCCTCGACCGCCGCGTGATAGGGCGCGCGGACATTGATATCGATCATCCGGTCGACGGTATCGGCCTCGAGCGTCAGTGGATCGCCCAGCGCCAGCGTGCCGGCGTTGATCACGATCAGGTCGAGCGGGCCGCGCGACGCCACGGTTGCGATCAGTGCGTCGCGATCGGCGCTGTCGGTCCGGATCGCCTCCGTACCGGTGTCGGCTGCGAGCGCTTCGGCGGCCGCCTGTGCGCCGGCATAGGTGAAGGCGACGCGGCCGCCATCATGCGCGAAGCGACGGACGATGGCGGCACCGATGCCGCGGCTGCCGCCCAGGACGAGGATGTTCTTGTTGGTGAAGTCGGTCATGTGAAGCTTCCTTGTGATCTTGTGTAGTGATTGCTACATATTGGTCCGACGGCATGTTTGCAAGGATTATTTTAGTGACCGATACAGAAAAAGTGAAACCCGGCATTTCTCCTGCGCGCGGTCGACCGCGCGCCTTCGATGTCGAACGTGCGGTGGAGACGGCCATGGGGCTGTTCCACCGCAAGGGGTATGACGGTGTGGGCGTGGCCGAGATCGTTGCGGCACTGGGGATCAAGCCGCCAAGCTTTTATGCGGCATTCGGCAGCAAGGCCGGGCTGTTCCGGCGCACGCTTGCGCTCTACGCGGATAGCGAGGCCAATGTCCTTGCGACCGCGCTGGCCGAGGGCGGTGACGTCGCGACGGTGATCGCGCGGATGTTCCGGCTTGCGGCGACCATCTATACCGTTCCGGGATGCGCGGCGGGCTGCCTGGTGCTCGACGGCACCCGCAACAGCGTCGACCCGGAGGCGCGATCGATCGCGGGCGAGGCCAAGGCGGCCAGCCGGGCCGCGATCCGAGACTTCATCGCCACCGACTATCCCGATCGCGCCGACGAACTCGCCGAATTCGCGACCATCGCGCTGGCCGGCATGTCCGCCAGTGCGCGCGACGGCGACGATCGCGCGTCGCTGGCGCGCTTCGCCGAAAAGGCCGGTCGTGCGTTCGGCCGGGAGGCCGCTCAGTCGGGGTAATGCGCGTCCATATAGGCGAGCGATTCGGCCGCGAGCCGTTCGAGCACGGCCATGTCGATGTCGGTGAGCCGCTTGACGTAGAGGCAGCCCTTGCCGCTGTCATGCTTGCCGAGCGTGGCGAGCAGCGTCTCGAAGGCCGGGGTGCGACCGTTGAAATACAGCACGAGCGCGGCCTTGCGCGGACTGAAGCCGATCCGGCATGCCTCACCCTCGCGCCCGCTTTCATAGCGGTAATGATAGCGGCCATAGCCGATGATGCTGGGTCCCCACATCGTGGGCGCCAGGCCGGTCACCCTGCGCAGCATCGCGTCGAGCGCCCGGGCATCCTCGCGTCGCGCGTCGGATTCGACCGCGTCGATGAACACCGCCACGTCGCTTTCAGTGGGCTGGGTCTTGTTTTCGACCATCGCCGTCTCCCCTTTCCGAGCGCAAATGTTGCACAGGCGCGGCTTTCCGCATAGGCGCACTCGCGCGATTCCCGGCATGAGAAGGATCCCTGATGAGTGACAAGATCAACCGTGTGGTGCTGGCCTATTCGGGCGGTCTCGACACCAGCGTGATCCTGAAATGGCTTCAGCAGACCTATCAATGCGAAGTCGTCACCTTCACCGCCGATCTCGGCCAGGGTGAGGAACTGGAACCGGCGCGCCGCAAGGCCGAGATGGCCGGCGTCAAGCCCGAGCATATCTTCATCGACGATCTGCGCGAGGAATTCGTCGGCGACTTCGTCTATCCGATGATGCGCGCCAATGCGT
The DNA here is from genome assembly GCA_030148625.1 of Sphingobium sp. The sequence goes on along the minus strand of JASBTC010000463.1, from coordinate 266 downwards.
TGTACGAAGGCCTCTATCTGCTCGGCACCTCGATCGCGCGGCCGCTGATCGCCAAGCGCCAGATCGAGATCGCACGTCAGGTCAATGCCGATGCGGTCAGCCATGGCGCGACCGGCAAGGGCAATGATCAGGTCCGTTTCGAACTCGGCTATTACGCGCTCGCCCCCGATATCAAGGTGATCGCGCCGTGGCGCGAATGGGATCTGACCAGCCGTACCAGGCTGATCGAATTCGCCGAGGCGCACCAGATCCCGGTTTCCAAGGAC
>JASBTC010000032.1 GCA_030148625.1 Sphingobium sp. | reverse complement strand
GTCTTCTCCGGAAAGATCACGCCCGAAAACTACAATAAGAGCTGGCACGATCTGCGTCTCCGCTATCAGGGCGTGTTTCCCCCCGTTGCGCGTTCGGAAGCGGATTTCGATCCCGGCACCTTGTTCCATGTGCCGGCCAGCATTTCCTATATCCGCTATTTCCTGGGGCGTTTCCTGCAGTTCCAGTTTCATGAAGCGGCCTGCCGCGAGATCGGCTGGAAGGGGCCGCTGCACCGATGTTCGGTCTATGGCAGCAAGGCCGCCGGCGATCGCATGAGGGCGATGCTGACGATGGGCGCCTCCAGGCCCTGGCCCGATGCGCTGGAGGCATTCACGGGAAGCCGAGAGATCAGCGCCGGCGCGATGCTGCGTTACTTCAGGCCGTTGGAGGATTGGCTGCGCAAGCAGAATGCGGGCCGCCAATGCGGCTGGTAGCCGCCGGAATCTGCTCACAAAGCAAGAATATCAAGGATTTATATGAAGCTTAAGCTATGCCTTGCGTTGTTGGCATCGACGGTCTGGGCGCAGGCCGCAACCGCCAAAGCCGAGCCCGAATATGATCTGGTGATCCGCAACGGTCGCGTGCTCGACGGTGCCGGCAATCCCTGGATCCGGGCCGACCTAGCGGTGGCGGCGGGAAAGATCGTCAAGATCGGGACCGTTGTCGCCAAGGGGAAAAGGGAAATCGACGCGTCCGGCCATTATGTGTCGCCCGGTTTCATCGACATGATGGATCAATCGGGCCCGGTGCTGCTGAAGAACGGCGATGCCGAGAGCAAGCTGCGCATGGGCGTGACCACGGTGATCGCCGGCGAAGGCGGCACGCCGGTCGGCTCGGCCGAAATCGGCACCTATTTCGCGACGCTCGAGCGTCAGGGCATCGGCGTGAATTTCGGTACCTTCTATCAGGCGGCGCAGGCACGCATGAGCGTGATGGGGGATGGCGAGGGGCAGCCGACCCCTGCCCAGCTGGAGGCGATGCGCGCCGATGTGGCCCAGGCGATGCGGGCGGGCGCATTCGGGATCTCGTCCGCGCTGATCTATCCGCCGTCGAGTTTCCAGGGCACCGACGAACTGGCCGAACTGGCCAAGGTCGCCGGCAAATGCGCCGGTTTCTACGCCACGCATATGCGCGACGAGAGCGCCGGCCTGCTCAAGGGAGTCAGGGAAGCGATCGAGATCGGTGAGCGCGGCGGCGTGAAGGTCGAGATATTTCACCTGAAGGCGGCCTATGCGCCCGGCTGGGGCAGGTTGATGGCCGAGGCGGTGGGCGAAATCGATGCGGCGCGCCTGCGCGGGGTCGATGTCGCCGCCGATCTTTATCCCTATACCGCGGGCGGAACCGGGCTCAGCATCACGGTTCCAAACTGGGTGTTCGCGGACGGCCAGGAAAAGGGTTTTGCGCGACTGAAGGACCCGGCCGTTCGCGCGCGGTTGAAGCGCGAAGTGGCGGCGGGATCGATGCCGGGATGGTCCAATCTGGTCGAGGCTTCGGGCGGATGGAAGGGCATCGTCCTCGCCAATGCATCGAGCGACACATTCGCCCGTTTCGACGGGCGCAATATCGCCGATATCGCGACCGAGTTGAAGCAGGACCCGGCGGATGCCGCCTGGGACATCGTGCTCGAAGCGCTGCCGCGCCGCGCCACCGCCCAATTCTTCATGATGAGCGAGCAAGACATCGCGCTGGCGCTGAAGCGGCCATGGACGAGCATCGGCAGCGATGCGGCGGCGTCGGACAGATTTGGCGAGATGACCAAGGACCTCCCGCACCCGCGCGCCTATGGCACGTTTCCCAGGATCATCGCCGAATATGTCCGCGACCGTCCGGTGCTCACGCTTGAGGACGCGGTTCGAAAAATGACCTCCTGGCCCGCCACCCGGATGGGCCTCTTCGATCGCGGGGTGCTTCGCGAAGGCATGTGGGCAGACATCGTGATCTTCGATCTCGATCGGATCAAGGACGGCGCCAGCTGGGCGCAGCCCTATGCACCGCCGATCGGTATCGACCACGTCATCGTCAATGGAACGGTGGCGGTGGAAGGTGGTCGCGGCGTCAAGGCGCGCGCAGGCCAGGTGCTGCGGCATCGCTGCGGCGATTAACGGCGGCAGTCGACATTCTTCATATGGCCATAAAATAAATGGAGGAGAGTGATCTGGGTATAAATATAGTCAAGACATATGGATCGACCTTGGTTGTAAATAATCGATCTATCTGAATCTCATATAGAGATGATTGAAATATAAAAAGTAACGTAGGACCAATGTGGATTCTGCGAACGGCTAGTTTTGGATTCGTAAATGATGAAATAATAATAAACTGAGAATCTTCTCAGTTTGCTCTTGAGAATATTTGATACAGTGCAGTACTGTATGGCGACTCGCATTTGCGGGTCTGAAAAAACAATCTCAGGGGGGTATCATGCATCGATATTTATACCGCAACCGGTCCCTATTCCGGACTGCTCTCTGCATTGGGGCGGCGATCGTTCCGGGCACGGCGAGCGTCCTCGCTCAGAATGTGCCGGATGAAAGACCGGTGCGAACTGAGCCGGCCGTCGAAGACAGCGATATCGTCGTCACCGGATCGCGGATCGGCCGCGGCAACGAGGCGGCGGCAACGCCCGTCCAGGTTCTGACCGCTCAGGACATTTCGCAGCAGGGGCAGACCAACGTCTCGACGATCCTCAACGAACTGCCCGCGGCGGGGCCGAGCGGCTTTTCGTCCAGCGGCGCCAATGCGCAGGACTTTTTCCAGGGGGGTGTCGCCACCGTCGATCTGCGCGGCCTGGGGAGCGACCGTACGCTCGTCCTTGTCAATGGCCGCCGATATGTATCCGGGGTGCAGAATGCGTCGCTGGTCGACCTCAACACCATCCCCGCCGACATGGTGGAGCGCATCGAGGTGACCACCGGCGGTGCGTCCGCGATCTACGGTTCGGATGCGATCGCCGGCGTCGTGAACCTGGTGCTGAAGAAGAAATATGAAGGCGTGTCGGTCAACAGCCAGGCGGGCATCAGCGACGAAGGTGACGGCCGCCAATTCCAGCTCAGCCTGCTCGGCGGCGGCAGTTTCGCCGGGGGACGGGGCAATGCCCAATTCTATGCCGGTTACGATACTGTCGATGCGATCCGCGGAACCGCGCGCTCCATTTCCAGGCAGCGTGTCGCCGCGACCGATATCACGCGACCCGATCTGGCCCTGCGCGGCGCGGCTGCCGCGAGCGGCCTCGTCAACGAGTCGGGGCTCTTCTACCCGACATCGACGAGCTATCTTGCCGCACCCAACAAGCAGGTCGTGCTGCCGGACGGCAGCGTCGCCCCCTTCAACCGCGCGATCCACGGCTTCGACACGCAGCCCTATAAAAGGCTGACCACCGATACCGAGCGGCTCGTGACCGCCGCCACGCTGGGATATGATCTGACCAGCAATGTCCGGCTGTTCGCCGAAGCGAATTTCGCGAAAACCAAGACGTTCACGCAGCTCGAGCCGGTCTTCGTGGCCAGCGGCCTCGTGAATATCGGGGTCGGCCCCGATGCGATCCCCTTCTCGATTCCCACCAGCAATCCCTTCATGCCGGCGGCGCTGCGTGCGCTGGTTCCGGCCGGACGAACCGAGATCGGCTTTGGCCGCTATTTCTCGGAATTCGGCGGTCGCGGCATCGATTATACGCGCGAAACCGTGCGGCTGGCCGGTGGCTTCGACGGGACGCTGACGCTGCCGTTTTCGGAGAAGCCGTGGGACTGGAACGTCTATCTCAGCTACGGTCGGACCGACGTCGATCAGCAGTTCAGCGGCGGATATGACATTGCCCGGCTCTATGAAAGCCAGCGCGTGGAGTCGAATGGCGCCGGTGGATTCCGGTGCGCGAATGCCGCGGCGCGTGCCCAGGGCTGCATTCCGGTGAATCTGTTCACCGGCACCCGCCTGACCTCACAGGAAATCCAATATCTGTCGAGCGATCCGAGCGCCAAGGCAGTGCTCGAGCAGAAGGTTGCTGCCGGTTCGATGTCGGGCGAGCTGTTCCGCCTGCCCGCCGGCCCGTTCAAGATGGCGATGGGGTTCGAGGTTCGCGAGGAAAAGAGCGCCTTCAATCCCAGCGAGTCCTTCGAACAGGGTACCAGCGGCATTTTCCAGACCTCGGCGATTTCCGGAAAGTTCAACGTCAAGGAGGTGTTTGCGGAGGTCAATTTCCCGCTGCTGGCCGACCTGCCGTTCGTGAAGCTTCTCGAATTCCAGGGGGCCTTCCGCTACGCGCATTATTCCACCGTCGGCGGAACCCAGGCCTGGAATTTCGGCGGATCCTACAAGCCGATATCCGATCTGCGTTTCCGCGCGCTTTATGCGGGGGCCGTTCGCGCCCCGAACATCGGCGAACTGTTCCAGGCGCCGACGCTGAATACCGCTTCGGTCTTCGATCCGTGCCTTGGCGGCGGGCGGCTGAGCGGTCTCGACCCGGCGATCGCGGCACAACGCAAGGCCAATTGCCTGGCGACACCGGGCATCACCACCGCGTTCAATCCTTTGCAGCCATCCTCGATCTTCAGCTTTGCCGGCAGCAACAGCAAGCTGAAGGAGGAAGTGGCCAGGACCCTGACGGTCGGTGCGGTCTATACGCCGTCCTTCATTCCGGGGCTGACGCTGATGGTCGATTATTACCGGATCCGGATATCCGACGCGATCTCGGACATTCCGCTGCAGACGACGCTGGATCAGTGCGCGAACACCAAGGATCCGTTCTTCTGCAACCAGATCACGCGCGATCCGGCTTCCGGAAACATCATGCGTGTCGATCAGACGTTGCAGAACGCCGCGAATCTGAAGGTTTCGGGCATCGATGTGGAGGCGCGATACCGGCTGCCGCTTTCGAATCTCGGCATATCGAGCAACGGCCAGCTGACTTTCGGCGTGAATTATTCCTATCTGCGCGAATTCAAGACGACGCCGTTCGTCGGCGGCGATCCGATCGTCACCAAGGGGGCGGCGGGTTTCCCGGAGCACAAGGCGAATGTGCGGGTGTCCTATTCGGACGGACCGATCAACATCTCGCTTGAGGAGCGCTATATCGGCTCCATCCTCAGGCTGCCGGATCAGTCGTTCGAACTGAACAGGGTTCCCGCATTCTTCTATACGGATGCGCAGATCCGCTTCGATGTCCGGGAAAAATTCACGGTCTATTTCGGCGCCAACAACCTCTTCGACAAGAAGCCGCCCTTCATCCCGCTGCCCTATACCAATGCGACGCCGGGGACGAACACGGCGACGGCGGCATATGATGTCATCGGCCGTTATCTCTATACCGGCGTGTCGATGCGGTTCTGAACGATCGGGGGAGGGCGGCTGTGACGCCCTCCCTTGAAAGTTATCGGCTCGTCGATAACGATCGCGCCACGGCTTCCGCACGCGCGAGGACGCGCTGGATATTGCCGGAAGCGATCTTGGCGAGCTCTTCACGCGTGTAGCCGCGTCGCAGCAGTTCGGCGAACAGGTCGGGATAATGGCTGACATCGTCCAGGCCGGCGGGCAGATGGTCGACACCGTCGAAATCCGATCCGATCCCTATGTGATCGATGCCGGCGATGCGGCGGATATGGTCGATATGATCGGCGACCTGCGAAAGCCTGGCGCCGGGATAGGGGTTGCCGGCTTCCCATGCGGTCAGGGCTGCGGCGTGCGCGGCCGCGTCGTCCGGACGTTCCGCTCGCAGGCGATCGCGCTCCTTGATCCAGGCGTTGCGCCATTTCTGCGCATCGGCATCGATCGTCCAGGGGATGAAGGTCGCCATGACGATACCGCCATTGTCGCGCAGCTGGCGCAGGACATCGTCGGGCACGTTTCGCGGATGCTGGCGGACGCCATAGGCATTGGAATGGCTGAAGATGACGGGCGCGGCCGAAGCCGCGAGCGCATCGTTCATCGTCGCGGGTGAGGTGTGGCTGAGATCGACCAGCATCCCCAGCCGGTTCATCTCATGCACGACTTCGATTCCGAAAGGCGTCAGGCCGTCATGCCTGGGGGCGTCTGTTCCCGAATCCGCCCAATCGGTCGTGTAATTATGGGTCAGCGTCAGATAGCGGACGCCGAGGTCGTAAAACTGACGCAACACGGCAAGCGACCCGCCGATCGAATGACCGCCCTCGGCGCCGATAAGCGACGCGATCCTGCCTTGCCCGAAGGCCTTGCGAACATCCTTAGATGAATAGGCCAGCCGCATATCCGCCGGATATCGCGCGGCCAATTGCTTGACGATATCGATCTGCTCGATCGTCATCTGCACCGCTTCGGCGCCATGGAGTTCCGACGGCACATAGACCGACCAGAACTGGCCGCCGACGCCGCCGGCACGCAGGCGCTCGAGATCGGTCTTCATCTTGCGGCGCTGCTCGGCGTCCAGCCGTTTGAAGTCGAAGCTGTCGAACCGGCGCTGAAAGGCCTCGCGGATGACGAGCGCGGTGTCGTTATGGCCATCGATGACCGGGGTCCGCTTCAGCAGGGCCTTCGCCTCCGCCTGATAGTCGCGTTCCGCATGGGCGGGGGCGGGGGCGGTGGCGAGCAACAGAATGGGCAGTGCGGTCAGGCGTTTCAAGATCATTCTCCAGCGGGCGAGGGGGAGGATTGGGCTTGCGGACGCGGTGCCGGACGGGGGCTGCTCGACCTTGCCGAGGCGCAGGCGAAACGGGGCAAGCTGCACTATGTCCGGCGGGATGCCGTGATGCAGCTAAAGCTCTATTTCGTGCACCAGGCCGCTGGCGCGAGCCCGGGCCAGCGCCAGTGCGCCGATCGCAATGTCCTGAACCGCCACGCCGGAACTGTCGAAGATCGTCGTCTGGCGATCGCCTGTTCGGCCGATCGCTGTCCCGTTGATGACGGCGCCCAGCGGAATGATCCGGTCCGGCGTGATGCGGCCCGCGCAGCAGGCGTGCTGGAACTCGCCGACCGAGACCGATTGCGTGACCATATCGGTGAACAACAGCGCGGCTTCGACAAGGGCGATGGGCAGTTCCTGCTTGCCGGGGCCGTCGGCGCCCATCGCCGAGATATGAATGCCGGGCGTCACCAGCGCTGCGTCGAAAAGCGGCCGGGTCGAGGCGGTCACGGTGCAGAGGATATCGGCCTGCGTCACCGCCTCCTCGATCTCCGCGGCGCGCGCGGGCAATCCCGCTTCGCGAAGCCGTAAAGCGAGCCGTCCGGTCGCCGCTGGATCCCGGCCCCATATCAGGATCTGTTCGAGCGGGCGGACCTGCGCGACGGCCAGGGCCTCGTAATAGGCCTGATGTCCGCTTCCCAAGATCGACAGCCGCGATGCCGAGGTGCGGGCCAGATGCTTCACCGCCACGGCATCGGCCGCGGCAGTGCGCAAGGCCGTCAGGTAATTGGCGGCGACAAGGGCGCATGGGCGGCCCGTGCGGTGGTCGAGCAGCAGCGTGGTCGAACCGTGATTGGCGAGGCCCGTGCGGCTATTGTCCGACCAATAGCTGCCCAGCTTGGCGCCCGGATGGCGCGAAAGGCCATCATAGCCGGCCTTGACGCCGAGGCGCGTGTTCGGGGTCGGGCCCGGCCCCGCGCTGAAGGCGAAGGCGCGACTGAGCTCGGAGTCGAGCGAAGCGAATGCGCTTTCGACCACGGTGATGGCGTCCCCGATCCCGATCAGTCGTACCGCCGTCGCTTCGCTGATCACGGCGACCCGGGTGGTTTCGGGACTGTGGCTGGGGGAATGAAGTGTTGGCAAGATTTATCCATTTAGGAAATATATATCCTATATGGCGAATAGCGACGCGAGGCGGCGTGTCAAGCAAGAGGGCGGGTGATTTTCTGCTATGGCCAATCCGTCGGCGCGTTCCTATCCTCTGGGTCGCGGCCAAATATGGCATTCTGGGAATGGGAAAGCGCAAAAAATGAACAGCAAAGCGGCGGCGCGGGACCTGGTCCATGCCCGTGTGCGGGCCCTGCGGATCGAGCGCGGGCTGACATTGGCCGATATGGAAAGGGCCACGGGGCTTTCGGTTTCGCTTCTGTCGAAGATGGAAAACGGCAAGATTTCGCTGACTTATGACAAGCTCGCGGCTCTCGCGATCGCGCTGCATATCGATATCGCGGAACTGCTCGCCACCGAGACAGAGGGATCGCGATCCGGGTGGGGGCGGCGGACGCTCACCAGGGGCGGCGAGGGGCGCGAGGTGGAGACCGGCGCCTATCTCTACCGCTATCTGGGCGTCGATCTGCTCGACAAGCGCTTCACCCCGATCTGGGGGGAGATCGTCGCGCGCTCGGTCGAGGAATGCGGCGGGTTCAGCACGCATAACAGCGACGAGTTCATCTATGTCCTCGACGGCGTGCTCGAACTGCACACCGATACCTATGCCCCGTCGATCCTCAAAGCGGGTGATTCGCTCTATTTCGACGGGCGCATGGCCCATGCCTATGTCGCGTCCGGCGACGGGCCCTGCCATATCCTGAGCATATGCTCCGAGGAAAAGGGCTGAATCTGTCCTGGTGGGCCAAATATGGCCTAAAAGGAAAATGATTGACTAAATGGAAAATCTCCTTGAGGATGTTCGGCGTCACAAGGAGAGGGCGGGTCGCAACCCGTAAATATGAAAATGATCAGCAAAGGGCGCCGTCGGCGCAGCCAGGGTTTTTGCGTCGTTGCAATGCTGTTGGTCGGGGTGGGGCAATCCGCCCTTGCCCAGACGACTTCCAGCGAAAAGGGTGTGGAAAGCGCCGAGGAGGCGGTTCCCGCCGAGGATATCGTGGTGACCGCCTCGCGTGCGGCGGGATCCGGCTTCGATGCGCCGACACCCGTCACCACGGTGAGCAAGGCCGAACTGACCAATAGCGGCGTGTCGAACATCGCCGACCTGCTCAATACCCAGATTCCGTCCTTTCGCGCGTCGGCGACGCCATCGTCCGCGACGACGCGGACGGCGGGCGCTGGCAATTATCTCGACCTGCGCGGGCTCGGCTCGGCCAGGACGCTCGTGCTGCTCGATGGCCGCCGCCATGTGCCGACGACCAATGCGGGGCTGGTCAACGCCAATGTCCTGCCGCAGATGCTCGTCGATCGCGTCGATATCGTCACCGGGGGCGCTTCGGCCGCCTGGGGATCGGATGCGGTGGCCGGCGTCGTCAACTTCGTCCTCAAGGATCATGTCGACGGATTGATCGGCGAAGCGCGCGCGGGCATCTCCGGGCGTGGCGACAATCAGAATTATCAGCTGTCGCTCGCCTGGGGCACGAAATTCGCCGGCGGCCGGGGATCCTTCATGATCGCGGGCGATTTCGCGGACAGCCAGGGGATCGACGATCAGGGCAGCCGCGGCTGGGGACGGAAGGACTGGCAGGTCATTTCCAATCCGCGTTTCGCCCCGGGCAACGGCCAGCCACGCAACCTGATCCGGCCCAATGTCCACACCGCGGTCGCGACGCCGGGCGGCATGGTCTTCCTGCCCGACGGCGATGTCGAATTCGGTCCCGGCGGCACGCCGATCCCGTTCATCCCGGGAACCGATATCGGATCGCTCTATCAAGTCGGCGGCAGCGGGATCAATCCGGGGCGGTTCAATCAGCTCGTCATTCCCGAACGGCGTGGCAGCGTGTTCGCACGTGCATCCTATGAACTGGCGAACGATGTGACGCTCTTCGCCGAAGGCTCCTATGCCGAATCGCGCAGCCGTTTCGAGGTCCTGCCGACCTTCGATTTCGGATCGATCGAAATCAGCCGCGACAATGCATTCCTGCCGGCTTCGATTGCCGCCGTCATGGATCGCAACGGCCTGGATACGATCGACATGGGGCGGATCAATTATGATTTCGGCTTTGTCGAGCCGCTCAACAGGGATCGCGTCTATCGCGGCGTCATCGGGGTGAAGGGCAAGATCTCCGACTGGAAATGGGATGTCTATTATCAGCGCGGAGAAGCGCGGCGCGCCGAACTCCTCCTCAACAACCGCAAGAAGAACGATGCCGCGGGCAAGCCGATATTCGCCTCCGCGGTCGATGCGGTTCTCAATCCGGCGACCGGTGCGATCGTCTGCCGATCGAGCCTCACCAATCCGTCGAGCGCCTGCGTTCCGCTCAACCTTTTCGGCGAAGGCTCGCCTTCGGCCGCCGCGCTCGGCTATATTCTGGGAACCTCGTCGCGCCATACGCGGATGAGCCAGGACGTGATCGCCGCCAATCTGCGCGGCGAGCCGTTCTCGACCTGGGCAGGGCCCGTGGCGCTGGCGTTCGGCGCGGAATATCGCCGCGACAAGACGGTGTACGAGACCGATCCCATCGCCAATGCCAATGGCTGGTTCACCGGCAACGGCCGATCCTATTCGGGCGGGGTCAAGGTGAAGGAGGGTTATCTCGAGGCGATCGTGCCGTTGATGCGCGAGTCCGCGCTTGGCCAGTCGCTCGATATCAACGGCGCCGTCCGCTATACCGAATATGACATTCGGGGCAGGGCCTCGTCGTTGTCGGCAACGACGTGGAAACTCGGCGCCAGCTACGAACCGGTTTCCGGCGTCCGCTTCCGCGGCACCTATTCGCGCGACATCCGCGCGCCCAATGCCGACGAATTGTTCAGCGCGGGCCGCACCGGCCTTGCCACGATCAACGATCCGCGCTTCAATAATGCCCAGGCGCTCGTGACCGTCGCCGAAGGCGGCAATCGCAATCTCGATGCCGAGGTCGCCAAGACGCTGACTTTCGGTACCGTCCTGGCGCCTGCCTTTTTGCCCGGCCTCCAGCTGTCCGTCGATTATTACGACATCAAGCTGCGCGGCGCGATCGGTGCGAACAGCGCGCAAAATCTCGTCAACCGCTGCGCCAATGGCGAAACCGCGATCTGCGCGTTCATAACGCGCAATCCGACGACCAATCTGATCGAGCGAGTGAGTGCGACACTCAACAATCTGGCCCAATTGCATACCCGTGGGCAGGATTTCGATCTCAGCTATCGCACGGCGATCGATGGGATCGGCAATGACGCCAGGGCGACCTTCCGCCTGATCGCGACGCATGTCGACACGCTCGAATATCGCGACGGTGCGTCGATCACCGAAGGCGCGGGTTCGCTGGGGCCAAAGCTTGGCGGCGTTCCCAAATGGCGTTTCACCGCCAGTGCCGGGCTCGAGGTCGACGATTTCAATGTCTATCTGGCGGGCCGCTATGTCGGCGGCGGCAGCTATGATCGCACCAATCCCAGCTTCTACGACGACAACAGCGTCGATAGCGCTTTCTATGTCGATGCGACGATCGGCTATGATCTGCTGCGTTCGGGCAAGAAGAGCCTGTCGGTGACCGGAACCGTCCGCAACCTGTTCGATCGCGATCCGCCGATCGTGCCGACGCCCGATCTGATCGCGACCCCGACCAACACGGTCTTCCACGACGTGATCGGCCGCTATTTCTCGCTGGGCATATCTTTCAAATATTGACCGGACAGGCAGGGTGAACCGATGATGCGCAGCTTCATGATGATGGTCCTGGCGATGCTGGCGGCGATTGCGCCGTCCAGCGTCCATGCCCAGTCCGCAGCCCCGGCGGCTCCCGCCGAACTCGAACTCTATTTCGACGGCATCGTGCCATATGCGCTGGAGCAGGCCGGAATCCCGGGCGCGGCCGTCAGCGTCGTCAAGGACGGTCGCATCGTCTTCGCCAAGGGCTATGGCGTTGCCGACCGGAAGACGGGGCGGCGAGTGACGCCGGATGCCACCTTGTTCCGCATCGCTTCAATTTCAAAGCTGCTGACCTGGACCGCGGTCATGCAACTCGTCGAGCAAGGCAGGCTCGACTTGGACAAGGATATCAACACCTATCTCGATTTCCGCATTCCCGACACATATCCGGCCAAGATCACGCTGCGCCATCTTATGACGCACCGTAGCGGATTCGAGGAGGTATCGCGCGGCAACACGCTATATGGCGCCGGGCCTGGAAGCCTCGGCCGCTATCTCCACAACCATGTGCCGAAACGGATCTTCGCGCCGGGCGAACGCATCGCCTATTCCAACTACGGCGCCGCGCTTGCCGGCTATATCGTCGAGCGCGTCTCCGGTGAGACCTATCCGAACTATATCGAGCGGCATATCCTGTCGCCGCTCGGCATGACGCGCACGTCCGTTGCCCAGCCGCCACAGGGCGCGCTCGCCGCGATGGCGGCCAAAAGCTATATTTCCTCGGCGGAGCCGCAGCCGACCGGATATGCGACGGTTTCCGCGGCCCCCGCGGGCGCGGTCGCGTCCACCGCGACCGACATGGCCCATTTCCTGATCGCGCAATTGCAGGGCGGCCGCTTCGGCAATGCGGCGATCCTGCGGCCGGAGAGCATCGCCGAGATGCACCGGGTGCAATATCGCGCGGCGCCCGGCCGCAACGGCTTCATGCTCGGTTTCTGGGAAGCCAATCGCAATGGTTATCGCCTGATCGGCCATAGCGGCGACTGGACCGACTTTCATTCGCTGCTCTATTTTGCACCCGAGAGCGGCTACGGTATTTTCGTCACGCTCAACGGCACCGGCACGCTGGGACGCAAGCTCGGCTCCGACACTGTCCGCAACGCCGTCGCATTCGGCTTTTTCGATCGCTTTGTCCCCGGCCGCGTCGCCGATGAGCCCACCGTCTCGCCAGGATCCTTCGATGCCGCGCGCGTCGCGGGACTGTATCGTTCGACGCGCCGGAACGAGTCCGGCCCGCAATTGATGCGGCTGTTCGAAGGTGACGATGAAGTCGAAGCCGCCGCCGACGGCACGATCACCGTGTCCTCGCGCCTCGCGGCCGACGGTGCCCCCAAAATCTGGCGGCAGGTGGGCCCGCTCACCTATCGTGAAGTCGGGGGCCAGGCCCATCTTTCGTTCGTCGCCGGCAAGGATGGCAGGATCCTTTATTGGGTCAGCGACGATTATCCGCCGGCGATGGTGTTCGAACGGGTCGAGGGCATTTTCGCGACCGGCCTGGTGCAGCCGCTGTTCTGGCTGGCCTTGCTGGGTTGCGCGGCATTCGCGGTGACCGCGCTGATCAGCTGGTGGCGCCGTCGCCGGCGGCACGAGCGGAGCGAACGGTCCTGGGTCGGTTCGCGCGCGGGCCATGGCTGGATCGCGTCGGTGTTGATCGGCTGGATCGCAGCGGCAGTGCTTGGCGGGCTTGGCGACGACCTGACGCTTATGAACGTCCTGCGTGGCGCGAGCATGATCGCGGTGGCGGCCGCATTGCTGCCGGCGCTCCATGCCGGACTGACGGTCAGGCGATCGAAGGGCAAATTGCGGTGGGTGATCGAGATTGCGGGTGCCTTGCTTGCACTCTACGCCGCATGGTTCATGGTCAGCCAGAATCTGGCCAGCTTCAACAACAGCTTCTGAGGCCCCGCCCCATGCTGCATCGAAAATCCGTCACCGGCGATGATCCGGGCCAGCCAAAGGCAGGCAATGGCGGGCTGGTGCGCCGGCTGGGTTGGGTCGATCTGCTGTTGATCGGTATCGGGGTGATCGTCGGCGGCGGCATCTTCATCGTCACCGGAACCGCGGCGGCGCAATTCGCCGGGCCCGCGATCACGCTCTCCTTTCTGCTCGCCGCGTTCGGCTGCGCGCTGGCGGGGCTCTGCTACGCCGAGCTCGCGGCGGCGCTGCCGGTCCAGGGGGGCGCTTATGGCTATTGCTATGTCACTTTGGGGGAGGTCTTTGCCTGGTTCGTCGGCTGGTTCCTCATCGTCGAATATCTTTGCGCCGCGTCGTACATCGCGGTCGGCTGGTCGGGTTATGTGACCGCGTTGCTCGCGACGCTCGGTGTCCATTTGCCGGCGGCGCTGACGACGCCCGCCCTGTCGGCGGTCGAGGGAAGGATCGTGGCGGGGGCCTCGATCAACCTGCCCGCGATCTTCGTCGTTCTCGCCGCGTTCGCGATCGCGCGCCGCGGCATCGGCGTCTCCTCCGCCGTCAACAGCGTGCTCGTCGCCGCCAAGCTGGTGGTGCTGCTGCTCTTCATCACTGCCGGCGCATTCTATATCGATCCCGCCAACTGGACGCCGTTCATTCCCGCCAACACCGGCGTGTTCGGCCATTTCGGG
>JASBTC010000451.1 GCA_030148625.1 Sphingobium sp. | reverse complement strand
GGCGATGGCGGGCAAGGCCAATCCGCAAGTCGTGAACGAGCTGCTGAAAAAGGCGCTGGCTTGAGCGGGGCGGCGGCAAGGTCTGCCCATCTCACGCACTGAGACCGTCTTGTCAGCATAGTATCGGCGGTTAGATACTCAGCCGTGGCTGCTCGCGATTCTCCGGGTGGCGGGGAGAGTGTTGATGCGATCGATGATTGGTGCGTGCCTGTCGGCCGCGCTGGTACTGCCCATGGGATTTGCGCCGATGAGCGCCGCCTGGGCTCAGGATGCTGCTGTGACCGAAGCACCAGCGGTTGAAACCGCCAAGGCCCCGATCTCGACCCCAGCCGCCGTCCTGCAGGACAGCGCGTCGCCATTCGGCATGATCACGCTTGCCGAAGAAGACGTTGCGAAGGTCGCGATGCCCGAGCTCGCTTTCCAGGCGACACCGGAGGACGAGAAGAGTTTCGACAAATATTATTATTTCAATCGGCCGGGTACCGACTTCGCGACCGCTTATGCCGATATCAGCGAATGTGACGGCTATGCGCGTGGCCTCTCGAGCGGGATCACCTATCAGCAGGCGCCATATCCCTATGCCGGAACCATGGCCGGTGCGGTCGGCGGGGCGATCGGCAATGCCATGGCCATGGCGATCTTCGGGTCGGCTGAAAAGCGCCGGTTACGCCGGGTCAACATGCGAAAATGCATGAATTTCAAGGGTTACGAACGCTACGGCTTGTCGAAGGAGCTCTGGGAACCGTTTAATTTCGAAGAGGGACTCTCGAGCGTCAGCGAGACCGACCGGCAGCGCTACTTGATGCAACAGGCGCTCGTCGCCTCATCTCACACACCGACGACGAAGGGGCTGGGACTGTGAAGCCGAAATTGTTCGTCGCAGCTGCCGCTTTGCTGCTGGCCGCACCCGCCATGGCCAAGGATAAGGATGTGGTCTTCGTGACCAGTTCTGCGATCAAGGACAAGCCGGCGGTGACGCTGGACAAGGCGCAAGCCTATATCCTGTTGCGTTCCGACGCCGCGATGCCGCTTCACCTGATGAGGGTGCCGAGCGCTGAGGATCAGGCCGCCTATGACAGGATGCGCGCCGATGCCCTGACCAAGGCGCGCGGGAAATATGTGAAGAAGCTGGCGAGTTATGAAAAGGCGAAGGCCCTTGCTGCCGACGCGCGCCAGCGGGGATCGAGCGCGGGTTTCACGGTGCCCGACAAGCCGGTCGAGCCGACCGAGGAGAATTTCGAGTTCACCCCCTTCGGCCTGATGACCGGCGTTTCGATCGGACCGATGAACCGGTTCGCGAAACAGGATGGCGGCGCCTCGACTTATCTCCATGCCGTGACTCCCGGCACATATCGCATCTACGGTCCTATCACCGTGATCCCCAACGGCGCGGCCGTCGGCACCTGCCTGTGCATGGGAAGCGTATCGTTCGAGGCGCGTGCCGGCGAAATCGTCGACATGGGGGCGATCGCGGTGAAGGTACCCCCGGCGGAAGCCGATGCAGCGCAGACCGAAGGCATCATAGCGTTCAATTTCCAGCTCCAGCCCGCGACGCCGGCGATGAGCGTGGACGGCCGGCTGAAGGATGTGCCGATCCGCCCGGCCGCCTATCGGCCGATCGGCAAGCTCCCCAATTATTTCGGCCTGACAATCGATCGGTTGGCCGAAATGCCTGGAGTTATGCGCTATGAGCGTGATCGGATCATCGATCTAACCGCATCGGGTGGCGAGGTGCGCTGACGCGCCGCCGCCTTATGAAACGCGGGGATCCGCACCTGGCGTTCCAGGCTGTTCCGCGGGTATCGCGTCGGGCGCGTCGGTATCGCCCTGATCGGGTGTGATCTCGTCGGGGGCCTGTTCGGGTGTGGCCGGCGTCTCGGTGGGAACCGAGTCCGGATGATCGACGTCGCCCTGCCCCGGCACGATCTCGTCGGGCGTCCGCACGGGCTCTTCCGGCGGCGGGCTGTCGGGGTGCGGTTCGGATGGCTGGGTCGCCATTATATGCTCTCCTTCCCCTGTTGAACGCGCAAGGGCTGCAAGACGCTTCACCCATCCTGCAAAAATGGCGATAAAGTCGCGGAAATAGAGATTCGGGAGAGATGAATGCTCGGCGGAATGCAGGATTTCGAGCTGCGCGTGCCCAGGCTGATCGATCATGCCGCGCGCGAACATGGCACGCGCGAGATCGTCAGCTATTGGGCCGATGGCACGACGACGCGCAGCAACTGGGCCGGGGTGGCGCACGACGCCCGCCGGCTTGCCCAGGCGCTGGAGAAGATGGGCGTGAAGCGTGGCGATCGCGTTGCGACGCTGGCGATGAACCATGGCCGGCATCTGGCCGCTTGGTATGGCGTGATCGGGATGGGCGGGGTGATCCACACCGTCAATCCGCGCCTGTTCGACGAACAGCTCGTCTATATCTGCAACCATGCGGAGGACCGCGTTCTCCTTTACGACAAGGCGTTCCAGCCGGTCGTCGATCGGCTGAAGGCGCAATGGACGACCATCGACCATTATGTCTGCTTCGATTCGGACGGCGCCGACGGTTTCGAGGCGCTGATCGAGGAAGAGGATGGCGATTATGCCTGGGTCGAGGGCCCGGAGCGTGAGCCCTGCATGCTCTGCTACACCAGCGGAACGACCGGCAATCCAAAGGGTGTACTGTACGAGCATCGCTCGACCATGATCCATGCGATGGCCGAAGTGTCGCCGCCCGTATTCGATCTGGAGCCGCGTTCGGTCGCGCTGCCGATCGTGCCGATGTTCCATGCCGCCGCCTGGGGACTGCCCTTTGCCGGTGCGTTGGCGGGCATCAAGTTCGTTTTTTCGGCGGTCAACGACGCCGCGGTGCTGTGCAAATTGATGAACGAGGAGAAGGTGACGCATTCGGCGGGCGTGCCGACGGTGTGGCTCGCCATGTTCCAGCACATGGATGCCACCGGACAAAAGCCCGAATATCTTCAGCTGGTCACGATCGGCGGGTCGGCCGCGCCGCGCGCGATGGTCGAGCGGCTGATGAAGATGTGGATCCGTGTCGGCCATGCCTGGGGCATGACCGAAACCTCGCCGATCGGCACGATGGGCGCGCCGCCGCCCGATTGGGACGATCTGAGTTTCGAGCAGCAGGTCGACCAGGTGTGCAAGCAGGGCAGCGTGCCGTTCGGTGTCGAGCTGCGCGTGGTCGACGACGAGGGCGTGATCCAGCCGCGCGACGGCGCCAGCTCGGGCCGGCTGCAGGTGAGGGGGCCCTGGATCATCAAACGTTATTTCCAGGACGAGAGCGGCGACTGCATCGATGCCGAGGGGTGGTTCGACACCGGCGACGTCGCGGTGATCCACCCCTGCGGGACGATGCAGATCACCGATCGCTCGAAGGATGTGATCAAGTCGGGTGGCGAATGGATCAGCTCGGTCGAACTCGAAAACGCCGCGGTCGGCTGCCCCGGGGTCCAGGAGGCCGCGGCGATCGGCATCTATCACCCGAAATGGGACGAGCGTCCGCTGTTGCTGATCATCCGCAAGCCAGGGAGCACGGTCAGCGCCGAGGATATCTTCGCGTTCCTGTCCAGCCGCGTCGCGAAATGGTGGCTGCCCGACGAGATCGTGTTCGTCGACAGCCTGCCGCACACCGCGACCGGCAAGCTGCTCAAGACGGCGCTGCGGGAGCAGTATCGCGACTATAAGCTGGCAGCTGCCTGATCATCCCCGTGTCATTCCCGTTTTCGCGGGAATGACACGGAGGGCTTAAAACAACCGCAGCTGAGCCCCTTCGGGGGGCCTGAACAGGTCGGTCCGCAGCTTCAGCCAATGACGGTCGTTGAGCCCGGTCTTGCGACAGGCGATCTTGAAGCGTGTGCGCAGCAGATCGGCCCATGGCCCCTGCGCCCGCATGCGGCTGTGGAAATCGGGATCATTGTCGCGCCCGCCGCGCATCTCGCGGATGATCGCCATCACCTTGCCGGCGCGGTCGGGGAAATGGGTATCCAGCCAGGCGCGGAACAAAGGGGCGACCTCGAACGGCAGGCGGACCAGAATATAGGATGCGTGGGCTGCGCCCGCGTCCGCCGCGGCTTCCAGGATATGTTCCAGTTCGTGATCGGTGATCGCCGGGATCACTGGCGCGATCGAGACGATCGTCGGAATACCCGCTTCGCTCAACGCCTTGACCGCAGCGAGCCGCTTTGCAGGACGGGGCGCTCGCGGCTCCACCGTCATTGCCACTCTGGGATCGAGCGAGGTGATCGACACCATCACCGATACCAGCCCGTCCCGTGCCATGTCGGCAAGCAGATCGATATCGTGCACCACGCGATCGGACTTGGTGGTGATCATCAGTGGATGCCGCGTTTCCGCCAACACCTCGATACAGCTGCGCGTGATCCGCCAGTCGCTCTCGATCGGTTGATACGGGTCGGTGTTGGTGCCCATCGCGATCGGCCCGACCTTGTAGAGCGGCTTCGTGAGTTCCGCGCGGAGCAGCTTTGCTGCATCGGGCTTGGCGAACAGCTTCGTTTCGAAATCGAGCCCGGGCGATAGATCGTGATAGGCATGGGTGGGACGTGCGAAACAATAGATGCAGCCATGCTCGCAGCCGCGATAGGCATTGATCGAACGGTCGAAGCCGATATCGGGCGATTGGTTGCGGGCGATGATCGTCTTCGGCCGCTCGACCGTCACCACGGTCCGCAGCTTCGGCATATCGCCGTCGATATCGGCGCGCGCATCGAGCCAGTCGCCATCGGCTTCGGTCGAGGGCAGGTTGAAGCGCGTGCTCTCCCGATTGAGCGTTGCGCCGCGAGCGGGGCGGAGCCTTGCATCCATCACCGCACGATGCGCCGCTTCATGGAACATATCAAGAACAAATGCGGTGCTTGAAAGAGCATCGCGGGCGCGTCACTGTGGCCGTGTAACCGGGGACATGTTCATGCGTATTCGAATTCTCACCTCGCTCGCACTGCTCGGCGCGTCACCGGCCCTCGCGGTCGAGACCAAGCCGATAGCGGGCGCGGTCGCGCTGCCCGAGACGCTCAAGGGCGACGATATCAAATCCTTTGCGGAAGTTCTGCAGGCCGAGGGGTACAAGGCGAAGATCGAGACCGGCAGCGATGGTTCGACCTATATCGCCTCCGCTGCGGACGGCACCAACATCTCGATCTACTTCAACGATTGCGAGCCCGGTAAGGGATGCTCGAATATTCGCCTGACCGCCTGGTGGGAAAAGCCCAAGGGCGCGAATGCGGAGACGATGAACGCATGGAATAATGGCTGGAAGATGATCCGCGCCGTCTATGATTCGGACAAGGACGTCGTCATCGACTATTATTATACGCTGGTCGGCGGCGTCTCGCGGGCGAACTTCATCGACATGTTCGAATGGTATGCCAGCGTGTCTTCGGATTTCTCGGATTACCTCGCCGAGCTGGAGACGCCGGCAAAGGCCGAAACCTCCAAGAAATAGGGCAGGGGGCTTGCAGGGTTCGATCCGTCCGGATCGGACCTTGATCAGCGTTCCATCAGTCTCGGCATGAGTTCGACGAAATTGCAGGGGCGGTGCCGGCTGTCGAGCTGGCTTGCCAATATGCCGTCCCATCCGTCCTTCACCGCGCCGGTCGAGCCCGGCAGCGCGAAGATATAGGTGCCGCGCACCACCGTCGCGGCGGCGCGGGATTGGATGGTCGAGGTTCCGATCGACTGATAGCTCAGCCAGCGGAACAATTCGCCGAAACCCGGAATCGCCTTGCCGCCGAGCCGGTCGAGCGCCTCGGGCGTCACGTCGCGGCCGGTGACACCCGTTCCCCCCGTCGTGACGATGCAATCGACGTCGGGATTCTCGATCCAGGCATGAAGGCGGGCGACGATCAGGTCGATCTCGTCGCGGATGATCGTGCGCTCGGCCAGGACATGGCCGGCTGCCTCGATCCGCCCGACCAGCGTATCGCCGGAACGGTCGTCCTCCAGCGTGCGGCTGTCGGAAATGGTGAGGACGGCGATCCTGACGGGCAGGAACGGCGCCGTCTCGTCAATCGGCACTGGGCGTCCTGGTGCCGGTGTCCATCCGCACCGCGGTCGCGCCCGGAAGGCCGGGGAAGCGCGGCCACAGGCCCTGTGCCAATGCGGTCATGCTGCCGGCGCGCTCGCCCGCATTGCGTTCGTACATCCAATAATTGCGCAGTACGATCGTCACATAGCCGCGCGTTTCCCAATAGGGGATGGATTCGATGTAGAGCAGCGGATCGCCGCGATCGATGTTGCGGGCATTCCAGTCGCGTACCGGCGCCGGGCCGGCATTATAGGCCGCGATCACCTTGGGCAGCAGCCCTTCGGTGCCCGGGAAATCGCGCAGCGCCTCGAGATGCGCTTGCCCATATTCCATGTTGGTCGACGGGCTGGTCAGCGATTCGCGCGACCAGCTGGTGCCTTTGCGGCGGGAAATATCCTGCGCGGCGGCGGGCATGATCTGCATCAGGCCATAGGCACCCGCCGGGCTCACCGCGTCGCGGCGGAAGTTCGATTCCTGGAGCGCGTGGGCGAACAGCAGCGACCGGTCGACGCGCCAGCCGCCATCGGGAGTCCAGTCGGGTGCTGGATAACGTGCACGGGGGCCGGGGGTGGCGCCGGCCGGGCCGTTATGCGCCAGCCAGAGCTGCGTCTCGGGCAGGTTGAGACGCTCGGCAAGCGTCACCAGCGCCGCATGATCCTCGCGTCCGCCGATCCGCGCCTGATGGCGCATCGCATCGTCGGCCAGCTTGAATTCGCCGATTTCGGAAAGCGCGATCGCGGTGACGATATTGGTCTTGCGCTGGAGCCGGCCCCAGTCGGCAGTGACGAGATCGGGCGCGGATTGCTCGCGCCGCTTGATCCCAAGCGTTTCGGCGGCGAGCAGGCCGTAAAAGGTCTCGTCCATCCGCGCCGCGTTGCGCAGCCGCGCCTGCACCCTTTGCGGTTCGCCCAGCGCCACGTCGGCGCGCGATGCCCAGAACAGGCCGGCGGCCCGCATCTCGCTGTCTTCGCCGCGCGCCGCAACCGATTCGAACGCCGTTCGGGCTGCCTGGAAATCCTTTTCGCGCCAGGCGGCCAGTCCGGCGACCCAGTCGGCATGGACCGCCCATTCGCCGGTGCCGGCCTGCGCCTTGGCGGCAAGCGCGCGCGCCGCGCGATCATTGCCGGTCAGATAATAGGACCAGGCGACACGCTGTTGCCATTCGGTCAGTGCGGCCGGGGTCAGCATCGCCGCTGCGCCGTCGATCAGCATTTCGCAGGACGCCGGATCGTCCTTCTTGATGAGCGGCAGGATCTTCTGCCCCAATGCCGCGGCCGCCATGTCGTCCTTGACGGTCGATGCGCGCTGGCGAAGCGGACGGCTGCCCAGCCAGATCAGGCGTTGTGCGGTGGGGATGGTGGGCAGTTCGGTCGCGCCGCGTGTCGTGGCGAGGCGCGCAAGCTGCGCGGATTGCGGCATGTCCGGTGCCTGCGTGACCAGCGCCATCAGCGGGTCGAGCTCGACCTTGGGCGAACCCTTCGCCAGATAGAGTTCGGCCCGCGCCACCGAATGGAGCGGGCCGGGCTTCATCGCATCGAGCCTCGCCGCCGCATCGGCCCATTTCTGTCCGCGGATCGCCGCGAACACGGCGCGATAGCCTTCGCGCTCCTCGGCGGTCAGCTGGGGCGGCAAAGCGGCGCGCGCGGATTTCGCGGACGCACGCTGCAGCGTCTCGCTGGCCGCCAGTGCGGGTGCGACGGACGCAAACAGCAACGTGGCGCCAAGCAGAAACTTCAACTTCAAATCTCGATACCCCCGGTGAGGAGCCGCAGATCCTTCCACACGTCCGCCTTGCGGGTTGGATTCTGGATCAGGAAACGCGGCGCGAAACTCGCGATCGTCTCCACATTGGCTCCACCATGGTTAATGATACGTAACTTGCCCCGAATCTCGACCAGTTCCGTCCCGAGAATTGCACGGCTGGCCGCCTGGCCCATCAAAAGCAGCCTTTTTGGCGCCGCAAGCGCGATGTGACGACGCGCGATCTCGGCCATGTCGCGCAGAACGGCCGGGTCGATCCGTGCGCCCACGGGGCGCGTCAGATAGAGCGAGGCGAGATAGATTGAGGCGCGATCGCGCCCGATCGCGGCGAGCATGCGATCGAACAGCCGGCCAGTCTCGTCGGACAGCAATCGCCCTGCGGCACCGTCCTGCGGTTCGGGCATGTCGATCAGGATCATCAGATTCGATGCCGGATCACCTTCGGCGAGCAACCGGTGTCCCGGTCGCGACCCATCGGGCAGCGACGATTCGCTCTCGATCCACGACCGAAAGGCGGCGAGCGTCGTCGGAATGGGCGCCTGAACGGGCTGCGGCGCGGCCGGGGCCGGTGCGCCGGCGGCCGGCTCGATCAGCCAATTGCGCGGCGCATCGGCGATGGCGACATCCACGCCGGCCTCGCGCCACCAGTCGAGCACGCTCAACGCACCCGGAATGTTCAAAATATCGTCCCCCACTCGCATATGCCCCTTAGAGTCCAAGGTTGACGAGGCGGTCAATCTTCATGCACCGCAGTTCTGGCAAGGCGTGGCACGCATGCGATGACAGGAATCGCGCGGCCCGCCCGGAGGGACGGGAATGAGCGAACGGGAATCGATGCCTTATGACGTGGTGATCGTCGGTGGAGGGCCTGCGGGCCTCGCCGCGGCGATCCGTCTGAAGCAGCGCGCGGCGGAAACGGGCAGCGAGATTTCGGTCTGCGTGCTCGAAAAGGGTTCGGAAATCGGCGCGCATATCCTGTCGGGTGCGGTCGTCGACCCCAAGGCGCTCGACGAACTTCTGCCCGACTGGAAATCGAGCTGTTCGCTTGCGCAGACCCCGGTGACCGAGAATCATCACTGGGTGCTTACGGCCAACGGCAAATATGAATTCCCGCATATCCTGATGCCGCCCTTCATGAACAACAAGGGCACCTATACCGGCTCGCTCGGCAATCTCTGCCGCTGGCTGGCCGAGCAGGCCGAAGGGCTGGGCGTCGAGATCTTTCCCGGATTTGCCGCGGCGGAGATCCTGTTCAACGAGGACGGATCGGTGAAGGGTGTCGCGACCGGCGATATGGGCGTGGCGCGCGATGGCACGCACAAGCCCGATTATCAGCCGGGCCTGGAGCTCCATGCGAAATACACTTTCTTCGCCGAAGGCGTGCGCGGTCATTTGACCAAGGAGCTCAAGCGGATCTTCGATCTCGAAGCGAATTGTCAGCCGCAAGTCTATGGAATCGGCCTGAAAGAGCTTTGGGATATCGATCCGGCCAAGCATGAGGCCGGCCGCGTGATCCACACCCAGGGCTGGCCGCTCGGCGATGCCTGGGGCGGCGGGTTCCTCTATCATCAGGCCAATGGCCAGGTCGCGCTCGGCTTCGTCGTCGCGCTCTCCTACAAGAATCCGCACCTTTCGCCGTTCCAGGAATTCCAGCGCTGGAAGACGCATCCAGCGATCCGCGCCATCCTGGAGGGCGGCAAGCGCGTTTCCTATGGCGCGCGTGCGATCAACGAAGGCGGCTGGCAATCGGTGCCCAAGCTGACTTTCCCGGGCGGCGCGCTGATCGGCTGCTCGGCCGGCTTCGTCAACGTGCCGCGGATCAAGGGCAGCCATACCGCGATGAAGTCGGGCATGCTGGCTGCCGAGGCGGCGTTCGACGCGATCGCGGCCGAGCGTGCCGGCGACGAACTGACCGTCTATCCCGAGGCGCTCGAGAAGAGCTGGATCGCCAAGGAACTCAAGATGGTCCGCAATGTCGAGCCGGCGGTCGCCAAGTTCGGCGGCACGGCGGGCACGCTGATCGCGGGCGCCGATATGTGGATGCGTCAGCTCGGCATCGGGCTGCCCTTCACATTCGGTCATACGCCAGATCACGAGAAATTGTGGCGCAAGGATCAGTGCGAGAAGATCGACTATCCGAAGCCCGACGGTGTTGTCAGCTTCGACCGGCTGTCCTCGGTGTTCCTGTCGAACACCAATCATGAGGAGGATCAGCCGATCCATCTGACGCTCAAGGATGCGGATATCCCGATCTCTTACAATCTGCCGCTCTATGACGAACCCGCGCAGCGTTATTGCCCCGCCGGCGTCTACGAAATCGTCGGTGAGGATGAAGGCGATCCCAAATTCGTGATCAACGCGCAGAACTGCGTCCACTGCAAGACCTGCGACATCAAGGATCCGACTCAGAACATCAACTGGGTGGTGCCGGAAGGCGGCGGGGGGCCGAACTATCCCAATATGTAAGCGCCTGTTGCTGCCGCTCGC
>JASBTC010000435.1 GCA_030148625.1 Sphingobium sp. | reverse complement strand
ACATGGCATGGCGGCGGCATCGGCGCGGCGACCGGCCTTGCCGGACCGGCATTGCTGATGATCGCCGGCCTGCTCTTTCCGCTTCAGTCCTTCGCTCGGCTGGGCGACATCACGCCCGCCAGCCTGGCGCTGATGCTCGCCAGCATCGCGATCCCGGCGGCAGGCGCCCGGCAGGTCATCGTCGCGCTCCGCGAAAGAACGGGCCCGTGGCGCATCGACCTGCTGGCCGGCCTGCTCGTGCTGCAACTCTGCGCCGTGCTTGCGATCCACGGGCTGGTCCCGCTGATGCTGTGGCGCTGATCGACCCTATTGTGAAAAGGCCCAGCGCAATGTCCGCGCAAGCCCGGTGGTGCCGGCGCGGACGAGCGGGCGGGTCAGCACCGGCGCGGACAAGCCATGCATGGCGCGTGCCCAGCCCGGCAGCAGGTCGACCGCCGCCTGGAAGGTCATCGCCTGAATGGGCAGCGCCGACAGATTGGGCGGGCGCTGGTCGAGCACCATGCGCGCCACCTCGCGCGTTCGTTCGCTCGAAGCGAGCGCGCCGCGCATCGCGCGGATCAGCGCCTCCACCCCGGCACGGGTGCGCGGCACCAGATCGGCGCCCAGAGCGGTACCGATCATCGCCATCTCCGCGAAATAGCGATCCTGGTCGGCGATCGACATATCCGGCTCGCCATAGCGGATCCAGGCATCGAGAAAGCTCACCGCCTCGGTGACATGGACCCAGGCGAGCAGGTCTGGCTCGTCGGCGGCATAGGGCGTCCCATCGGGCAAGGTGCCACGCACCATTTCATGCACCGAACGCACGCGATCGATCGCCGCCTGCGCCTCCTCGCGCGCGCCATAACTCGTCACCGCGATGAAGCGCGCGGTGCGGCGCAGCCGCCCGAGCATATCATGGCGAAAATTGGAATGATCCCACACTCCCGCCAGCACGGCGGGATGCAGCATCTGGAGGAGCAAGGCCGCGACGCCGCCGACCATCATCGTCGTCACGTCGCCATGCACGCGCCACAGCACCGTATCCGGCCCGAACAGCCCGTCGGCACTGCGCACCACCGGCTGCTCGCCGCGCGCCTGATCGTTGAACACCCGCCGCACGCGCGCCACGATCGCCTGCCGGGCGTGGCGCGTCAGTGTCGCGGATCGATCGGGCACGAACCGGCTCCCTAATGCCGTTGCCAGGACGGCGTTAGGCGCGCGGCAGGGGCCTTGCAAGCAAGGCGGACGGCATCGACACGTCGCGACGGCTATCGCCGAACCGCTTCTTTCGGACACTCATGACTTGCCGGGCTTGCGCGCCACCGGGCTGCCGACATGGCCGGTATAGGATTGATAGAGCTGGGCGAGGCGCGCGAGGCGCGCTTCCACCGGCGGGCCGAGTTCCGCGATCACGTCGTTGACGAGAAGATTGACCGCACATCCCATCGAGACCTGCGAACTCCAGAACAGTTCGACTTCCGTCGACACCGCGATGATGTGCCTGCTGAACTTTCGAATCCAGTCGCAGAATTTGTCGGTAAGCATCACGACCGGAATGCCCTCCGCGCTCGCCTGCGCCGCCAGGTCGTGCGACTGTTCGGAATAACGCCTCAAATCGACGAGGACGAGGCAGCGGTCCGCCGGGTCGCCTGCGAATATCTCGTGATAATTGCCCGCCGACCCGTCGACCAGGCTGACGCCCTCTCGTGCATATTGCAGTTGATATGCCAGTGCCGCCGCAACCGCGCGCTCGGTCTGAAAGCCGGCGACATGGACATGGCGGCTATGCGCGAGCAGCGCGACGATCTCCCTCCAGCTCTCGCTTTCGGCCATGCCATAGACTTCGATGATCGCGGCGAGTTCCAGTTCCAGGCTCTGCTTGCTGTGGCGGTTCTTCCCGCGCCCGTCGAAATACTGGGCCACCTGGTTGCCCACCAGCCATGGCGCGCCCGACATCGTCGTGCGCAGATCGGCCTTCAGATCCTTGAAATGACGATAGCCCATCTTGCGTGAGAAACGCCCGACGGTGACCGCGCTCACCCCCAGTTTCGCGGCGATGGAATCGGCACTCTCGAACGCGATCCCGCCGCGATTGGTCAGGATGAAATTGCCGATCGACCGTTCCGCGGGCGAGAGTTTCTGAAGGTTGCCCTCAAGCCGCTGCAACAGGTCGAGCGATGTCTCGGTTCCTCCGTCCACGGATGCTCTCTCCTCAGATTCCATGTGGTTGCGATGTTTAGAATAGCAATTCCGTCCATGCCAGCACGACCTCCGCTCTCCTTTGGCAATGGTTATAAAAATCACATGTATTGACACTAAGACAGAATTCTGACGAATTAAAGGCAGCAGGCGGAGCGCGAGCGACTCAGTGGATCAAATGGGGGCAGGCATGATGAGAATGAATCCGAAACTCGGGAGAACGCCTTTGGCGCGCGCCGGCAGCGGCCTGGCTCTGGCGGTCGCGCTTGCCTGTTCGGCGGGCGCTGCGGCACAGACCGGCCAGGGCGCGGCACAGCAAGGCGGCGGCGACTATGGCGAAAATGCCGACGACATCATCGTCACCGCGCAGAAGCGCGAGGAAAAACTGCGCGAGGTGCCGATCTCGATCAGCGCCGTGACCGGCGACCAGCTCACGACCCAGGGCGCCAGCCGCTTTTCGGATTATGCCGGCTACATCCCCGGCATGGCCTTTTCGGCAAGCGGCATCGCCGGACAGGGCGAGATCAACCTGCGCGGCGTGACGACGGCGCTCAGCCCGACCGCCTCGACCGCGATCTATATCGACGAAGTGCCGACCACCACGCACGGCACCTGGGGCGGCAGCGGCTACAAGCCGATCGATCTGTTCCCCTATGATCTGGAGCGGGTGGAAGTGCTGCGCGGGCCGCAGGGCACGCTATACGGCGACAGCACGATCGGCGGCCTCGTCAAGTATGTCACGCGCACTGCCGATGTGGACGATTTCTCCGGCGCGGCAGGCGTGGAGGGTATCGCGGTCACGGGCGGCGACGGCCTGGGCGGCGGCGCCCGCGCCATGGTCAATGTGCCGATCGCGCCGGGCGTGCTCGGCGTGCGCGTCAGCGGCTTTTATCAGAAGAATCCGGGTTTCGTGACCAATCCCGTGAGCGGTCGGAAAGGAACGAACGAGACCGAGCAGCGCGGCGTGCGCGTTGCGCTACGCCTGGCGCCAAGCGAAGCTTTCTCGATCGACGCCCAATGGCTGCACAGCGAATTCAATGGCGACGGGCGTGCCTATACGCGGCTGGCGCCGGGTACGACGCAGCCGCTCTACGGCAAGGACGACTATGATTTCCGGCTTCCCGAACCGACCCGCCAGAAATTCGACCTGCTGTCGGCAACCGCGCGCTATGATTTCGGCCCCGTCAACCTGACCTCGGTCACCGGCTATTCGCGCAACCTCAATGTCCTGAACGCCGACGCCAGCAGCCTCATGACCGGCTGGATCGACATGCTGACCGGTGGCGCGGTGACCGATGGCCTGGGGCGGGCCGAAGGGCCGACCGCGAACAAGAAATTCAGCCAGGAAGTGCGCCTCGCCTCGGCACAGGATCAGCGGTTCACCTGGCAGATCGGCGGTTATTACAGCGTCGAGGACACCGATACCGTCCAGTCCTATGTGCCCTATCGCGCCAATGGCACCGTCTTCACCGATCTGCTCGAAGTCTATCGGGACGCCGTCAAATCACGTTATACCGACCTGTCCGCTTTCGCCAACGCGACGTTCAAGATCACTGACAAATGGGAAGTCTCCGGCGGCATCCGGCATTCGCGGATCACCGATGATTTCCATGAGGAGGCCGTCGGAAGCTTTCTATCGGGAAGCCAGACCATCCCCTATTTCGACGACATCAAGACCAAGTACAAGGCGACCACCTGGTCGCTCACGACGCGTTATATCGCCAATGACGATCTGATGATGTTCGCGCGCGCGGCCAGCGGCTTCCGCGCCGGCGGCATCAACTATACCTGGCCCGGCGCGCAGAAGAGCTACGATCCCGACAGCCTGGTCAGCTATGAAGGGGGCATCCGCGCCGACTTCCTCGACGACCGGGCGAGCATCGACCTGACGGTCTATTATCTCGACTGGAAGGATTTCTTCATCCTGGACTTCACACCCGATGCGTTCGAATTCGGCTATCAGATCAATGGCGGCAAGGCGAACGGCCTCGGCACCGAATTCACCGGCACGCTGCGTCCGGTCAAGGGCCTGACGCTCACCACGACCGCGGCCTATTACGGGTTGAAGGTGCGTCAGGATCTGCCGTCGATCGGTGCCGAGGCGGGGGACCGTACGCCGACCAGCCCGGCCTGGTCAGGCTCGGTTCTGGCGAATTACGAGGTGCCCCTGTCGGGCGACTGGAATTTCAGCCTGGGCGGCGGCGTCCGCTGGGCAAGCCACACCTCGACGCGCTTCGTCCACGATCCGCGTGCATTGCGGCTCGACGGCTATGCCGTGGTCGACCTCAATGCCGCCGTCTCCAACGATCGCTGGACGCTGCGCGGCTATGTCCGCAACCTCGCCAACGACCGGACTTTCATATCGGATGGCGGCCAGGGCCGCGGCATATTCATGAATCCGCGCACCATGGGGATCGCGCTCGATATGCGTTTCTAGAATCGGGCCCATCAAGGGCGAGGTTGTCGCCCATCTGCTCAAAATATGAACTGCCAAGGCCCCGATGGGCCTGCGGCAAGGAGAGTGAAATGCTGAAAATGATTCTGTGCGCCGCAGCCACCATGGCGGTCTCCGTCCCGGCCCTCATGGCGGCCCCGAACCCCGACGAATTCCGCAGGAATGTGGATCGCTTCGTGGAAAGCGAGATGAAGGCCGAGCAGGTTCCCGGCGCCGCCGTGGCCGTGGTCTATAAGGGCCAGGTCGTGATGGCGAAGGGCTATGGCCGCGCCACGCTGGAGTTCGACGTGCCCGTCAGCACCGACACGCTGTTCCAGTCCGGTTCGGTGGGCAAGATGTTCACTGCGGTCGCGGTGATGCGGCAGGTCGAGCAGGGCAGGATGGGGCTCGACGACCCGGTCTCGAAATATCTGCCCGACGCGCCGGTCAGCTGGCGCAGCATGACCGTCCACCAGTTGTTGACCCATACATCGGGCGTCGCCAATCTCGGCGGGGCGTTCTACGCCGGCAAGGATTTCAGCGACGAGACCTATATCAAGCAGGCCTATGCCAAGCCGCTCGATTTCGCCCCCGGCGCACGCTGGAGCTACAGCAACACCGGCTATGCCCTGCTCGGCATATTGGTGAAAAAGGCCACCGGCCGCAGCTATCTCGACATACTCGCGACCGACATATTCGGGCCGTTGGGCATGGCCACCGCGCGTGAACTCAACGACAGCGACGTCGTGAAGAACCGAGCCGCCGGCTACAAGCTCGTCGACGGCGTGGTGAAGAACCAGGACTTCAGCTACGCCAATCTGAACCCCACAGGGGACGGCGCGCTCTATCTGTCGATCAAGGACATGATCGCCTGGAACCGCGGCGTCGAGCAGGGCAAGGTGCTGAGCGCGGCCGGCTGGAAACAGATCTGGACGCCGGCGAAGCTCAACAGCGGCAAGCCCTATCCCTATGGCTTCGGCTGGAGCATCGCGCAGGCCGGCGGCGCGCCACATTATTACCATGGCGGGTCCTGGCAGGGCTTCAAGACCTATTATTCGCGCTATCTCGGCGACGAGCTGGCGATCATCGTGCTGACCAATTCGGGTGCAACCGAACCCGACAAGTTCAACGACGGCATCGCAGCACTTTGGGATGCGAAGCTCACCGCCCCGGCACCCAGGCCCGCGCCCGAGCCCGCGATCGCGCGTCGCGTCACCGCCCTGATCGAAACCGCGCGCGCCGGCAGCCTGACCCCGGCCGATGTGCCGCTGTTTCCGGCCGAATATGTGCCCATGCACAATGAGAGCATGAAAGCCCTGCTGGCGAACGCCGGCGCGCTGAAGTCGCTGGATCTGACCGAGCGCGCCGAGAAAGGCGACGATGTCGACTATAGCTATACCGCGACCTTTGCCGGGCGCACCGCCAAGGTTCGCTACGGCGTCGCGCCGGGCAACCAGGTGACGCACTTCATGATCCAATAGGGACAGGCCAGGTCGGCATGGAACGCTGAAACGATTTTCGTAAAAGCCGGTAACTCAAGGAAAAACGATGAAGTTTGCGAAATTCGGCTTTGCCGCCGTCTCGATGCTCGCCGCCATGGCGATGGCCGCACCGTCCTCGGCCGCCGATATGACGGCCACGGCGGCGGCGATCGACCGGGCTGCCCGGGCCGCGGTAACCGAGGGCGTCAGCCCCGGGCTGCAGGTCGCCGTTTTCAAGGACGGCGCGCCTGTCCTGGTGAAGGGATATGGCCAGGCCGATCTGGAACAGCAGGCGCCCGTCGCCAACAGCTCGGTCTTCCGCATCGGATCGGTCACCAAGCAGTTCACCGCTGCAGCCATCCTGAAGTTGCAGGAGGAAGGCCGGCTTTCCATCGACGATCGGCTGGCGAAATATCTGCCCGCCTTTCCGGGCGCGGACGGGATCACGATCCGTCAGTTGCTGCAGCACACCTCCGGCCTGTCCAACTATCCCGACCCCGCCGATACGACCGTGAAAATCCTGCCCCGGTCCACCGACGAGATGGTCGCTTATCTCGGGGCAAGGCCCAAGGGCAGCGACTTCGCGCCGGGATCGAGCTGGTCGTACAGCAATGCCGGCTATTTCCTGCTCGGCGCGATCGTGGAGAAGGTTGAGGGCGAAAAGCTGGCCGCCGTGCTCAAGCGGCGCTTCTTCGTGCCGCTCGGCATGACGCAGACCGCGCTCGACGACGAAAGCGAGATCGTGCCCGGGCGGGCGCACGGTTATGACGGCGACGGCCCCGGCAAGTTCAAGAATGCCGAATTCATTTCGATGACCGTGCCGCGCGGTGCCGGCGCGATGCGATCGACGGCAAGCGATCTGGCGCGCTGGAACGCCGCGCTGTTCGGTGGAAAGGTGCTGAAGCCCGCGACCTTCACCGCGATGATTGCTCCCGGTACGTTGGCGAACGGGCAAGGCACCGGCCCGGTCATCCTCAAGCAATATGGCACCGCGAGCGACTATGGCTTCGGCCTTGAGACCTCGATCGTCGAAGGACATCGCAAGGTCGATCACGGCGGTGGCATCGACGGTTTTTCCGCCAGCCTTGCGGAGTTCCCGCAGGATCGGGTGACCGTCGTGGTTCTCTCCAACACGATCGGCAAGGGGGTCGGCGCGGGCGAGATCGCCAGGCGGATCGAACGGATCGCATTGGGCCTGACGCCCTGACGATCAGCGCGCGCGCCCTGCCTGGATAGGCTCAGGCCGGGCGCGTCCGCAGCAGCGCGAGACCAAAGCCGATGAACAGCCCACCGGTCAGCCGGTTGAAGGCGCGCTTGATCGCAGGCCGGCTCAGATAGTGCGACAGCGAATGCCCGCCCAGGCCATAGACGACATACCAGAACAGCTCCGCCGCGGCCAAGGTCGCGATGATGATCGCGAACTGCGGCGCCTGCGGTGCTTTCGGATCGATGAACTGGGGCAGAAAGGCCGTGACGAGCAGCAGGATCTTGGGATTGCTCAACCCGATCGCCAGCCCGCCGCGAAACAGTTTCGCAGCCGACATTCGGCGTTCCGCCAACCCGCTTTGCGGGCCGTCCGCCGTCACATCGGCCCGCCACGCCTGGATCCCGATATAGAGGAGATAGGCGACACCCAGATAGCGCAGCACCTCGAACGCGCCGGGGATCGCCATCAGCAGCGCCGTCAGCCCCGCCGCGGATGCGGTGAGGATGGCAAGCAGCGCGATCAGGCATCCCGCCATCGCCGCAAGGCTGCGCCGCGCACCGAACTCGGCGCTGCGGCTCATGACGTGGAGCATGTTCGGCCCCGGCGTACCCGCCATCAGGAAAACCGTTGCGACCAGCAGCCACCATGTCTCGAGCGTCATATCATCCCCTTCCCCATCGGCGGGCGATGATATGCACCCCGATCGCGGCAAGGCAATGGCGGATCGCCCGGCGCACCTTTTCGGTCAGTCGGCCCGGCCCTTGCGCATCAGCCAGCGCTGCATCTCCTTGCATCCGGCCTTCGCCAGCGCCGAAGCGCCCCAGGCCAGATAATAGGGCTTGGGCATGGCAAGCGTCCTGTCGGGAAAGGGCGCGACGAGCCGGCCGGTGGCCAGGTCTTCTCCAACCATCGACAGCTGAGCCAGGGCGATCCCGTTGCCACTGACGGCCGCATCGACGGCAGTGCTGGAGAGCGAAAAGGTCAGCGCGGCTCGGCTCGGTGCCGCCGTCACGCCGTTATGGGTCAGCCAGTCCGTCCAGCCGGGCGGCGGCGCGTCGATCTCCGGCCCCCAGTCGACGCCGATCAGCGGATAGTCGAGAAGCTGCGCGGGTTCGGTCAGGGCATGTGCGACCAGCCGGGGACTCAGGACCGGCGTCACCGCATCCACGAACAGTTCGGCATAATGTGCGTGGACGACGACATGATCGCCATAGGTTACGCGAAAATCCGCCTCGCCCGACTGGAGATCGGGTTCGGCATCCGACGCGCGGAGCTGAAAGGCGCTCTTGGGGTGACGGCTGGACCATTCGAACAACCGGCCGGCCAGCCAGCGCGTCGAAATCGACGCGGGGGCGCTGATCCGTATCTCCGTATCGTGCTTCTGCTGCTGCACGATCTTCTGGGCGCGGCGCAGCGCGGCAAACCCCTCCGCCACGCCGGGCAGGTATTTCTGGCCCCAGAAAGTGGGCACTACGCCCCGCCCGCTCCGCTCCAGCAGCTGAACGCCCAGAAATCCTTCGAGCACCTTGATCTGCTGGCTCAGCGCGCCCGCGGAAACACCCAGTTCCTGGGCGGCGCGGGTCA
>JASBTC010000425.1 GCA_030148625.1 Sphingobium sp. | reverse complement strand
GCTCCGGCTTTCGCTGGAGCGACAGGTCAGTTTTTGCGCTGAAGCACCACCGTCCGCCCGTTCGTGCCGGTCAGGATCAGTGTCTCGCCGTTGCGGAACGTCATGCCCAGCGTGCCCTTGAGGATCGCGAGCAGCTTGGTCTCCTGTTCCATCGCGGTGCCCGGGCAGGCCATTCTGGTCGCGGCGACGGCGCCGAGCGTCAGCGCGGTGGTGTTGACGTCATAGGGGCCGGAGAAGCGGTTGCAGCCGGTGGTGCCGGAAATGCGGCCGTCGGCAAAGGCGATGTTGGCCGGCCGGTCGGCAAGCGCGTCCATCTCGCCCACCCGCAGGATCGTCCAGTTGGTTCCCTCCAGCGTCTGCGGCGACAGGATCGCGCCGCCACAGCCCTTCACCGTCTTTCCGTCCGCGGTCACCGTCACGCTGTCCTCATAGAGCCGGTCGCTCATGCCGTCGCTGCACTGGCTGTGCGTCACGTCCACCGTCAGTCGTGCGGTTTCGTAGCGATGGCCGTTGAACGTGGTGCGCGGTTCCGGTCGGGGCGTGTCGATCTTCGTCGCGCCATAGTCGCCCTCATAATAAAGGCGCCCGGGCGTGACCTTCAGCGTCCAGCCCGGTTCGGTGCCGAGCGCCCTGTATGTCGCCGCGGGCTGTGATGGCTCGGTTGGCGCATCACCCTTGGGAATGACGGTGCAGCCCGCAAGCAGGGCAAGAGTCAGCGGAAGCAGGCGTTTCATATCGGTTGAACAACGAGCTTCGATCGAAGTTCCCTCCCGCTGTCGGGATAATCACCCCTTGCGATGCTGGTTCAGCACTTCATAGGCCATCACCGCCGTCGCGACCGCGGCGTTGAGGCTGTCGGCCTTGCCGAGCATCGGCATCTTCACCAGCAGATCGCATTCGGCCTCATAGTCGGCGGGCAGGCCGCGCGCTTCGTTGCCGGTGAGGATGAAGGTCGGCCGTTCGTAGCGCGGCGCCTGATAATCATGGCTGGCATTGAGGCTGGTGCCCACGAGCAATCCCGGCCCGGTCCGCAGCCATGCGATGAAATCCGCCCAGCGCGCCGTGGCGATCTGCTGCGTGAACAATGCGCCCATGCTCGCGCGCACCGCCTCGACCGAGAAGGGATCGACACAATCGTCGATCAGGATCAGTCCGCCGGCGCCGACCGCGTCGCCGGTGCGCAGCATCGTGCCGAGATTGCCGGGATCGCGCAGCGCCTGCGCCACCAGCCAGATATTCGCGCTGGTCCGGTCGATGGCATCAAGCGGGGTCGGGCGTTCGCGATAGACGCCGATCACGGCTTGCGGATTCTCCTTGCCCGACAGCTTGTGGAGAATGTCCGGGATCGTCTCGATCACGTCGCCGCCCGCCGCCTCGATGGTCGCGATCAGCCGGCGCACGATCGGGTGATCGGCCGAATCGCGCGCGTAGAACAGCATTTCGGGCAGAAATCCGGCCTCTTCGGCCTCAGCCAGGATGCGCAGGCCCTCGGCCAGGAACAGCCCTTCCTGCCGGCGATGCTTCTTGTCGCGCAGCGAACGGACGCGTTTGACGGTCTCGTTCGAGAATCCGGTAATCTCGCGCGGCATCGATCAAAGGCTCATTCTTCGCCGAATTTCGCTTCGACGAGTTCCGCCAGCAATTGCACCGCCTTTTCGGCGCCGTCGCCCTTGGCGCGGATGGTGACGCTGTCGCCCATCGCCGCGCCCAGCATCATCAGGCCCATGATCGACGTGCCGGTGACCGCCGATCCGTCCTTCTCGACCTCGACAGCCGCGCTCTGCTGGCTGGCGAGCGTGACGAACTTGGCGCTGGCGCGCGCATGCAGCCCGCGCCTGTTCGTGATCAGGACGGTGCGCGCGATCGGGGTCAAACCGATTCGCCCAGCACTTCGGAGGCGACACTGATATATTTGCGCCCCGCTTCGCGCGCGGCGGCCACGGCATCCTTCACCTTCATCGTTCGTCTTGCCCCTTCAAGCCGAATCAGCATCGGCAGGTTCACGCCCGCGATCACTTCGGTATGGCCGGTCTTCATCAGCGAGATCGCCAGATTCGACGGCGTGCCGCCGAACAGGTCGGTCAGCAGGATGACGCCATCGCCGCGATCGACTTCGGCGATCGCGCGCGCGATATCCTTGCGGCGCACGTCCATGTCATCGTCCGGGCCGATGCAGATCGGCTGAATAGCCTCCTGCGGGCCAACGACATGCTCCATGGCGACCACGAACTCCTTCGCCAGAAGGCCATGGGTAACCAACACCAATCCGATCATCTATCCAGACCTGCTTTTGAAACTCATGAGCCAGCTTTCGGCGCTCCCTCCATCGCGTCCAGCGGTTTAGAGGCCAGATCGCGGTGGGCGACCGTGAGGGAAAAACCCGCATAGCGCAACCTTGCGGCCACGCGTTCGGTGACATGGACCGAGCGATGGCGCCCGCCGGTGCAGCCGAATGCGATGGTAAGATAGGATTTTCCCTCCTGCGCATAGCGCGGGAGGAGGAGGAGCAGCAGCGATTCGATCTGCCGCAGCGCCTGATCATAAGCGGGATCCTTGGCGACATAGGCGCCCACTGCCTCATCCAGGCCGGTTTTTGGTCGCAGCGCCAGATCCCAATGCGGATTGCGCAGAAATCGCATGTCGAACAACAGATCGGCGCTGCGCGGAACGCCGCGCGAATAGCCGAAGGACATGACGGTGATCGTCGGCTCCTCCGGGCGGGTGCCGCCGAATCGCGCCCGAACCTGTTGCTGCAGTTCGTTGGACTGGGTCTCGGTCGTGTCGATGACATGCTCGGCCCAGTGGCGCAGCGGCCCCATCAGCTCGCGTTCGCGCGCGATTCCGTCGGAGACCGGACGATCCTGCGCCATCGGGTGACGCCGCCGCGTCTCGGAAAAACGGCGCTCGAGCTCGGCGCCGGCGCAATCGAGGAACAACGTCTCGACATCATGGCCATGAAGCTCGCGCAACTGCTTGATGCGCATGATGATTCGGTCGGGATCGAATCCGCGCGTGCGGCTGTCGATGCCGAGCGCGAGCGGACGATCGTCGCCCTGGGCATCCAGGGCCTGGGGCGCTGCGAGCAGCCGGTCGAGCAGGCCGAGCGGCAGATTCTCGACCGCTTCCCAGCCCATGTCCTCCAGGCAGTTCATCACCGTCGACTTGCCCGCACCGGACATGCCGGTGACGAGCAGGATCCGTTTGGGGCGCGGCGCTTCGGTCATCGCCCGGCGCCGAGCTGGCCGAGCGCGAACTCGACCTTGAGCGGCGCCGATGCCTCGAGTCCCGCAAGGATGATGCAGGGCACCTCGATTCCCATGATCGATCGGCTGCGCCCGGGCTCGGGCAACCGCTCGGGCGGCGCGCTCAGCGTGACGAGCAGCGCGACCGGCACATTCTCGCGATAGGGCAGTTCGACGATGCCGATCCCGCGGACCTCGATCTTGCCGGCGATATTGGGCGCCGCGGCGGCGGTGAGCCCCTGGGGAAGGCGCTGCACCAGCGTATAATCGTCGCTCACCAGTTCCGCCCCGCGATCGATCAGCCGCAGCGCGAGATCCGACTTGCCCGATCCGGACACGCCCTCGATCAGCACGGCGCGGCCGCCAATCGCGACGGTCGAGGCATGCAGCAATTCGGTCGAAAGCGGGGTCAAGCCGGTGTCTCCACGGCGGGCAGGGTCACGACGAAGCGGGCGCCGGGGCCGGAATCGGAGCGATCCTGCACGACGATGGTGCCATTATGCCCGTCCACGATCGTGTTGGCTATCGAGAGTCCCAGGCCGGAATGGCGGCCGAACCCGTCATTCTCCGGCCGGTCGCTGTGGAAACGGCGAAAGATCGTTTCGCGCGCGCTCTCGGGCACGCCGGGCCCCTCATCCTCGACCGAGATCAGGATCTGCTCGCCCGAATGCGTGGCGTCGATCCGCACCAGCCCGCCGGGTGGCGAGAAGGAGACCGCATTGTCGAGCAGATTCTCGACGACGCGCGCCAGTTTCGATGCGTCGCCGCGCGCCACCGCGCTGCCCTTGCGCGGGCGGGCAAAGGCGATCGGAACCGCGCCGTCGGTGCCGCGCGCCTCGCGGCTCTTCAAGATGGTCTCGATCAATATGCCGAGATCGACGGGCTCGAACGGCGCGCGCGACAATTGCGCGTCGAGCCGCGAGGCCTCGGCGACGTCGGTGATCAGCCGGTCGAGCCGGAGGACATCGTCCTGGACGATCGCGAGGAGCTGCGCCTGAAGCCCCGGATCCTTGACCGTCTGCAGGCCTTCGACCGCCGAGCGCAGCGATGCGAGCGGGTTCTTTAGCTCATGCGTCACATCGGCGGCGAACGCCTCGATCGCGTCGATCCGCATGTTGAGCGCATGGCTCATATCGGCGAGCGCGCGCGCCAGCATGCCGATCTCGTCGCGGCGCTCGGGCAGGCGGGGCACTTCGACATCGCGCGCGCGGCCCAGCCGGACACGCACCGCCGCCCAGGCCAGCCGCCGGAGCGGCCGGACGATCGTGCGCGCGAGGAACAGCGAGAGCAGGACGGAGAGCAGGGCGACGACGGCGATCACCACGCCCAGTCGAAAGCGTTCGGCGCGGACGATGCGCGTGATGTCGCGCGCATTCTCGACATAGAAGAGCGTGCCGCGCTCGGCATGGGGCAGCGGGATCGCCGCGGATATCATCAGCGTTCGATCGGGCGCCAGCCGCACCGCGGTGCTTGCGCCGCGACTGGCATTGGCGGCCGTGACCTCGCGCCAGGACTGGCCGTGATCCGGGGTCGGCTCGACATAGGGGGCGGGGCGATCCGCGCCCGCCACGGCGTCGATCGCGCGATCGAGGAAGCGTGCCGCATGCCGTTCCCATGGCTCCGCGTCGGGATCGCGCAGCGTGTAATTGGGGCCGCCAAGCACCCAGCTGTCGACGGCCAGCGTGCCGTCGGTCGCATAGAGCCGCAGCCGGCCATTGCCCTCGCGTGCGAGCGAGAGGAGCAGGCCGTCGCGATCCGCCGGACGGGCGATGTCGAGCGCGCGCGCCATCAGCTCGATCTCGCGCGCCACCTGTTCGCGGCGGCTGTCGACCAGGCGCGCGCGATAGCTGTCGAGGTAGAAGAACCCCCCGGCAAGCAGCGCCAGCGCAAAGATGTTGACCGCAAGGATCCTGCGGGTCAGCGACAGCCGACCCGACCAGGCGAGCGAAAGATCGCCCTCGTTATTCTTCGGTAAATCGGTAGCCACGGCCGTAGAGCGTATCGATGGCGTCGAAGGCGTCGTCCACCTGGCGGAATTTGCGGCGCAGGCGCTTGATATGGCTGTCGATGGTGCGGTCGTCGACGTACATGTCTTCCTGATAGGCCGCATCCATCAACTGGTCGCGCGACTTCACCACGCCGGGGCGGCGCGCCAGTGATTCGAGGATCATGAATTCGGTGACGGTCAGCGTGACTTCGGCGCCGGCCCAGACGACGCGATGGCGCGCGGGATCCATTTCGAGCCGGCCGCGCACGAGCAGTTCCACCGGCTCCTCTTCGCCGCCCTGGGGCTGTGCCGCCAGCTCGGTCCGGCGCAGGATCGCGCGGATTCGCGCGATCAGCAGGCGCTGGGAAAAGGGTTTGGCGATATAATCGTCGGCGCCCATGGCGAGGCCGAGCGCTTCGTCGAGCTCGTCGTCCTTCGACGTGAGGAAGATGACGGGCACATTGCTCTTCTCGCGCAGCCGCCGCAGCAGCTCGAGCCCGTCCATCTTCGGCATCTTGATGTCGAAAACGCACAGGTCGGGCGGATTCTCGGTCAGCGCCTTCAGCGCATTCTCGCCATCGGTATAGAGTCGCGTGATGAAACCCTCGGCTTGGAGGGCGATCGACACCGAGGTCAGGATATTCCGGTCGTCATCGACGAGCGCGATCGTGGCGGACATTCGAGAACAGCTCCCTGGCCCCTGATCCGTCAGGATTCAGCTCGTCGGGGTGTAGAGCAAGCCGCGTCGTCCCGCAAATCGCACATGACTGCGCTGTCAGGCCGGACGGAGGTTTGACCATGCCATCCGCAGCCGATATGCGCGGGGCATCGGACGCCGGCACCCGACGAAAGGGCGCGGCTTTATTGTATCAGGAGACACGCGTTGACCGACCGCACCCCCGATTTCACGCTCGACGCACAGGGGATCAGGACGGGCGCCCAACTCCACTGGAATCTGGGCACCGCGCCGCTGGTCGAACTGGCGGTCCGCCGCGGCGAGGGTGTCCTCGCCAAGGATGGCCCGCTGGTCGTCGAGACGGGCAAACATACCGGCCGCTCGGCCAAGGACAAGTTCATTGTCAGGGATGCCGAGACCGAAGCGAGCGTGTGGTGGGGCGACACCAATCGGGGCATGACGCCCGAGCAGTTCGCGGCGCTCAAGGCTGATTTCCTGGCGGTGGTCGCCGACAAGGAGACCTTGTTCGTCCAGGATCTGTTCGGCGGATCGCAGCCCGAACATCGCGTCAATGTGCGCGTCGTCACCGAATTCGCGTGGCACAGCCTGTTCATCCGGACGCTGCTCGTGCGCCCGGAAGCTGAGGTGCTGCGTGGCTTCGTTCCCGAATTCACGATCATCGATCTGCCCAGCTTCCGCGCCGACCCCGCGCGCCATGGCTGCCGCTCGGAAACGGTGATCGCGGTCAACTTCACCGAGAAGCTGATCCTGATCGGCGGCACCGCCTATGCCGGCGAAATGAAGAAATCGGTGTTCGGCATCCTCAACTACAAGCTGCCCGTCGACGGCATCATGCCGATGCATTGCTCGGCCAATATCGGCCCCAAGGGCGATACGGCGGTGTTCTTCGGCCTGTCGGGCACGGGCAAGACGACGCTTTCGGCCGACGCGTCGCGCACCTTGATCGGCGACGACGAACATGGCTGGTCGGACACCGCGGTCTTCAATTTCGAGGGCGGCTGCTACGCCAAGATGATTCGCCTCTCGCCCGAGGCTGAGCCCGAGATCTTCGCGACGACCAAGCGCTTCGGCACCGTGCTCGAAAATGTCGTGATCGATCCGGTCTCGCGAGAGATCGATCTGGACGATGACAGCCTGGCGGAGAACAGCCGCGGTTCCTATCCGATCGAATTCATCCCCAATGCGTCCGAGCAGAATATGGGGCCGGTGCCGCGCAACATCGTGATGCTTACGGCGGACGCTTACGGTGTGCTGC
>JASBTC010000423.1 GCA_030148625.1 Sphingobium sp. | reverse complement strand
GATACCCCTCGGCGACATCGGTCGGGGATCATGAAGGGCGGAAAAATGGGGATGTCGGTTCACGTCATTTCGGTCGGCGTGCTGGCAATGGTTTTCACCATCGCCACGCTACGTCCGATCAATATGGGACTGCTGGCGCTGGCGGCGACCTTCGCGGTGGGAAGCGTCCTGGCCGATGCGTCCGCCAAGGACGTCCTGGCCGGCTTTCCCGCGGACCTGTTCGTCACATTGGTCGGAATCACTTTCCTGTTCGCCATCGCCGAGCGCAACGGCGCGATCGACTGGATGGTGCGCGGCCTCGCCCGCCTCACCGGCGAACGCGCGGTGATGATGCCATGGGTGGTATTTGCCGCGGCCGCCGCGCTCACTGCCTTCGGCGCGCTCGGCCCCGCCGCCGTCGCCATCGTCGCGCCGATCGCGCTGCGGTTCGCCGCGCGCCACCGCATCAGCCCGCTGATGATGGGATTGATGGCGATCCACGGCGCCCAGGCGGGCGCCTTCTCCCCCACCTCCATCTATGGCGGCGTCACCAATGGCGTGGTTGCGCAGGCGGGCATCGATCCCGCGCCCACTGCGCTGTTCTTCGCCAGCTTCGGATTCAACACCGCCATCGCGATCGCGGTCTTCCTCGTGCTCGGCGGATATCGCCTGCTGCGCGATCCGCCCGAACCGTTCGAGGAACAGGCGGATGCCGATCCGGCAGAGGGCATGCGGCGCGAACGGCTGCTCACTCTGCTCGTGCTGGCCGCGACCGCGATCGTCGCGATCGGCTTCGACGTCAATATCGGCGTGCTGGCCATCGCCGCCGCCGCGCTGCTCGCCATCGCCGCCCCGCGCTCGCAAAAGGGTGCGGTCGATCGTGTCGCCTGGTCCACCGTCCTGCTGATCTGCGGCGTCGTCACCTATGTCGCCTTGCTGCAGAAACTGGGCACGGTGACCGTCGCGGGCGACGCGATCGCGGGCATCGGCATGCCGCTGATCGGCGGCCTGCTGCTCTGCTATCTGGGGGGCGTCGTCTCGGCCTTCGCCTCGTCCACGGCGCTGCTCGGCATCGTCGTGCCGCTCGCCCTGCCCTTCCTGGCCGCCAGCGACATGAATCCCATCGGCACCGTCATCGCCATCGCGATATCGACGACGATCGTCGACACCTCGCCCTTCTCGACCAACGGCGCCCTCGTCGTCGCCAATGCGGATCCCGACCGGCGCGATGCCCTGTTCCGCCAGCTACTGCTGTACAGCGTGGTGGTGACGCTCATCGGTCCATTGCTGGCCTGGGCGATCTTCATCCTGCCGTCCTAGAGCAGCCGATCCGATGGGAAGCGCTCACCCACCGATCCCGTCGAGTTCGGCGAGCACATCGCCGGACAGCACCAGTTCGGCTGCCGCCAGATTCTCGCCCAGATGCGCCACCGAAGACGTGCCCGGGATCAGCAATATATTGGGCGATCTCTGCAGCAGCCACGCCAGCGCCACTTGCATCGGTGTCGCATCGAGCCGGGCCGCGACATCCGACACCGTCGCCGACTGGATCGGAGAGAAGCCGCCGAGCGGAAAGAACGGAACATAGGCGATGCCCAGCGCGGCGAGTTCGTCGACCATCGGGTCGTCGGCGCGATGGACGAGATTATAGTGATTCTGGATGCAGA
This sequence comes from Sphingobium sp., assembly GCA_030148625.1. The sequence continues at coordinate 7,388 of JASBTC010000423.1, read as the reverse complement.
CCACCGGTGCGATCGCCCGCGCCTCCGCCAGTTGCGCCGAGGTGACGTTGCTCAGCCCGAGATGACGGATCAGGCCCTGGCGCTGGAGGTCGGCAAGCACTTCGAACTGCCGCCCGATCGCCCCCTCGGCCGGCCCTTCCAGGCCACCGACCCGCAGATTGACGACGTCGAGCGCCTCGATGTCGAGATTGCGGAGATTGTCATGCACGCCGGCGATCAGGTCGGCGGGTTCGAGCGCTGGAATCCATGATGCGTCGGCGCCACGCACCGCGCCGACCTTGGTCACCAGCTGCAGCGCTTCGGGATAAGGGTGCAACGCGTCGCGGATCAGCTGGTTGACGACATGCGGACCGTAATAATCGCTGGTGTCGATATGGTTCACGCCGCTCGCGACCGCTGCTCTCAGCACCGCGATCGCGGCATCGCGATCCCTGGGTGGCCCGAACACGCCGGGACCGGCGAGTTGCATCGCGCCATAGCCCAGGCGCTTCACCATGCGGTCGCCCAGAGCGAAGGCGCCGGCCGTGTCGAGATCGGTCATTGGAAATCTCCTTGATGGGATGACCGCAATATGGACCTCGCCCGTTTGCACGATAAGTCGTAACAATCGGCACGGGCTGTACGGAATAGCGAACAATGGCGACCGAACTTGATGACCTGTCGATGTTCGTGACGATCGTCCGCGCGGGCGGATTTCGCGAAGCCGCGCGCACCACCGGGGGCTCGGCATCGGGCCTGAGCGAAGGGGTACGGCGCCTCGAAGCCAGGCTGGGGATCCGTCTGCTCAACCGGACGACGCGTAGCGTCGCCCCCACCGAAGCCGGCGCACGCCTGTTCGAACGCCTCGCACCGGCGCTGAGCGAGATCCGGGCGGCGGTCGATGTGGTCAACAATTTCCGGGATCGCCCGGCGGGGACGCTCCGGCTCAACGTGCCCGCCAATGTCGCGCGGACCGTGCTGCCGTCGATCGTGATCCCGTTCCTGCGCGCCTATCCCGACATCCAGCTCGAAGTGACGGCGGAGGACGGCTTCGTCGATATCCTCGCCTCGGGCTGCGACGCCGGCATCCGCTACGAAGAGCGGCTGGAGCAGGACATGATCGCGGTGCCGATCGGTCCGCGCACGCAGCGCATCGTCACCGCCGCCGCACCATCCTATCTCGCCGCCCATGGCCGGCCCGAACATCCGCGCGACCTGCTCCGCCACGCCTGTATGCGCGGGCGTTTTTCGGGCGGGGCGATGGCGACCTGGGAATTCGAACGTGATGGCGAGGTCATACGCGTCGACCCGCCCGGCCCCCTGCTGATCCAGCCCGGCCTGGCCTGCGACCTGATCGTCGAGGCCGCAGTCGCGGGCCTGGGCATCATCCACCTTTTCGAGGACTGGCTGAAACCGCATCTCGCCAGCGGCGCGCTGGAAACCATCCTCGAACCCTGGTGCCAGAGCTTTTCCGGGCCGATGCTCTATTATCCCGGCCGGCACTATCTGCCGGTGCCGCTGCGCGCCTTTATCGATTTCATCAAAAAAGGCCGGCCGAACACAGCCGCGTGAACGATAACCAAATGTGTATCTGCAGCCGAGCGAATGCACCGGCGACCGCGCGGCGCTTGATCGAACCGATCTCGAAGGCGTCGGTATCTTCGAGATAGCGTTTGGGGCCGAAAACAGGTCGAGAGTCCCGTACATCAAAGTCTTCGAAGGGCGTCAGGACTAACATCTTATTAACCAATGCAACGCATTGTGGCAGCTCCCAATTCCGGAGTACCCAATGCGTCAGGATGCAAAGAACCTGCTCGCGCGGCTGAACCGCAGGGATTTCAAATATCAGGAGTTCGCCGATCCGTTCGCGGATATGGAACTCTGGCCGATCTTCGAGGCGCTGCTGATCGACGAACGCGTCGTGGGGGAACGGGCACCGACGCTCGCAGCCGCCGAAGTACAGATCCGCACGCGCACGAACCGTACCGAACGCCCAGCATCGCCAAAGAAGGCGGGGCTTTTCAGTCGCTATGCCAAGGATACCGCGCCCGCCGCCGAACCGCGTGGCGAGGTCGTCAACATGCGCCAGTTCCTCGGCCGCCTGTCGGACAAGAACTGATGCTGATCCTCGTCCATTCGCCGAAGGGCGGCGTCGGCAGCACCTTCCTTACGGCGCAGCTCGCGATGCACCTTGCCGAACGCGGGCATCAGGTAACCGCGATCGACTTCACCTATCAGGATTCGCTGAAACTGCATTTCGGAATGCTTCCGAGCCAGACCGTGGCCGGCATGACCTATGCGCCGGGCGACACGATGGTGGTGAGCGGTGTCGAATTGCTCAACGGCCATGCGATCACCGAGGACAGGCGCTTCCTCGACGTGCTCGACCAGGACGATCCGGGCCTGTTCGATCCGCACCGCATCACCCTGCTCGACATCGCATCGGGATCGCGCGCACTCAAGACGCGACTGCTCAGGCATTGCGACCTGCATATCTGCCCCCTGCTGCCCTTTGCGGGCTCGCTCGCGACACTACCGCTGGTCGAACCCGGCACGCCGATCGCGCAACTCGAAAAGACTGCCTTCGTACTCAATCAGCTCGACGATACCAGGCGTCTCTCGCGCCACAGCCATACGTTCATCCGCGAACTGCTGGGCGATACGCTGCTCGGCACCGTGCGTCGTGACGAGGCGGTGAACGAGGCGCTGGCGATGTTCGAGCCGATCGCGAAATTCGCACCATCCAGTGTGGTTCGTATCGACCTGGACCGGCTTGCCCATGCGGTCGAGCGCCGGATCGGCCTTGTCGCCGATGAGGATGCCGACACCCCGGCGCTGCAGATCTGAGTCCCATGGATACCGCCGCCCTGCCGCCCCGGCTACGCACTGCGCTGCTCGCGATCTCCGGATTGTGCGTCGCGGCCCTCGCGATCGTCGTCATCACCGTGCCGCTCGACGAGCGTTCGCAGTGGCTGTTCGCACTCGCCTCGATCGTGGGCGCGATCATATTCGGCCGCGTGAAGAGCCGCCGCACGACGCTGACCATTGCCGCGCTCTCGCTGATCATCTCCACCCGCTATATCGTGTGGCGTACCACCAACACGCTGGAATTCGACAGCGTCCCGGCCTTCCTGCTGGGCAGCGGTCTCTATCTGGCCGAACTCTATGCCTGGGTGATCCTGGTGCTCGGCTTCCTCCAGACGAGCTGGCCGCTCGAACGCCCGGTGATCGAGGTCGAAGGCACGCCCGACGAATGGCCGATCGTCGATGTCTATATCCCGACCTATAATGAGAGTCTGGAGATCGTCCAGAACACCGTCTTCGCGGCGATGGACATGGATTATCCCGCCGATCGCTTCCGTGTTTACATATTGGACGACGGGCGTCGGCCCGAATTCCAGGCATTCGCCCGCACCGCGGGCTGCGGCTATCTGACGCGCGCCGACAATCTCCATGCCAAGGCGGGCAACCTCAACGCCGCGATGAAGAAGACCGATGGCGAGTTGATCGCGATCTTCGATTGCGATCACGTACCCACCCGCGCCTTCCTCCAGCTCACCGTCGGCTGGTTTCAGACCGATCCCAAACTGGCGCTGATGCAGACGCCACACCATTTCTATTCGCCTGATCCGGTTCAGCGGAACCTGTCGGTCGCACGCGACATGCCGGGCGAAGGCGATCTGTTCTACGGCGCGGTGCAGAAGGGCAACGATCTGTGGAACGCGACCTTCTTCTGCGGATCCTGCGCGATCATCCGCCGCTCCGCGCTCGAGGAGACCAACGGCTTCGCGGGGGAGACCGTCACCGAGGACGCCCATACCGCATTGAAGCTGCAGCGCATGGGCTGGAACACCGCCTATATCGGCACGCGGCTCTCCGCTGGCCTCGCCACCGAGAAGCTGGTGCTTCATGTCGGCCAGCGCATCCGCTGGGCGCGCGGCATGACGCAGATCTTCCGCATCGACAATCCGCTGCTCGGCCGCGGCCTCAATTGGCAGCAGCGGCTCTGCTACCTCAACGCGATGCTGCATTTCCAGTTTCCGCTGCCGCGGATCGTGTTCCTCACCTCGCCCTTGTCCTATCTGATCGCGGGGCAGAACATCATCCACGCATCGGCGTCGCTGATCTTCGCCTATGCGCTGCCGCATTTGTTCCTGTCGATGCAGTCGAGCGAGCGTATCCAGGGCGGCGACCGCCGTCCGTTCTGGGGCGAGATCTACGAGACATTGCTGGCCTTTCACCTGGTCAAGCCGACGATCTTCACGCTGTTCCAGCCGCGCAAGGGCAAGTTCAACGTCACCGACAAGGGCGGGTTGCTCGACAAGACCTATTTCGACTTCGCGATCGTGCGGCCGCATCTGATCACCATCGCGCTGCTGGTGTTCGGCATCGCGTTCGGCGTGGTGAAATGGCTGTTCTTCCCGCACCTGTTCAACATCCAGAGCGACACGCTGGCGCTGAACGCGGCCTGGGCGACCTTCAGCCTGATCATCCTGGTCGCCGCCGTCTCCGTCGCGCGCGAACGGCGCCAGACGCGCCAGCATATCCGCATCGACGTGGACGTGCCGGTGACGCTCTATTTCGAGGACGGCTATGTCGTCGAAGGCGCGTCGAACAACATCTCGATGGGTGGCCTCGCCGCGCGGATGCCGTCGGGCTTCGTGCTTCAGGGCCGCAACGTCACCGACATCTCGATGCCGATGGGCGACGATACGCTGACCATTCCGGTCGACACCGTGCGGATGGAGCGCGGAATAGCGCAGGTGCGCTTCCAGCCGCTCGATCGCGCACGCGAACGGCTGCTGGTCCGCGCAGTGATGGGGCGTGCCGACGCCTGGGAGGGTACCAAGGTGAAGACCGGTGTTTCGGGCCTGCGTTCGATCCGCGACATTCTGACCGTCGATATCTCCACGCTCATCCGCATCGCCAAGGCACCGGCCAATCGCCGCAAGCGCCGGCGGCTTTCCGACATCGCGGCCACGGGCGCGGCACTGCTCTGCGCGCTGCTGTTCCTGCCCGATGCCGCGCGCGCACAGGCGGTGCCCGGGGATGTGCCGGCGGTGCTACCCGCCACCGGGATCGGCACCACGCAGCAGCGCGTGACCTTCAAGGATCTGCGCGTCACCAATCCCGTCCGCCTTCAGGGCACGCGCGGCGAGATCGGCATTCCGTTCGGCATGCGCGGCAACCAGGTGGTGACCGGCGCCAATCTGACACTCAATTTCGCCTATTCGCCGTCGCTACTCGGCGATGTCAGCCAGCTCGTGGTCCTGCTCAACGGCGAAGTGGCGCGCACCATCCAGCTCGATCCGGCGCTGGCCGCGGGCCAGGTGATCACCGTGCCGGTCAATCCGGCGATGTTCCTGCCCGGCAACAACCAGCTCAATATCCGCTTCCTGGGCCATTATGCGCGCGACTGCGAGGATCCCTTCCATTCCTCGCTCTGGGCGAACATCAGCAATGTCCGCTCCTATTTCGACCTTCAGGTGCAGACTTTGCCGCTCGCGCCCAGCCTGACGCGGTTGCCGGCACCCTTTTTCGACCGGTACGACGTCGCGCCGCTGAAGCTGCCCTTCGTCTTCGCGGGTGCGCCCAGCAATGCCGAATTCGAAGCCGCCGCGAGCCTCGCATCCTGGTTCGGCGGCATGGCGAGCTATCGCGGCTTCAGCTTCAAGCCGCTCTACAACCGGCTTCCGCGCGGCAATGCCGTGGTGTTCGTCACTCCGCGCCGGCAGATCGCCGGCCTTCCGCTCAACATCACCGGCGCGACCGTCGCGGTCGTCAAGAATCCGGCCGACCCCTTTGGCGAGCTGCTGCTGGTGATGGGCCGCGACGATCGCGAGCTCAAGCTCGCCGCCGCCGCGCTCGCGTCGCGCAAGGGCGTGTTCGGCGGCACCACGGCCTCGGTCGACGGCGTGCGTATCCCCAGCTATCCGCGCTACAGCGCGCCGCGCTGGCTGCGTACCGACCGGCCGGTGCGACTGGGCGAGATCGTCGACGCCTATACACTGCAGGGCATGGGCCTGCCGCCCGGACCGCTCACCACCGCCTTCCGCGTCGCGCCCGACCTGTTCTTCTGGCCGCGCCAGGGGGCGACGCTCAACCTTGCCTATCGTTATCCGGGCGCGCCCTGGCTCGATCGCAAGGCCTCGCGGCTCGACCTGTCGATCAACGGACAATATCTGCGCACCCTGCCGCTGGCGGGCGACGGCTGGCTCGACAGCCTGTCGGGCCAGAACAATACGACTTCGCACACCTCCAAGGCGTCCGTCGTGCTGCCGCGCTACAATCTGTTCGGCCAGAACCAGCTGATCTTCGACTACAACCTGATCATCGCCGACAAGAAGAAGTGCGTGGGGACGCTGCCCGACAATGTCCGCACCAGCATCCTGCCCGAAAGCACGATCGACCTGACGCGCGCCTATCACGCGCTGCGCATGCCCGATCTCGCAACCTTCGCGAATGCCGGCTATCCCTTCACCATCCGCCCCGACCTCGCCGAGACCGCGGTGGTGATGGCGGCCCAGCCGAGCCCGGCGACGGTGGAGGCGTTCCTGCAACTGATGGGACGCTTCGGGGATTCGACCGGCGCGCCCGTCACCGGCCTGACCGTCACGCGCGGCATCGATGCCGGCGCGCTCGCGGCCAAGGACATATTGGTGCTGGGCGGCACCCAACTCGCCCAGCTCGGCAGCCTGTTCTCCGATGCGCCGGTCCGCTACGAGAATGGCCGCCTGCGCGTGGCCGAGCGCGGCGCGGTGGAGCGCGTGTTCGAAGGCCAGTCGCCCTTCGATCGGGCACCGGATCAGGCGAGCGAACTGCTCTACGGCACCGACAATTTCGCGGGCATCGTCAGCTTCCAGTCGCCATTCGAGCGCGGCCGCACCGTGATCGCATTGCTCGCGAACGATACCGTCAGCCTTCCGTTGATGATCGACGGGCTGGCCGATGTGAAGATCAACGCCCAGGTCCAGGGCGACCTCTCGGTCGTCAACGGCGAAGGCATGTCGAGCTTCGCGGTGGGCAACGGTTATTGGGTCGGCGATCTGCCGCTATGGATGCGGATTGCCTATTGGTTCAGCGGTCACCCGATGCTGATGGCCTTTTCGGGCCTGCTCGTGGCGCTACTGGTCTCCGGCCCGATCTACATGATCCTCAAGCGGCAGGAGCGTAAACGCCTGGCCGCCGTGGAGAAGCGTGATGCGTAACCCGGTCCGGCTGTTGGCCTTTTCGACGGCGGCGATCGCGATCGCCGCGCCCGCGATGCTGGCGGCCCAGGCACCCGGCGTCGCGGCGCTGCTGGAACAAGGGCGCTATTGGCAATCGCGCGGTCGTACCGATCTCGCCAACCAGGCCTATCGCCGCGTGCTCGCGATCGATCCGGGCAATGCCGCGGCGCGGCGCGCGCT
>JASBTC010000405.1 GCA_030148625.1 Sphingobium sp. | reverse complement strand
CCATGGGATGGATTTCGAAGCCGCGCTCGACGCCATGCTGAAGGCGCCATCATCCGCTTCGACGGGGAGGTCGACCATCGAGCGACAAGCTGCGCCCTCCGGATCGCCTCCGTCGGAACCGACCGATCACATCGCGTCATTGCCATGATCGGGCGTGAAGCGGCGGGCGTCGAAGCTGTACGGCACCTGCGCGCTGTCACCGTACAGCTCGTGATGAGGGGCGGCCTCGGCAAAGGCGGCGGCCAATAGCAGGGCGTTATAGTCCGCCGGATCGTCGGGCCGCGCCGGCAGGGTGGCGAGATGCGCCAGCAGGGCGTCGAGCCGGGGCGCCATCAGCGCGTCGAAGCCGATGAAATCCGCCGCCGAAGCCGATAGCCGGATGGCGTTGCGTTCATTCTCGGTGGGTCTGGCCCAGTGCGCGACCAGAGGTTCGAGCTCGTGGAAGCCGGCGGGTAATTGGGTGATGGTCATCGTGGTTCAGTCCGTTTCGTCGAGATAGCGATCGAGCGTCAGCGCGGCGTGGCGGATCAGGAATTCCTGATCCATGAGCTGCATCTCGTCGATCGCGCCCGACATGATGCCCGTGAACGTGTCCTCCATCGTCGCGGTATCCTCCAGCCAGGCATTGCGGTGCAGCGCGTTGACGTGGATCTGCGCCGCGCGCTCCGCCGCATTTTCCGCCGGACGGAAATAGTTGATCCCCTCCCACAAGGTCCGACCATGATCGAGTGGCCAGAATTGATGCGTGAAATAGGACATGCCGGGATAGCCGCATCCCGATGCCAGATGGATCAGCAGATTGGGGAAGATATTGGGCAGCTCGAACTGGAAATCGGCGCGGCGGTCGGGATTGATCGCGGGCGGCAGCAGATCGGGGCGCGGGCGATGCACGTCGCTGCCGTGCAGGACGCCCGCGAACATCTGGGTCGAGGGCGCCGCATCCATGCCCGCGCCATAGATGGTCGACGACGCATGCGGCCCCATCAACTTGAAATCGGTATGTTCGATGCCGCGAAAGCCGGGGAGCGAACCGGCATGGATCGTCGGCACGTGATAGCCCTCCGAAAAGGCGTAGAGCGCAACCTTCCAGTTGCATTCGAGCACCGTCGAATAGCGGAACGCCGTGGTCGATTCATGATAGGGATAGCCGCCGAACAAAGTCGCGAAATCGCCGAGATACTCGGCGAGCGACTGGGCGGGCTCGGGATCGAAATTGATGAAGACGAAGCCCTGCCATTCGTCGCAGGCGATCGGGCGCAGGCCGAGGCAGGCGGTGTCGATCTGGCCGAAATGATCCTTCAGCGGCACCGATTTGAGCGGTCCTTCGGTGCTGAACACCCAGCCATGGAAGCGGCACGACAGGACATTGGCGCGCGCGCGGCCGAAACTTTCGAAATCGCTGTTGGGCACCACCTTGTTGCCGCGATGCGTGCAGACATTGTGGAAGGCGCGGATACGGCCGTCCTTGCCGCGCACGATCAGCACCGAGGTATCGGCGACCGGCATTTCCTTGACCTTATAGTCGCCGGGATTGGGCAATTCCCATGCGGTCGCGACCTTCAGCCAGACCTTCTTGAACAGCCTTTCCTTTTCGAGCGCGTAGATGGCGGGATCGCGGATCGGCCGGACCGGAACCGGCGCGACGCCCAGCTCGTCGCGGATCTGCGGCACCGTGCGCCGGATATGGTCGAGAGGTTCGGCTAAGTCTTGCATCGTGCGATGATCCTTCCCGGTTGGGTTCAGGCCAGATCGAGGGTGGCAGGCTTGTCGTGCCAGCCCTCGGGATAATGAGAGATCAGGTCGGCGCTCAGCGTCAGACGATCGAAGCGCCAGCGGTCGTCCGCCGCGACCGCGACCGCCGAATAGCTGCCGCCGATCCAATAGGCGCGGCCGCTCGCCGCGGTCGCGACTTCCCACAGCATGAACGCGACGTCCGCCGAGCGGCCGTCCGCCGACAGGTCGATGCGCGGCGACACCAGATAATGGAGCGTCCAGCGAAAGCCCGTATCGGCATTGCCGGCGACCCCGTCGGCGATGGCATCGGCACCGGCCAGCGCGCCATAGCCGTCGATCGTGAACACCGCGTCGGCGGTGAACAGACTGCGCAACGCCTCGGCGGAAGGGCCGCTGTCGAAGCCGTGCCCGAGGTCGGCGATCAGGCGCTCGATCGCCTGATGCGCCTCCAGCCGGGCGATGCGCGCCTCCAACGACATGTCCGGCAACATGGTCAGAACTTGTAGCCGGCGGTCAGATACCATTCGCGCGGGCGGCCATAGACGCCCTCGAAAATGCCGCCGAACGAGTCGGCATAGCCCGAGCCCAGATAGACCTGCTTGGTGAGATTGCGGACGCCGAGCGACAGGCTCCAGCGCTCGGCCTTGTCGGCATAGGCGATCGCGGCATTGACCAGGTGATAGCCGTCCTGGACCAGTTCGGGCGTGTTGACCGCGTCGTTATAGACGCGCGAGCGGTAGGACCAGTCGATGCGCGGCGTGATCGTGCCGCTGTCGCCCATGTCCACGGCATAGGAAATGCCCGCGCTCAACGTCCATTTCGGCGCGTTCTGGAGATGCGTGTCCTTGGTGACGCCCGCATTGAGCGCACGGATGTCGACTTCGCGGTAGCGGGCGTCGAGATAGCCCAGCCCTGCCTCGATCCGCAGCCCGTCGATCGGCTGGGCGAGCAGTTCGAGTTCCAGCCCCTTGATCCGCGCCTTCGCCGCATTCTGAATGATCGGGGCGAAGCCCAGGGTCGGGTCGTTCACGGTGATCTGGAGATTGCTGTAATTGTTGATGAACGCCGCACCGTTGAGCCGCAGCTTGCGGTCGAGCAGATCGGTCTTGAAGCCCGCTTCGAACGTCTCGCTCGTTTCCGGCGCGAAGGACGGGATGAAGGCGAAGGGCGGGAAGACGCGCTGGGTGAAGCCGCCGCCCTTGAAGCCCTTGGAATAGGACAGATAGGTCAGGATTTCCGGGCTCCAGCGATAGGACAGGCTGGCCATCGGCGTCCAGGCGCGGTCCTTGATCGTCGCACTCTGGCCGAGCGGCCCCATCAGCGGATCGCCGTTCTTGAGCCCGGACCCATCGGGGTTGTAGGGCGCGCCGGTCAGGAAGCCGGCTTCGACGACGTACTGGTTGGCGTTGCCGAACGTCTTCTTGTCCTGCGTCCAGCGCACGCCGGCGGTCAGGTTCAGATCGTGCACGATCTCGTAGGTGCCCTGGCCGAAGAAGGCGAGGCTCTCCCCGTCAAGCACCGCACCGCTCAGGAACACGGCATCGACGATGTTGACGAGGTCCCTGTGGTTGCCGTGCTCGCTCGAATAGTAGCCGCCCAGCACCCAGTTGAACTTGCCATTCAGCATCTTGCCCTGAAGCTGAAGTTCCTGCGAGAACTGGTCCTGCTTCCAGTCGCTGTTGGTTTCGACGATCGTGGCCGGGCTGTGATCGGAATCGCGTGTCCAGAAGCCCGTCACCTTGCGGTAGGCGGTGATCGACTTCACCGCGATTTCGGGCGAGATTTTCCACTCTACTGTGCCCGATGCGCCCCAGATGTTCACGTCGGA
>JASBTC010000404.1 GCA_030148625.1 Sphingobium sp. | reverse complement strand
CAGGCGGACGGCGCCCTTGCGCGGCCGGCATCCAGCACCCAGATTCAGCTTTGACGATGTTCGCAGGACGATAGAGATGCAGACCGAAAACCGCGTGCTCGATGATTTCGTGAAGTTCGTGAACGGCGCGGCGGGACCGCTGGCCGGGGTTGGCCGCGAGGCCGAGGCTTCGGCGCGTGAGCGTGCGAAGGAATGGATCGGTGGCCTGGATTTCGTCAGCCGCGACGAATTCGAGGCGGTGAAGGCGATGGCCGCGGCCGCGCGCGACGAGGCCGACGCGCTGCGTGCCCGGCTCGACGCGCTCGAAGGCGTCAAGCCGAAGCCGGCAGCGAAGCCCGCGCCAAAGGCGGCCGCCAAGGGGAAGCCGAAATCCACAGGCTGATCCACCGGAAAGTCCCCGGTTCAATCTCCGCAATAGGCGGTTTTGCCTTGTCTTCGGGGCCGTGCGGTTGCACGAGTGCATCCATGGAAACGGCACTGGCGACACCTGCATGACCCTGGACGAGTATGAAGCGGATCGCGCGAGCGGTGCGCCGGTCGAGATGCTCGAGGCCTATTATGCGGCGCATGGCTGGACGCATGAGCGTGTCAGCGATGACGAGATCGTCGCGACGATGGACGGCAGCTGGACCAAATATGAGCTGCGCGCGGTCTGGCGTGAGGACGACCGCGTCCTCCAGTTCCTGGCGCTGCCCGATATCAAGGTCGCGAACGAGAAGCGTTCGGAGATGTACGAGACGCTCGGGCTGATCAACGAACAGCTCTGGCTCGGCCATTTCGAACTCTGGTCGTCGAGCGGCATCGTCCTGTTCCGCCATGCCGCGCTGCTCGACGGGCAGGAGGATTACCACCTCTCGCTCGACCAGGTCGAATTGCTGGTCGAAACGGCGATCGACGAATGCGAGCGTTTCTATCCCGTGTTCCAGTTCGTCCTGTGGGGCGGAAAATCGCCGACCGAGGCGATCGCCGCCGCCCTAATCGAGACCCGCGGCGAAGCTTAGGGTTTGGCGGAGTGCTTCTAAAGCCCCTCGCCCCCTTTAGGGGGAGAGGGGTTGGGGAGAGGGGGGAGTCCTGAAACGACACACCGAAACCCGCGCTCGCGCGAAAGCACTTCGAACGCAGCAAACTCCGCCTGAAGCCGCACTGTGGAGTATCCTCCGCGGTAAACGCATTGGCGTGAAGTTCGTACGCCAGCTAGCCGTAGATCCCTATGTTGCCGACTTCGCGGCTCGCGCCGAAAGGCTGATCGTCGAGTTGGATGGAGATAGTCATGCTGGCCGCGAGCGATATGATGGCGCACGGACAGTGTTTCTGGAAGCGAAAGGGTATCGCGTGCTGCGGTTCACCAATGCGGATGTGATGCACAATGCTGAGGGCGTGACCCAGGCGATCCTGATTACATTGGGGCATGATCCGGCGCCTCTTCCTGCCCCGACTCCCCCCTCTCCCCAGCCAGCGCAGCGCGATGCAGAGGTCGATCGTGCCCCCGGCACGATCTGCGAAATGCCGGGTGCATTTCGCACCTCGGCACCGCGCAGCGCTCCCCCTGAAGGGGGAGAGGGAGCGTGATGAGTTCCGCCGACAAGATCCTCGTCATCGACGAAGGCACGACATCCACCCGCGCGATGCTGTTCGATCCCGAAGGGCGCGCGCTGGGGAGCGCGCAGCGGCCTTTGACCCAGCATTATCCCGCACCCGGGCTGGTCGAGCATGACGCCGCCGAAATCTGGGCGCTGACCTTGGACTGCGCGCGCGAGATGGTGGCGAAGGCGGGCGGGCCGGGAGCAGTGGCCGGGATCGGCATCACCAACCAGCGCGAGACTGTGGTCTTCTGGAACCGGCGGACGGGCGAGCCGCTGGCGCCCGCGATCGTCTGGCAGGATCGGCGGACCGCCGAGATCTGTCGTACCCTCAAGGATGCGGGGCACGAGCCCGTTGTCCAGGCCAAGACCGGATTGCTGCTCGATCCCTATTTCTCGGGCAGCAAGATCGGCTGGGCGCTTCAGAACTGGCCGCAGCTCCGCGACGCGGGCGACGATCTGATGGTCGGCACCGTCGAAAGCTGGCTGGTCTTCAAACTGACCGGCGGGGCGCATGTCAGCGATGCGACCAATGCCTCGCGCACCGCGCTGATGGCGATCGGCGCCAGCGGCTGGGACGACGGCCTGCTCGACCTGTTCGGGGTGCCGCGCCACATCCTGCCCGAGATCGTCGACTGCGCGGGGCCGATCGCGACCACCGACGCCGCCCTGTTCGGCGCGGCGATTCCGATCACCGGCATGGCCGGGGATCAGCAGGCCGCGACGATCGGCCAGGGCTGCCTCGATCCCGGCCAGACCAAGGCGACTTTTGGCACCGGCGCCTTCGTGCTTTCGAACACCGGCCGCACCCTGCCGCAATCGCGGCACCGGTTGCTCTCCACCATCTGCTGGCAGGTTTCGGGCGAGCGTCACTACGCGCTCGAAGGCTCGGTGTTCGTCGCCGGCAGCCTGATCCAGTGGCTGCGCGACGAACTGCGCCTGATCGCCTCGGCGCCCGAAAGCGAGCCGCTCGCGCGCTCGGTCGCCGACAATGGCGGGGTCTATCTGGTGCCCGCGCTGTCGGGGCTTGGTGCGCCGCATTGGGAGCCCGCCGCGCGCGCCGCGATCACGGGACTGAGCTTTTCGACGGGCCGCGCGCATATCGTCCGCGCCGCGCTGGAGGCGATGGCGCACCAGACCAGCGACCTCAAGGGCGCCTTTGCCGCCGACGGCTATGACTGGCAGGAATTGCGCATCGACGGCGGCATGGTCGCCAATGACTGGATGGCGCAGGATCTGTCCGACATGCTCGACCTGACGGTGGAGCGCCCCGCTTTTGCCGAGACCACCGCGATGGGCGCGGCGATGCTGGCCGGGGTCGGCGCCGGCCTGTTCGGATCGCTGCGCGAAGCGGCGGCGATGCGCGGTGCGGTGACGCGCTTCGCGCCCGCGATCGACGGATCGGTCCGTGCCGCGCGGCTGGCGGGCTGGTCGGTCGCGATGAAAGCGGTGCTCGCGGGCGCCTGAGATGGGGATTGCCGCCATCCTCGGCCTGCTGCTCGCGGCATCGCCCGCGCCGGCCGATATCGAGCGAGCGCAGGATGTTCGCGTCGCGAAGGTCGGTTACGATCTCGCCATCGCCAATGTTGAGCGTTGCACGCGGCACATGCCTGCGACCGGGTTGTTGCTCGGCATGCAGGTCGGGGCGTCACATCCCAGCGTGGTGGCCGTGCTGCCCGGCTCGCCGGCGGCGCTTGCGGGTGTCGTGCCCGACGATCTCATCCTGTCGATCGACGGTGTCGCCACGCCCACGCTCGACGATCCGGCTTACAAGCAAGCCGCCGACTGGATGCGGGCCGCGCTCGACCAGCTCGATGGTGCACTGTCGCGGGGAGGCGCGACGCTGGCGATCAGGCGTGGCGGGGCGAGCGTTTCGGTCGGCCTGACCGGTGTTCCGGCCTGTGCGACGCGCTTCGTGGTGTCCAACACCAATGGGCTGAATGCCGGCGCGGACGGGCAATATGTCCGGATCTCGCAAGGCATGTTCGCCGAATTCGCCAATGACGACGAACTGGCGGCGATCATCGCGCACGAATTGGCGCACAATATCCTCGGTCATCGCGCCGTGCTCGACGCGCAGGGCGTCTCGCGCGGACTATTCGGCCGCATCGGGAAGAATGCCGCGAAGATCCGCGCCACCGAGATCGAGGCGGACCGGCTGTCGCTCGTCCTGATGCGCGACGCGGGCTATCGCATGGCGGCGGCGGCGGAATTCTGGGGGCGCTTCGAAAAGAAGCATGGTTACGGCATCTTCGCCGACGCCACCCATCTCAACGGCCGTCGCCGCGTGGATATGCTGAATGCGGAGATCGCACGGATCGAGGGGCGGTGATTGCGGATCGCCCCGGCCTTCCTATCTTGGGCGCTTACAGCATGGGAGAATGGACATGGCTCAGGACGTCGCGACGCTTGCGGGTGGCTGCTTCTGGTGCGTCGAAGCGGTGTTCGACGATGTGATCGGCATTTCCGCCGTCGAAAGCGGCTATATCGGCGGCGATACGGTCAACCCGACCTATCAGCAGGTGTGCAGCGGCAATACCGGCCATGCCGAGGCGATTCGCATCCATTTCGATCCCGAGGTCATCGGTTATGACGACCTGCTCGACATCTTTTTCCACGTTCATGATCCGTCGCAGCTCAACCGCCAGGGCAACGACATCGGCACGCAATATCGCTCGGCGATCTTTCCGCATTCGCCCGAGCAGGAGGCCGCGGCCCGCGCCGCCATCGTGCGCGCGCAGGCGGACTGGCCCGATCCGATCGTGACGACGATCGAGCCGCTGGCCACATGGTATCCGGCCGAGGATTACCATCAGGAATATTTCGTCCGTGAAGGATCGAAAAATCCCTATTGCATGGCAGTGGTCGCACCCAAGCTCCGCAAGTTCCGCAAGAGTTACGCGGATCGGCTCAAGAGCGAAGAGGCGACGTCCTGACGTCATTCATGGCCCATGCGTTGAATTGACCGGGATATCGTGACGCATTGTCGACGGCATGCGGGACGGGCCCGTTTTCGCGGCCGCAGGGTAAGTTGCGCCCATGATTTTTCATCGGAATCGGTTCGAACGATCGCGCGCGCGATTGACCGCAGCGCGTTTGACTTCGACCCGGCGACACATCAAAGCGCGGCCAGTAACGGTACGGGGGCATCCCAATGAAACGTGTTCGCAAGGCGGTCTTCCCGGTGGGGGGGCTCGGCACCCGCTTCCTTCCCGCGACCAAGGCATTGCCCAAGGAAATGCTGCCCGTGGTTGATCGGCCGCTGATCCAATATGCCGTCGACGAGGCGATCGAGGCCGGGATCGAGCAGATGATCTTCGTCACCGGGCGCGGCAAGTCCGCGATCGAGGATCATTTCGACATCGCCTATGAACTCGAGACGACGATGCGCGATCGCGGCAAGTCGATCGAATTGCTCCACCGCACCCGGCTCAAGCCCGGCGCGGTCGCCTATGTCCGCCAGCAGGAGCCGATGGGGCTCGGCCATGCGGTGTGGTGCGCGCGCGACATCGTCGATGACGAGCCCTTCGCGGTCCTGCTCGCCGACGATTTCATGGTCGGCAGTCCCGGCTGCCTCAAGCAGATGGTCGACGCCTATGAGCGTACGGGCGGCAATCTGATCTGCGCGCAGATCGTGCCCGACGATCAGACCCATCTTTACGGCATCATCACGCCGGGCGAGCGCGACGGCGCGCTGACCGAAGTGAAGGGGTTGGTCGAAAAGCCGAAACAGGGCACATCGCCTTCGAACCTGTCGGTGATCGGCCGCTCCATCCTCCAGCCTGAAGTGATGCGTGTGCTCGAGCATCAGGAAAAGGGCGCGGGGGGCGAGATCCAGCTGACCGATGCCATGGCCGCGATGATCGGCAGCCAGCCTTTCCATGGCGTCACCTTTTCCGGCCGGCGCTTCGATTGCGGCGACAAGGCTGGTTATATCCACGCCAATATGGCGCTGGCGATGGAACGTGAGGATATCGGCCCGGCGGTGCGGGCGTTCGGCGAAAAGCTGTTCGCGCGATAGCGCGTCCCCGGCAAATCCTGTATGAGCCGGCCTTCGCGTAGAGGAGTTCGGGCATGCGGGTCGCTATCGTCGCCCTTTTACTACCGCTGGCGCTGGGCGGTTGTATCGCCCGCACTGCGGTCGATATCGTCACCCTGCCGGTCAAGGCGGTCGGCGCCGGCGTCGATGCCGTCACCACCAGCCAGTCGGAGGCCGATGAGAAGCGCGGCCGCGAAATCCGCAAACAGGAGGAACGCGAGGGCCGTGAGGCCCGTAAGCGCGAAAAGGAAGCCCGCAAGCGTGCACGTGATTCCGATGACGAGCCTTATTAGAGTTTGATCCAGCTCGATCGGCTCATCTTGTCATTCCCGCGCACGCGGGAATGACAATCTACGGGGGCTTCGACTCGGATGGATCAAACTCCAGGTTGAATCCATGAAGCGGGAACATTCGTAAGTCGCGGCGTTCACCTCTTTCGCACAGGCTGGCGGATCAGGGTCTTGAGCTTTTCGGGCGGCACCTTGCGAGGGTCGCTAAGATAGATTTCATGATGACGGCCTGCGAAGTCGTAGCCGCCCGAAGGCATGATTTCCCCGTGCAATGTCGCGAGCAGCGGCCCTTCGTCGTCATAGCTGCCCAGGTGCAATGCCTGGAGGCAGAGGCCTTCCTCCAGGCTCTCCAGCCTCAGGCTTTCTGGCAGCGTGCCGAGCTTCTCCCGCCCCCGGATCCTGCTCGCCTGGAATGTTTCGTCATCCACATGGTCGGGCACCATGATCATCATCGTCCAGTCCCATTCGCCCTTGCGCCGGGCGGTGAAGCTTTCGGGGTCGCGTGCCGACCAAAGCCCCTCCAGCGGCGCCACGACGAAATCCTTACCCTGGGCCTTGCACGCGAACTTGATGGTGTAGGCCGTCGTATAAAGGCTCTCGACGGCCTGTGTGTAAGCCGCTGCTGTGTTCGGGTCGCCATGGCCATCGACCATCAGGTACCGGACCCGCGGTACGTCGATCGGGATGAACCGGTTGAGGGGAGCCGTGAACAGCGCCTTCCTGGCTTTCTTCAGATCCAGCTTTTCCATTTATCTTTCCTGGCATTCGGATGCGTCAGCATCCCTGCACCTTGGTATCAGGCTTGTCGCAAGCCTTCTCGTCGCCAGGAGTAGCTGATGCAGCGGCTTGATCGTGTCAGCATGATGATCAGTGGACGTAAAAAAACCACCCATCGGCAAGAGAGGGCGGGCAGGTGGCGCTCGAAGGTTTCCGGAGGGGCGGCAGCATTGCCACCCCTCCGTCAAAACGTCCCTTGATCCGAGCGGATAGGGTTTGTCTTACAAAGGCGCGCCTTCGACCGGCGGACGCTTGGTCGCGTCGGCGCCCAACGTCTTGTAGACGAAGCCGCCCAATGCAGCGCCGACGATCGGCGCGGCCCAGAACAGCCAGAGCTGCTGGAGGGCCCAGCCACCCTGGACGAGCGCGGGGCCGGTGCTGCGTGCCGGATTGACCGAGGTGTTGGTGATCGGGATGCTGATCAGGTGGATCAGGGTCAGCGTCAGGCCGATCGCGATCGGCGCGAAGCCGGCGGGTGCACGGCTGTCGGTCGACCCCATGATCACCAGCAGGAAGAAGAAGGTCAGCAGCAACTCGATGGGCAGACCCGATTCGAGCGCATATTTGCCCGGCGAATGCTCGCCGAAACCGTTGGCGGCCAGTCCGTTGACGGCCAGGTCATAGCCCGGCGCGCCGCTTGCGATGACATAGAGGGTGAAGGCGGCCGCGACGGCGCCGAGCACCTGGGCGACGACATAGGCCGGGATATCCGCGACCGGGAAACGACCGCCCGCCCACAATCCGATGGTTACCGCCGGATTGAGATGGCAGCCCGAAATATGGCCGACCGTATAGGCCATGGTGAGCACGGTGAGGCCGAAGGCCAGCGAAACACCGACAAAGCCGATGCCGAGTTCGGGGAATGCCGCAGCAAATACCGCGCTGCCGCATCCGCCGAACACCAGCCAGAAAGTCCCGAGAAATTCCGCGATTCCACGTTGTACGATAGTCATAATCGTCTCCCGCTTCGAGTCCCCCCTTTCGAGGACGCCGAAGTCTGGACCTTGGTTACGGCTGCGTAAAGGTGGCGCGGTTGGGGGGGGCTTGCTGAAAACTTCTGAAACACCGTTGGGACTGAGCTTGTCGAAGTCCCTGTCCTTCCTTTGCTCCGGTGCCGAAGAAAAGCAGTCCTTCGACAAGCTCAGGACGAGCGGTGTTAAGAGTGGAGCGCAGTCTTACCGAACCGCCGCGCGCGCCAGCCGGTCGTTGATCGCACGGCCCAGGCCGGTGTCGGGAACGGGTGCGACCGCGATCGATGCCGCGCCCGAGGCGTCGGCCTGGTGGAGCAGATCGAACAAAGCTGCCGCCGCTTCGGAGAGATCGCCGGCCGCCGAAAGTGTCGCATCGCCCATCACCGCACCGAAGCCGATCAGCCACTCGCTCGGTCGTGCCGTGTCTGCGTTCAGCCGGACCGGCTTGGACGGCGCATAATGGCTCGCCAATTGGCCGGGGGCCTCGATCGCGCCCGAACCGGCCAGCCCGACCGGCAGGCCGGCGGCTTCGGCGATATCTTCGGCCGCGATCGGGCCGGGGCGAAGCAGGCGGATCCGGTCGGTCTCGGGCGCGACGATCGTCGATTCCAGTCCACGTCGCGTCGCACCGGCATCGACGATCAGCGGGATGCGGCCGTCGAGGCTGGCCAGTACATGCTCGGCGCGTGTCGGGCTGATCCGGCCGCTGGCATTGGCCGAGGGCGCGGCCAGCGGTTTCCCTGTCGCCGCCAGCAGCGCCTGCATCGCTTCATGGGCGGGGCAGCGGATCGCGATGGTGGTGAGCCCGGCGGTGGCGAGCGACGCGACCGGGCAATCGGCACGGCGCGGCAGCACCATGGTCAGCGGCCCCGGCCAGAAGGCGAGCGCGAGCCGGTGCGCGACGGGCCCGAATTCGACGAGTGCCTCCGCCGCTGCGCGATCGGCGACATGGACGATCAGCGGATTGAAGCTTGGCCGCCCCTTGGCTTCGTAGATCCGTGCGACTGCCTGGCTGTCGGTCGAATCGGCGGCGAGGCCATAGACCGTCTCGGTCGGAATCGCGACGGGAAGTCCCCGGAGGATGAGCTCCGCGGCCTCGTCGATCGCGGCCTTGCCGTAGGGGCGGACGCATGTGTCGAATGGCGGGTTTGAGCCGGTCACAACCCGGCGCTATAGCGCGCGCCACACACAGGCAAGAGCGGATGTCCGATGAGCTATACACCCCCCATCTCCGAGCAGCGTTTCGTCCTCGATCATGTCGTCCGCATCGACGAGCTGGCGGCGGATGCACGCTACGCCGCGGCGACGCCCGACATGGTCGATGCGATCCTGGAGGGGGCGGGGGCATTTGCGGCGGGCGAATATGCGCCGCTCAACCGCGTGGGCGATGAAATCGGCGCGCGCTGGGCGGACGGCAAGGTCACCATGCCCCCGGGTTTCCGCGAAGCCTATCAGGCATTCGTCGAAGGCGGCTGGGGCAGCATCAGCGGGCCGGAGGCCTATGGCGGGCAGGGGTTGCCCAATGTGCTCGGCACCGTGATCATGGGGGATCTCGGCACCGCGAATATGGGCTTCTCGCTCATCAACATGCTGACTCCGGCCGCGATCGAGTCGCTGATCTCGACCGGCACCGACGCGCAGCGCGATGCCTATCTCGCCAAGCTGATCACCGGCGAGTGGAACGGCACGATGAACCTGACCGAGCCGCAGGCGGGCTCAGACGTCGGTGCGCTGCGGACGACCGCGACCCCCACCGGCGACGGGCTGTACCGGATCAAGGGCACCAAGATCTTCATCACCTTCGGCGAGCACGACCTGACCGACAATATCGTTCATCTCGTGCTGGCGCGGACCCCGGGTGCCCCTGCGGGCACGCGCGGCATCTCGCTGTTCATCGTGCCCAAGGTGCGCGCGGATGGAACGCATAACGACATTCGCTGCGTCTCGATCGAGCACAAGATGGGCATCCATGCCTCACCCACCTGCGTCTTGAGCTATGGCGACAATGACGATTGTCTCGGCGAACTGATCGGCCCCGAATTCGGCGGCATGGCGGCGATGTTCGTGATGATGAACAATGCCCGCCTCAATGTCGGTCTTCAGGGCATCCAGATCGCCGAGCGCGCGACGCAGCAGGCGGTGGGCTATGCGATGGACCGTATCCAGTCCGCGCGCGCGGGCGGGGCGTCGCGCGATCCGGTGGCGATCATCGAGCATCCCGATGTGCGGCGGATGCTGCTGCGCATGAAGGCGCTGACCCAGGGCGCGCGGGCGCTGGTCTATTACGCATTCGGCCAGCTCGACCGTGCGCATCTCGGCGATGCCGATGCGCGCGACCGGCTCGACGTGCTGACCCCGCTCGCCAAGGCATGGGGCACCGATGTCGGCTGCGAGGTTGCGTCACTGGGGGTCCAGGTGCATGGCGGCATGGGTTTCATCGAGGAAACCGGTGCGGCCCAGCATTATCGCGATATCCGCATCGCGCCGATCTATGAGGGCACCAACGGCATCCAGGCGGCCGATCTCGTCGGGCGCAAGCTGGGCCTTGGCGGCGGCGCGCCACTGGCGTCGCTGATCGCAGACATGCGCGCCGAGGCGCAGGATTCCGGGCTGCGCACGCTGATCGATGATGTCGAGACGGTTGCCGAACATTTGGCGCGCTCGGGCGCTGACGATCGGCTGGCGGGCAGCTATCCCTTCCTGACGATGCTGTCGGTCGCGGTTGGCGGCTGGTTGATGGAACGCCAGGCCCGTATTGCCGGGGACGCGGAAGGGGATCCGGCATTCCTGGCGATGAAGCAGGCGGCGGCACGCTATTTCGTCGCGCAGATCGTGCCGGAAGCGTCGGGGCTGAAGGCGTCGGCGGTGGCCGGTGCGGAGATGCTTTACACAGTGAACGCGGCGGCGTTCGCGGCTTGACGGCATGCAGGGGTGAGACGGATCAAGCGAGATATCTCCACCCCGCTCGTCCTGAGCTTGTCGAAGGACTGTCCTTCTTTGGGCGCCACGGAAAAGGGAAGGACGGGGCTTCGACAAGCTTAGCCCGAACGGTTTTATGAAGACTGATGTTGCTGGACGTATCGCATCGTTCCAGCTTTCGCTGGAGCGACAGTTTCCCAATTAGTCGAAATCAGGCCTCGGTGCGTTCCAGCAAGTCCGATGCGCGCAGGCCGAGGCGGTCGATATGCTGGCGGATGCGAGGCCAGAGCTGGTTGAGGAAGCTGTCGCGTTCCTCGTCGCGCAGCCGTTCAAGCGCGCCTTCGGCCACGAACATGCCGACGCCGCGACGGACGGTGACGAAGCCGCGATCCTGCAGGCTCTGATACGCCTTGGCGACGGTCAGCGGGTTGGCGCCATGTTCGGCGGCGAACGAACGGACCGACGGAAGCTGGTCACCCTCGACATAGTCGCCGTCGAGGATCATCGCTGAAATCATGCCCCTCAGCTTCAGGTAAACCGGGGTGTCGTCGCCGTTAATCGCTGTCATGCTGATATAATACACAAAGACGCGAAAATGGCAACGCTTCAATCGTGCGGCGGAGTCCAGCGCGTCAGCGCCCCGCCGGGCGCCGGGCGAGGGCGCTCCTCGAGCGGGCGGGAGGGCGATCCGATGAACAGGAAGCCCGCGATTCGCTCAGGGAACGCGCCAAACGCGTCGCGAACCGCTTCGCTATAGGCGGGCCAGCCGGTCAGCCAGCCGCCGACATAACCATGGGCATGGACGGCATGGAGCAGGTTCATGCACGCGGCCCCCGCCGACAATTCCTGTTCCCAGGCCGGGATCGTCGCCGATTCGCGCGGACAGAACAAAGCGACGACCAGCGACGGCGCCTGGCGTGCATATTGCTCCATCGCCTCGATCTCCAGCCGACCTGCCTCGGGCCGTTCGGCGCGATAGGCTGAGACGATGACGGTCGCCAGCGCCTCGCGCTGATCCGCCGCTACGCTCACGAAACGCCATGGCGCCAGCTTGCCGTGATCGGGCGTACGCGCGGCGAGATCGACGATCGCGGCGAGCTCTTCGTCGCTCGGGCCAGGCGCGACCATGTCGCGGGGCTTGCCCGAGCGGCGGGTTGCGAGGTGGGAGAGAAGGGAGGAGCGATCGTTGAACATGATCGCCCCGTAACAGGCTGTGTCAGATGCAACAATCTCTTCACAGCGGAGATTTCGGCGCTAGGCTGCGCGCCAATCGCGCCGGGGTCCACCGGCTTGTCCGCTCTGAAGGGGGAGCGCCTGAACACATGACCACCATCAACGACGACCCCGTCGAACCGGGCGCGGCGCCGATGGACCCGACGAAAGTCGAGCTCCACCGACAGACCGGCACCTGGTTCGGGCATCCGCGCCAGCTTGCCCGCATGTTCAGCACAGAGGCGTGGGAACGCTTCGGCTTTTACGGCATGCGCGCGCTGCTCACCCTGTATCTGACGCAGCACTTCCTGTTCAGCGACCGCGAGGCGACCGGGCTTTATGGCGGCTATACCGCGCTGGTCTATCTCACGCCGCTGATCGGCGGTTATCTGGCGGACCAGTATCTCGGTTCGAAGCGCGCGGTGAAATTCGGTGCGATCGTCATGTCGCTCGGTTATCTGCTGCTCTGCTTCGGCGGCGAAACCGCCAAGCCCTACGCCAATATCGACGGCAAGCGCTACGAAGTGCAGGTCGATCGTCCGGCCGGCGGCAGCGAGGTCCAGTATCTCGTCGATCAGAACCGGAAGCTCGTGATCAAGGGCAATGAGGACGGCACCGTCTCATTGCTCGCCGAAAGCGGCGTCGTCGAGCGCACCGTGCCCAAGGGCGGTTTCGAATCCGGCGGCGATCGCAGCCCCCTCTATGTGATGATCATGCTGATCGCACTGTCGATGGTCTCGGTCGGCAACGGTTTCTTCAAGCCCAACATCTCCACCATGGTCGGCGAGCTTTACGAGAAGGGGGATCGCCGGCGCGACGCGGGCTTCACCATCTTCTATATGGGGATCAATCTCGGCTCGCTCTTCTCGCAGCTTTTGTGTCCGGTCCTCGCGGTCGCGTTCGGCTGGTGGGCGGGCTTCGGCCTGGCGGCGGCGGGCATGTTCTGCTCCTGGATGCTCATGCAGTTCGATGGCGGCAGGCTCGCCGGCTATGGCGAACCGCCGGCCGGCGTGAAGGATCGTTCGCTGACGATCTATGCCTGCGCGATCCTGGTCGTGCCGCTCTTCTATTTCCTCTTCACCAACCTCATGGCTGCGTCCGCGCCCGAGCCGGGGGCTGGCATTGTCGGCTATGTCCTATCGATGCCGCTGATGGGCAAATTGCTGTTCGGCACCTTCCTGATCGCGGTGCCCGGCATCCTGATCTGGTCATGGCTCAAGGGCAGCAAGGCCGAATTCCAGATGATGTTCGTCGCGATGATCCTCATCGTGTTCAACGTGGTGTTCTGGACGCTGTTCGAACAGGCCGGCTCGTCGCTCACCCTGTTCGCCGATCGCAACACCGATCTCAGCGTGTTCGGCCTGTTCAGCATCTCGGCGCCGCAGACCCAGTTCTTCAATCCGCTCTTCATCGTCATTTTCGCGCCGGTGCTGGGCATCCTCTGGACCAAGCTCGCCGCGCGCGGGATCGAGCCGAGCATTCCGGTGAAGTTCGGCGTGGCGCTGATGGGCGTCGGCGCCGGCTTCCTGCTGCTGGTATGGGGCACGAGCTTTGCCGATGATGGATTCCAGGTGGGAATCTGGTGGCTCGCGGGCCTCTATCTCATCCATTCGATCGCGGAACTGTGCATCTCTCCGGTCGGCCTGTCGATGATCACCAAGCTGTCGATCGCGCGGGTCGTCGGGCTGATGATGGGCGTCTGGTTCCTGTCGATCTCGGTCGCGCAATATGTCGCCGGCATCGTCGCACAGGTCGCCAGCGTCGACACGGTCGGCGGTCAGGTGACCAATCTCAAGGTCAGCCTCGACACCTATGTCGGCGTGTTCTGGATGATCGGCCTCTGGTCCGCCGGTATCGGCATCTTCCTCCTTATCCTGTCACCCCTCATCAAGAAATGGATGCATGGTGTTCAATAAACGACTGAATGTTCTTTCTGCGACGATTCTGCTCGCGGCCTGTGGGGCGTCCGAGCCGCCAGCAACCGCGAGCGACAAGCCCGTGAGCGATCGGTCTGCGCCAGCCGCGGCATCGGCAAAGCCGGTCGCCGATCCCTATCCGTCGACCTACAAAGCCTATCCGGGCGCCGCCACCGTCATCCGCGGCGCGACCATATTCGATGGCGAGGGTGGCCGGATCGAGAATGGCACCGTCTTCCTGTCGGGCGGCAAGGTGACGTCGATCGGCGGGCCGGACACGCCGATCCCGGCCGATGTGATGGTGATCGACGGTCGCGGCAAATGGGTGACCCCGGGCATCATCGATATCCACAGCCATCTCGGCGACTATCCCTCGCCGGGCGTGCAGGCCAATTCGGACGGCAATGAGGCGACCAGCGCGGTCACGCCACAGGTCTGGGCCGAACACAGCGTCTGGCCGCAGGATCCCGGCTTCAGCCGCGCGCTCGCCAATGGCGGCGTCACCGCGCTTCAGATTCTGCCGGGATCGGCGAACCTGTTCGGCGGCCGCTCGGTCGTGCTCAAGAATGTGCCGGGCCGCACCGTCCAGCAGATGAAATTCCCCGGCGCACCGCAGGGCCTGAAGATGGCCTGCGGCGAGAATCCCAAGCGCGTCTATGGCAGCCGCAACCAGCTGCCCTCCACCCGGATGGGCAATATGGCGGTCAACCGCCACACCTGGATGCGGGCGACCGAATATAAGCGCAAGCGCGACAAGGGGGAGGCGCAGCCGCGCGATCCGTCGATGGACACGCTGGCCGACGTGCTCGACGGCAAGATCCTGGTCCATAACCACTGCTACCGCGCCGACGAGATGGCGTTCGTCATCGATATGTCGAAGGAATTCGGTTATAAGGTCTCGACCTTCCACCATGCGGTGGAGGCCTACAAGATCGCCGACCTGCTGCGCGAAAACGGCATCTGCGCCGCGATGTGGGCCGACTGGTACGGGTTCAAGATGGAATCCTACGACGCCATCAAGGAGAATATCCCGCTGGTCCATAATGCCGACGCGTGCACGATCGTCCATTCGGACGACGCCAACGGTATCCAGCGCCTGAACCAGGAAGCGGCCAAGGCGCTCGCCGACGGCCGGCGCATGGGCATCCAGATCT
>JASBTC010000321.1 GCA_030148625.1 Sphingobium sp. | reverse complement strand
TGCCCTGGCGATCATGGGCTCGATCGTGATCGGTTATCTGGCAAGCCTGTTCTTCCCGGCGCCGAGCCATTCACTGGAGGGATTGACGATCTTTTCGCGTCGTGGCGCAGGCACCGGCGCGGACGATGCAGAAGGGGAGAGGGCGCCATCGACATCAACTTCCTGAAGACGTTCGTCGCCGTGGTCGAACAGGGATCGATGGCTGCCGCGGCGCGCGCGCTGAACATCAGCCCGTCGGCGATCGCGCAGCAGCTCCATTCACTCGAACGCGAGCTGGGCGTGCCGCTGATCGTTCGCGTCGGCCGCACGGTGCGCATGACCGAGCAGGGCGGACGTATCCTGATGCAGGCCCGTCAACTGGTGCGCGATGCGGCGGATCTGCACAGCATCGCCGCCGCCGGCGAGATGAGTGGCGAGCTGAGACTGGGGGCGTGCACGACGCCGCTCGTCGGCCTGATGCCGCCGATACTGGCGCGGGTCAGCGAGAAATTCCCCCAGATCAACGTGTTCATCCGGTCGGGAAATTCCGCGCAACTCTATGCCGAGGTCGAGGCCAATAATCTCGATGCGGCCTTTGTGCTCGAAGCGCCCTATCCCCTGCCCAAGACCTGCGAATGGATGCTGCTGCGCGAAGAACCGCTGGTCGTGCTGGCGCCGCGCGCGATGGCGGAACGCGATCCCCTGGAGCTTCTGCGCACCGAGCCCGTGATCCGCTACGACCGCAATCAATGGGGCGGCCTCCATGCCGACGACTATCTGCGCCGGATGGAGATCCAGCCGCGCGAGCGCTTCGAGCTTGGCGCGCTCAATGCCATTGCGGTGATGGTCAACAGTGGGCTGGGGGTCTCGCTGGTCCCCGACTGGATGGGCCCCGAACCGGTGGGGCTGGATCTGGTGCGGCTGCCTTTGCCCGGAAATCCGATCGGACGGCGCGTCGGCGTGGTCTGGTCGCGGGCGACGCTGCGTATGCGGCTGGTGGGCGTGCTGCTCGACGAATGCCTCGCATCATGATCGCGCGCGCGATCGCGGCATTGCTGCTGCTGTTCGCTGCAATGTCGACCGTACAGGCGCGGTCGTCGAAACCCGGCGCGATCGTTCTGATCGGCGGCAACACTCCGCACGGCCTGCGCGTGCATGATGCCAAGGCAGGCGTGACGCGGATCGCGCGCGATCTTGCCGCTTCGCCCGATGTCCGCGCCTTGCCCGGCATCACCATCCGGGCCTACCCCGACGGGTGGCCGAGCGACCCGCATGCGTTCGACGACGCTCTGACGATCATCTGGTATTTCGACGGGCTCGAGCATCATCCGCTGCTCGATGCTGCCCGGCGCGCGGCGTTCGAACGGTCGATGCGCAAAGGCGTGGGGCTGGCGACCTTTCATCAGGCATCGACGCTGCCGCCCGCCGAGACCGCGATCGACCTGGTCGGCTGGTTGGGCGCGGCGCGCTACGGCATGGTCGATCGCACCACCGAGACGGTGGCCTTCGTGCCGCCACGCCATCCCATCGGCCGCGGTGTCGAGCCCTTCGCTTATCGCGACGAATTCTATCCGACGCTGCGTTTCGGCCGGACGCCGGTGACCCCGATCCTGACCGGATTATTGCATGTCGAGGCGGCGCCCGCCGCGCCGCCGACGCAGCGCACCGTCGCCTGGGCGTTCGACCGGCCGGGCGGGGGGCGATCGTTCGGCTTTACCGGCCTGCATTATCTGGCGAGCCTCGATCAGCCCGAACTGCGCAAGCTGTTGCTCAACGCGATCCTGTGGACCGCCGGGATCGAAGTTCCCGACAATGGCGTCCGATCCGCGCCGTCCGCGGGGAAGTGAAGATATGATGATGCCGCGCTCCCTCCCTCCGCTGGCATTGCTGGCGGTGGTTGCGGTCGGATCGGCCGCCGATTCTCCCGCCGGCGCGGCCGACAAGCTCGCCTTCCATTATGACCGGCAGCGGTCCGGCTGGAATGCGGAGGAACGGGTGCTGACGCCCGAAGCGGTGGCGAGCGGCAGTTTCGGCCCGCTCTGGCAATCGCCGCAGCTCGACGGTTTCGGCGATGTGCCCGCCCGGTTGTACGCCTCGCCGCTCTATGTGGATTCGGTGACGATGACGCAGGGCCCCTATCGGGGCCGGCGCCTTGCGGTGGTCTATGCGGTCACCTCGACCGGCTTTGCCTATGCGATCAATGCATCGGCATCGGGCGGTCCGCCGCCGGGCACGATCCTCTGGCGCGCGCAACTGACTGCCAGGCCGTGTGAAAACGGGGCATCGGGCAATCTGGGCACGCCGGTGATCGATCGCGCCGCCGATCGCATCTATGTGACGAGCTGCGATGCCGAGCGGCGCTGGCAGGTCCATGCGCTCGACATCCGCAGCGGCAAAGGCCTGGCCGGCTGGCCGGTGGCGCTCGACGCGGCGGCGCTCAACCGGCCGGGCGTCAATCGCAATGGCAGCCATGTCTTCAGCGACAGCCGCACGATCATCCAGCGGGGTGCGCTGAACCTGAGCAATGACGGCGCCCGGCTCTATATCGCGATCGGCCCGGATTCGACGGGCTGGATCGTGGCGGTCGACACGAAGCGCGCACGGGTCGCCACGGCGTTCTCGTCGACGGCGCGGAGCGAGGAGGATCAGGGCGGCATGTGGGCCTCGGCCGGGCCCTCGGTCGACAGCCAGGGGCGCATCCATATCGCGACCGGATCGAAATTCCTGGCGCGAGCGCGCAAGGGCGTGGCGGGCATCTTTCCGGACAGCCCGCACAATTGGGGACAGTCCCTGCTCCAGCTGCGCGACGATCGGGATTTGGGCTTCGTCCTGACCGCCACCTATTCGCCGTTCAACTATTGCCAGGCGGGCGCCGCCGATATCGATCTGGGCAGCGGCGGTACGGTGGTCCTCGACCTGCCCGGGGTGGCGAGTGCGACGCCCAACCTGCTGCTGCTGGGCGGCAAACAGGGCAATCTCTATCTGCTCGATCGCGATCGCCTGCCCGGCGGCGTGGTCAAGCGCCCGCCATGCAGCACCGATCCCGATACAGACGGATCGCTGCTCGCGCCGGAACCCCAGCCGCAATTCGGCGTGCGCGGACCGATCAACCTGTTCGGCCCTTATTCCGATTATGTCAGCATGCTCGACCAGGCGAAAAGCCGGAGCACGCCGGCTTATTATCGCGATGCAGCTGGCAGCATCCATGTCTTCGCGACGGGCAGCGCCAAGACCGGCAGGGATTTTTCGACAAGCGTGCCGCCGGGGCTGGCGCGCGTCGCACTGATCGTTGCGCCGGGGAAGCCCGCCTATCTGCGGGTCGACCGGCTGGAGGAGACCCAGATCTTCGAAAATCCGGGCTCGCCGATCGTCAGCAGCGCGGGCGGGACGAATGCGATCGTCTGGATATTCGACACGAACGCGCCACGCACCGCGCCGCTTTACGGAGAGGGTGCGCCGCAGCCGATCCTCTACGCCTTCGACGCGGCCAACCTGAATCTGCTGTGGAAAAGCGCGCCCGGCCAGCTTTTCACCAGCGGCAAATATAACGAGCCGGCCGTGGTCGACGGGCTTGTCCTTGTCGGCACCGATCGGATCCAGGCCTTTGGCCTGGGTGGGCCGCGGGCCGTCGGCCCGCCCAGGCCGGCTGCGCCGCCGCCGCGGACGACGGCGGCAAAGGCCGTCACGGGCGAAATATCCGTCGCGACGGGGCGGCGGATCTTCCAGGCCCGATGCGCCACCTGCCATGACGCGAACCAGCCGGGCACGCCGTCACGTGCCGATCTGGCGAAGAAGCCCCGGGCGGAGATCGTGGAGACGCTGCTTCGCGGCGTCATGCAACCCATGGCCGCGGGGCTGGCAGAAGGCGATGTGAACAGCGTCGCCAGATTCCTGACCGATCAGCAAAGATGATCGTTGCAATCATAGGCTGCCGTGATCCGATGGTGACGGCTCACGGCCCGGTCCGGGAAGCCTCGCAGCGATAGCTGGTTGCCGATTTCGGATCGCCCTTGCCGTTCCAGACGGCGACTTTCGGATAGGCGCAAAGCAGGCCGCTGCGGGTCACTTTCGCGGCGCGGCGATCGATCGGGCCGATGCGGAAATTGCTGGCGGAGACGCCGGTGATCTGTTCGGGGGCGCGGCCATGTTCGATCCATGCCTCCATCGCTGCGCCGATATCCTCCTGCGGTTTCGCGTCGCGCGGCGGCGGCGCGCCCTGGCCGAAGCTGTTGATGCCCGAACCCGCATTGCAATGCTGCATGCCGGGAACCATGAACAGCCGCATCGCCTTGTCGGCCTTGCGGCCCATCGCGGCGCGAACCCGGTCATGATAGTCGATGCTCATCTGCGGCGGGATCGCGGCGTCACCCCAGCCATGATAGAGGATCAGCTTGCCGCCGCGCCCGAAAAAGGCCGAGAGATCTGTACTGTCGGCATTGAGGATCGGCCCCAGCCGCTGGTCGAGCAGCGGGCCGTCGCGCCCGAAATCGAAATTGGCGAAGCTCGCATCGGGCATGCCGGCGAAGAAGCGCGGTAGCCCAAGGCCGAAGATGCCGGCACCGGTCATCATCGGATCGGTGGAGGAGATCCACGGCGCCCAGCCGCCGGGCTGTGCCTCGACGCCGGCCGGAGCGTAACCGAAGCGCGTGCCGCGGCCGAGCGGCGGACCGCGCAATATATCCTCCAGCGCCGTGACCTGGTCGGCGCCCAGACAGGCATTGCTGTCGGCACCGGTGCACAATAACCGCCGCGGATCGAAGCGGCATTGCCGGGGATCGCGCACCAGCCCGTCCTCCAGCCCGTCGAGCGCGTCGCATTGGGCGAGCACGGCGGACTGGACCGCCGGCAGCTTGGCCGGCGGGATGTTCGAGCCGGGCGTGCGCGTCAGGCTGCGCCCGTTCCAGATGAAGATCTGCGACAGGCGGGTGAAGTCATAGGCCGGGGCGCCGGCGATGATCCCGTCATAATCCTCCGGGTAGCGCTGCGCGGCCATCAGCGCCTGGCGTCCGCCGTTCGAGCAGGCACTGAACACCGAATAGCGCGGGGCCTTGCCATAATAAGCGCGGATGATCGCCTTGGCATTGCGTGCGGTCAGATGGATGGCGCGGTGACCGTAATCGATCTGGGCATCGATGTTGCCGACGGCCCAGGGTGCGGTGAAGCCGCCCGGCGAATGGCCGGTATCGGTGCTCGCCACGGCATAGCCGCGTGCCGTGCCCTCGACGAGCCCGCCGCGATAATTGATGTCGCCCGCGAACCCGCCATTGCCCACGCCGTGGAACTTGCCGTTCCAGCCACTGGCGGGGAGCCAGGTTTCGAAGACGATGTTCGATCGCGGTGCCGGCCGGATCGTGCCGATCACGCGGCAATGAGCGGGCAGGGCGATGCCGACGCCATCGGTATCGGCGTCCTTGCCCGCATAGGGACCGGCCGGAACGAACGTGGCCGAGGTGATGACCGTATCGGCCAGCTTCAGCCCGGTCAGCGCGGCGCAGCGCTGTTCGGGCGTGGGAGCGGTTGCCGCCGCCGCCGCCGAGGCGGGGGCGGCTGCCATGACCGCGGCCAATGCCAGCCCGAGTTGGATTGGTTTCATCGCTCGATCCCCTTTTGGATTATCCTGCCGGAAAAGGCTCAGAAAGCCTTGCGGATTCCGAACTGGAACAGGCGCCCCAGCGTCGATCCGTTGAGCTGGCTGAAATTGGTCCGCGCCGTGTTCGAATAGGGTGGATCGACATCGAACAGATTGTCGACGTTGAAGGTCAGCTGCGTTCCCGACAGCGCGCCGCTGGCCGGCACATCCCAGGAGAAGCGCAGGTCCACCGTCTGGAAGGATCCGATCCGCGTCTGATTGACCAGCCCCTTGATCGGGAAGCCGCCGCGATAATTATAGACCGCGCGCGCCGCCAGGCCGCCGATCTTGCCGCCCAGCGTGGCGACGAAGAACAGGCGGCCGGTGCCGTTCTTCAGCGTATCGGTGAAGGGGCCGTTGGCGCCGCCGGTCGAGAAATCGCGCTTCAGCACATAATTGCCCGCGACATCGGCCATCAGCGTCACCTCGCCGATCGGGCGGGTGTAATTGAGGTGGAAGTCGACCCCGTCGGTCTTGAGCGCGCCGAAATTGTTCAGCCGCGCATCGGCCAGCAGATAGGGCGATGTGCCGACATAGAGCAATGCGATATTGGGCACGCCGACCAGTTGCATCCCGGCCGTCGCCGCCTGTGCCTGGGCGAGCGTCGGGTTGATCGTGTAGAAGGCGGCGAAATTCGGATCGGTGAACAGCGTCGCGGCCGAGATCAGGCCGATCGCATCCTTGAAGTCGACCTTGTAATAGGTCGCGCTGATCAGCAGGCCAGGCGCCATGCCGGGCCGCCAGTCGAAGCCCGCCGACAGGGTCGTCGCTGTCTCGGGTTTCAGGTTCGGGTTGCCGCCGGCCAGGATGATCGTCGGGCGGAACAGATCGGTGATCGGGCTGTCGGTGCGGCGGAAGGGGCTGATCGGCAGGATCTGTGCCTGCTGGCCGAGCCCGCTGACCGATTCGAGCCCCGGCGCGTGGAAGGAGGTTCCGTAATTGCCGCGTATGGTCAGCTCCTCGAACGGCTTCCAGGTGATGCCGATCTTGGGATTGGTGGTGCCACCGACATCGCTATAATCGTCGTAGCGCACCGATCCCGACAGGATCAGGCTGCGCAGGCCGGCCATGCCGTTGGCCTGACCGAAGATCGGTACGACCACTTCGCCAAAGGCCGATTTGACCTCGCGTGACGAGAAGGCGCGGATAGCGCCGGGCGCGGAGGCGAGCGTGCCGCGCGGCCCCGGGATCAGCGTCTGCCTGAGGTTATTGTAATGATATTCGGCGCCGACGGCGAGGCGGACATCGCCGCCGCCGATGGCGAGCAGCGGTCCTTCGGCCACGATCCGGCCCTCGGCGAGCTCCTGGACGCCGGTGTCGTGATTCTCATAATTGTCGATCGCGGCGAGCACGGCCGGATTGCTCGCGCCCGGGGCGTAGGGATTGAGCGCAGTGGACAAAGTCGTTCCATTGAGCCCGGCCGTCACCGCCGCGGCGTTGACCAGGTCCTCGTGGATCTCGCTGCGGCTGCGGCCGAAATTGGCGAGCGTGCGGAT
Organism: Sphingobium sp.; assembly: GCA_030148625.1. The sequence continues at coordinate 15,474 of JASBTC010000321.1, read as the reverse complement.
CTGCCAGCGGCTGCCGATATCGAAGTTCAGCCCGGCGGTGACGCCCGCCGACTGGAAATCCTGGCGCGTGACGTTGCTCGGCCCGAACACATCAGCGAACGAGAAGGCGACATTGTGCGAGGTCTCCGTCCCGATCGGCCGGAAATAGGGGTTGGCGGCGGTGATGGTTCCGCTGGTGGAGGATTGCGCGGTGCGGACCGTCGTCTTGCGGCCGGACCAATAGGCGGTGGCGTTGAACTCGATTCCCGGCGTCAGTTCCTGCACGAGCGAGGCGAAGACGCTATGCCGCGTCTCGCGCGGATAGACGTCGATCTGCTGGGGCTCGTCGCAGCGGTTCAGCGTGCCCGCGACGCGGCCTGGCAAGGCATAGGTGGTCGTCCCGATCAGGATATTGCCCGGCGCGCAGGCGGTGCTGCGGAAATCAGATCCGCCCTCCGCCAGATGATTGCTGGTCATATAGTCGCGGTCGGCGCCGAACAGATTGCTGTGCCAGGCATAGGCATAGGCGACGTAGAGCGAGCCGGTGCCCCAATCCTTGCCCGCGATGATGTCTCCATCGGCCTGGTCGTAATTGTCGGCCAGGCCGTAGCGCGCGCTCGCTTCCACGCCGTTGAAGCGGCGGCGGGTGATGAAGTTGATCACGCCGCCGATCGCATCGGATCCGTAGATCGATGAGCCGCCATCGGGGATGACGTCGACGCGCTCGATCACGACCGGCGGGACGACCGCGGGATCGGCCGTCGAGGAGAGGATGCCCTGGCCGACCAGCCGGCGGCCGTCGACCAGCATCAGCGTGTTCTGGCCGCCGGTCGCGCCGAGGTTGCGGAGATTGGGGAAGAAGACGGGGCTGCCGCGATCCTGGTTCGCGCGCGGCACGCTGCCGAAATAGCTGAGCTGCGGGATGTTGGCGAGCAGATCGGTCGACGATGCGACGCCGCTTTCGACGATTTCGGCGCGATCGACGCCGATGACGTTGGTGCCCGTCGGCGCGATGCCGCGGATCAATGTTCCGGTGACGACGATCGTATCATTCTGCTCGTCATTGTCCGACTGCATAGCGCTCCGTTCCGGCGAGTCGGATGGAGCATCCTGAGCGTGAGCAGTGCTCGACGCCAGCAGTGCCGCCGCGATCGACAGACCGGAAATAGACATTTTGAGCTTGAATTTCTTCGGCATTTTCACCCTCCCACCGGCATCGTCATGTCGACGATGTCCCTTCTGATTTGGCTATGGACGTGCTTGGCCAATGCAGTTATTAACCGATTGCATAACGAAAATCGCGAACCAAGGGAAGAGTGAATGCTGAGGCGGACGGTCGATGTGGCCAAGGGGCGGTTCGTGGATGTCCATGGACGCGAGATGGTGCTGCGCGGCGTCAATCTCGGCGGCGACTGCAAGCTGCCTTTCCCTGACGGCGGCACGCATCTGCCGACCGATTTCTCCGATCATCGTGCGGTCGACTTTGTCGGCCGGCCCTTTCCGCTGGACCAGGCGGACGTGCATCTGGCGCGGATCGCGCGCTGGGGCTTCAACTGCCTGCGCCTGCTCGTCACCTGGGAAGCGATCGAACATGAAGGGCCCGGCCGGTACGACCTGGCCTATCTGGACTATGTCGCGGCGGTGGCGCGGCGCGCGGCGGCGCACGGCTTCGTCCTGTTCGTCGACATGCACCAGGATGTCTGGAGCCGGATGACGGGGGGCGACGGGGCGCCGGGCTGGACCTTCGAGGCGCTCGGTCTCGACTTCACCCGCTTCGACGCGGCGGGTGCGGCGAACGTCATGCAATATCGCTACGATCCAACCCGCGCCGAGGCACGGCAGGAAGAGGCGTATCCGATGATGAGCTGGGCGGGGAATTACCGCCTGCCCGCGAACGGCATCGTCTGGACCGCTTTCTTCGCCGGCGCGCTGCTGACGCCCGACTGGCGGATCGCGGGCGAGAATGTGCAGCATTTCCTGCAGCGTCATTATCTGGGTGCGATGGCGGCGCTCGCGGAGCGGCTGGCCGACAATCCCGCCGTCATCGGCTTCGACACGCTCAACGAGCCGAGCCTGGGATGGATCGGGCAGGCGATGAGCGCGCCGCAGCTGGCCGCGACGCGCGAGGCGCCGGTTCCGGTCCGCGCCGGGGCCTGCTGGACGCCCTTCGCCGCGCTGCAGGCCGCGAGCGGCATGGCGGTGGCGTTGCCCGTGCTTGCGCGGGGCGCGAACGGCGCGATGGCGATCGTCGGGCAGGACGTCGCCAATCCGGACGGCGTGTCGATCTGGGCGCCGGGCATGGCCGATCCCTATGCTGCCGCGGGTGCCTGGACCGGCCCGGGCGACGATGCGCGCGTGCTCGACGAGGATTTCTTCCGGCGCGCGGATGGGCGGGCGATCGACCCCGATGCCGACCTGTTGCTTCCCTTCTTTCGCCGGGTGGCGGAAACCCTGCGCGCGATCGACCCGGACTGGCTGATCTTCGCCGAGCTCAACCCCTATCAGCTCGGCCATGGCCGCGGTTTTCCGGAGGGGATGCCCGATCGCTGCGTCAATGCCAGCCATTGGTACGATGTCGACATATTGTGGAAGAAGCGGTTCGACGATCATGCGGGCGTGGCCGCGCTGGGCGAACGCTATGCGACCGAGATCCGCGGACTGTTCGATGCGGCCGATCCCGGCCGCACGATGCCGCGGCTGATCGGCGAGTTCGGCATTCCCTATGATCTCGACGAAGGCGGCGCCTATGCCCGTTGGGCGGCGGGCTGGCGCGACGAGGAGATCTGGGCGGCGCATGTGGCGGCGTTGACCGCGATGTACGATGCGATCGACGCGCTCGGCATATCCTCGACCCAGTGGAACTATACCGCGAGCAACAGCAACGATCTGCGCATCGGCGATGGCTGGAATCAGGAGGATCTCTCGATCTTCTCGCCCGATCAGCTGGCGGACGGCGGCGATGGCGCCCGCGCGCTCAAGGGGTTCGCCCGGCCCTATGTCCGTCGTGCGCAGGGACGGATCGTGAGCATGCGTTTCGACGCCGCGAGCGCGCTGTTCGAGGCGAAGATCGATGCCGATCCGACGATCGACGCACCGAGCGAAATCGTCGTGCCACAGGCGCATTTCCCGGGCAATGTGGCGGTCATGGTCGAGCCGCCGGCGCGCTGGAGGTTCGATCCCGAAAGCCGGTTGCTGCATGTCGAGGCAGGGCAGGCGGGCGCGATCGTCGTCAGCGTTCGGCCGGCTCCGCCGGACAGCGTCGTCTCGCGAGAAGCCCGATATCAAAGGCTGCCATGTTGAAGGCGGAAGGCCGAAGCGCAAATGGAGGAGGGGACGTGAGAAAGACGGAATTCGGGGCAGCGCTGGCGCTGGCGATCGTCGCGGCATCTCCGGCAGCGGCGCAGGACGCGCCGGTGACGGCGGTCGACAGCGGACGGCTGAAGGGGGAAAGCGCGGGCGAGGTGGTCGCCTATAAGGGCATTCCCTATGCCGCCGCTCCGATCGGAGAGGGGCGCTGGCGCTCGCCGGCACCGGCCCCGAAATGGCAGGATGTCCGCTCCGCTACCGATTATGGCGCCGATTGCGCGCATAGCCGCCGCGATTGGGAGGCGGACCGCGCGAACGCACCGATGAGCGAGGATTGCCTGTTCCTCAATGTCTGGGCGCCCGCAAAGCCGGTGAAGGGTGGGGCGCCCGTGCTTTTCTGGATCCATGGCGGCAGCTTCACCGCCGGATCGGGCGCGCAGCGCGCTTATGACGGGACGAAGCTCGCCGCACGCGGCGCGGTGGTCGTCACTTTCAACTATCGGCTCGGCCGTTTCGGCTTCTTCGCGCATCCTGCGCTGACGGCCGAGGCGGGCAGCGGCCCCACCGGCAATTGGGGGCTGATGGACCAGCTTGCGGCGCTGGCCTGGGTCAAGCGCAACATCCGGTCGTTCGGCGGCAATCCGGACAATGTCACCATCTTCGGCGAGTCCGCGGGCGGCGGGGCGGTGAACCAGATGATGGTGATGCCGGCCGCACGCGGCCTGTTCCACAAGGCGATTTCCCAATCGGGCGGTGGACGCGACGATGGCGTGCCGTTGGCCGCCGCCGAGGCCAAGGGCGTGGCTTTCGCCGGGCAGGCGGGCGTCGGCGGAAACGATCCGGCGGCACTGCGCGCGATTCCGGCGGAGACGGTGCGCGGCAACATGACGCTGCTCAACACCGAGGCGGCGACCTATTCGGGGCCGATGATCGACGGTCGCCTGGTGCAGGGGCGTGCCGATGTCGCCTTTCTGGAGGGACGGCAGGCACCCGTCCCCTATATGGCCGGCGCCAACAGCTACGAGATCGGCTTCGTGCCCGAGGCGATGCGCGGCATGTTCACCGCGGCGCTCGGCGCACAGCTCGGGCCGGCACAGGCCGGGGTGAAGGCGGCCTATGGGGCAGCGGACGCCTATGAGCGCAATCTTGCCGGCGATGCGATGTTCGTCGAGCCGGCCCGTTTCCTCGCCGGGCTCGCCGCGCCGAACACAAGCTATCTCTATCATTTCGACTATGTGCCGACGGCGAAGCGCGCGACCGAAAAGGGCGCGCCGCACGGCGCCGACGTCTATTTCGTCTTCGGCAATCTCGAGGATCTGGGCGCCGAGCCGTCGGACGAGGATCGGGCGATGGCGACGCTGATCGGTGACTATTGGGTCGGCTTCGCGCGCGGCGGGGATCCCAACGGCGCGGGCCGACCGGCTTGGCCGCGTTTCCGTGCCGATGGCGATCGGCTGCGATTGGCAGGCAGCGCCACCAGGGCGGAAAGCGCCCGATCGCCGGCGCTCGATGCGCTCGGTCGCTTCGGCGATGCCAAGCGCGGCGCGGCGCGATGAGGCGATCGATCGGCATGGCGAGCGCCGCGGCGCTGCTGGTGCTGCCTCTTGCCGTGGCGGCGCAGGACGCGCCCGCCGGCGACGACCTGCGCTTCGCAGTGCCGGAAACGGTATCGACCGGAGCAAAGGCGATGCTGACGCCGATGCTTGCGGCCCAACGAAAGACGCGACCGCAGCGGCTGGCGATCGGCACCGATCTTCAGAAATTGCGCGCCGTGGCGGAGCAGGGTGCGGCCGAACGGATGCCCGGTATCGCGGCGCTTCACGGCGTCACCGTCACGTCCGATACGCTGGGCGGCGTGCCGGTGCTGCGCGTGAAGCCGAAGGGCGGACATGGGAAGAAGCGGCTGCTCGTCTATGTCCATGGCGGGGGCTGGGCGACCGGATCGGCGACTTCGAGCTTTCGCACCGCCGCGATCTTCGCCGCGGCGACGGGGCTTGAGGTGGTGTCGGTCGATTACGGCCTGGCGCCCGAACAGGATTTCCGCGGCGTGACCGGCCAGGTCGTTTCGGTCTATCGCGCGCTGCTGGCCGCCGGGCATGACGCGTCGCGGATCGGCCTGTTCGGCGACAGCGCCGGCGGCAATATCATCCTCGGCACGACCTTGCGCCTGCGCGACGACGGGTTGCCGCTGCCCGCCGCGCTGGTCGGTCTGTCGCCCTGCACCGATCTCGGGGCGGGGGGCGACAGCCGCCTGACGCTTGCCGATGCCGATCCCGGGCTCGATGCCGCGGAGACGCTGGCGGCGATGCGCCGCGCCTATGCGGGTAAGGATGCGGTGGCGGGCATGCTCCATCCCTGGGCCTCGCCCGTGCGCGGCGATTATGGCCGGCCGTTTCCGCCGACCCTGATCCAGGGCGGGACGCGCGAGCTGCTGTTGAGCGATTTCGTGCGGCAATATCAGACGATGCGCGCGGCGGGGCGAGAGGTCGTGCTCGATCTCTACGAGGGCATGCCGCATGTCTTCATGAGCTATCTCGCCGATGCGCCGGAAGGAAAGCAGGCCATCGCGACCGCGCGGGATTTCCTGCTCGCCCGGCTTGCGGCGGATTGAGCCGATGGCGGCAAAGCCCGAGCAATTGCTGGCGGAGATGACGGTCGCGGAGAAGGTCGGCCAGCTTTGCCTCTATTCCGCCGACGTCCGGTGGACGGGCGATCCGGTCAATCCCGAGATCGGCTTCGATGCGCCCGAAAAGCGGATCGACGATATTCGCGGCGGCGGCGTCACCGGCATCTTCAACCTGTCGGGCGAGGCGAATGTCCGGCGGCTGCAGCGCATCGCGGTGGAGGAATCGCGGCTGGGTATTCCTTTATTGTTCGGCGCCGACGTCATCCACGGTTTCCGCACCGCCTTTCCGGTGCCGCTCGCCGAAGCGGCGAGTTTCGAGCCGGAACTGGCACGGCGCACCGCCGAGGCATCGGCGGCGGAAGCGGCGGCGGAAGGGGTGCACTGGACCTTCGCGCCTGGCGCCGATGTCTGCCGCGACGCGCGCTGGGGCAGGGCGATCGAAAGCTATGGCGAGGATCCGTTCCTGGCCGCGGCCTTCGCCGCCGCGCGGGTGCGGGGCTTTCAGGGCGACAGTCTCGCCGACCCGCGGCATGTGATGGCGACGGTCAAGCATTTCGCGGCCTATGGCGCGGCGGAGGCGGGGCTCGACTACAACACCGCGGAATTGTCGCCGACGACGCTCGCCGAAGTCTATCTACCACCTTATCGCGCTGCGCTGGCAGCCGGGGCGGGGTCGGTGATGACCGCGTTCAACGATATCGACGGTGTGCCCTGCAGCGCCAATCGCAAGCTGCTCACCGGCGTGCTGCGCGACGATTGGGCATTCAAGGGTTTCACCGTTTCCGACTTCAATTCGGACCGCGAAGTGATCGCGCACGGCCTCGCCGAAACCCCGCGTGAGGCGGCGCGGCTCTGCTTCCTCGCGGGGCTCGACATGTGCATGGCGAGCGGCCTTTACGCCGATCATCTCGCCGATCTGGTGGCGGCGGGCGAAGTGCCGGTCGCGGCGCTCGACAGCGCGGTGCTGCGCGTGCTCGGCGCCAAGCAGGCATTGGGGCTGTTCGACGATCCCTATCGCGGCCTTGGCGCCACCGCCGGACGGACCGGGGCGCTTGCGCTGACGCGCGAGGCAGCGCGCCGCTGCCCGGTGCTGCTGCGCAACGAGGGTGGCGTGCTGCCGCTGAGACGGAGGCAACGGATCGCGGTGATCGGCCCGCTGGCGGAGGACAAGGCGCATCTGAACGGCGCCTGGGCGCTGTTCGCCGACGGGCCGGCATCGGAAAGCCTGGCCGAGGGGCTGGTGGCCGCGGTCGGCGCGGACGCGCTGCGGATCGTGGCGGGGTGCGGGCTGGAGGATCCGATCCGGGGCGGGATCGCCGAAGCGGAGCGTGCGGCGGAATGGGCCGATATCGTCGTGCTCGCGCTCGGCGAGGGCCAGCATATGTCGGCGGAATCGCGTTCGCGCACCGATCCGGCCGTCCCGGCGATCCAGATGGAGCTGGCGCGCGCGATGCGGCGGACGGGCAAGCCGCTGGTCACGCTGCTGCGCGCCGGCCGGCCACTGGTCATCGACGAGCTGGCCCGGCTCTCGGACGGCCTGCTCGTCACCTGGTTCCTGGGCGCGGCCATGGGCGGCGCGGTTGCCGATCTGTTGTTCGGGCGTGTCGCGCCGAGCGGGCGCCTGCCGATGAGCTTTCCGCGGCATGTCGGTCAGCTGCCGATCTATTATGGCCGCAAATCGACCGGCCGTCCGCCGGCCGAGGAGCCGGGGCGCTTCACCGCCCGCTATATCGATACGTTGCCGGGGCCGCTTTATCCCTTCGGTTTCGGGCTCGGCTATGGCCGCGTCGATTATGGCCCGGTGCGGCTCGACAGTGTGACATTGGCCTGGGACGGCGAAATCCGGGCATCCTGCATCCTGCGCGAGGCCGCCGGGGTGCAGGTGGAGGAAGTGGCGCAGCTCTATATCCGCGACATCGCGTCGGTTCCGGTCAGGCCGGTCCGCGAGCTCAAGGGCTTCCGCAAGCCGGCGATTCCGGCGGACGGGATGGCGAAGGTCGAGTTCGTCGTGACGCGCGCGATGCTGGCGCGCGCGGACGGGACGGTCGAGCCCGGCGCTTTCGACCTGTGGATCGCGCCCCATGCCGAAGCCGGTATGCCGGTGCGCTTCGTGCTGGAGCAGCCCTGATGGCGACGCCGCTCGGCTGGAAACGCATCATCGCCTTCGGCTCGGGCGATTTCGCCTTCAACCTCTATTGGCAGAGCCTCTCATTCTATCTGCTCTTCTACTATACCGAAGCGGTCGGCCTGTCGGCGGCGGTCGCGGGACTGCTCTATATGGTCTCGTCGATCTGTGACGGGATCGTCGACCCGCTGATCGGTGCGGCGGCGGACCGGACGCGTTCGCGCTGGGGCCGCTACCGGCCCTGGCTGCTGCTCGGCGCAGTGCCGCTCGCGCTTGGTTTCTGCCTGCTCTACTGGCCTCCGCCGCTTGAAGGAACGATGCTGGTCGCCGCGGTGATGGCGGCGCATCTGCTGTTCCGCAGCCTCTATGCGGCGGTGAACGTGCCCTATATCGCGCTCACTGCGCAGATCACGCGCAGCGCCGCCGACCGCGCGAACATCGCAGGCGCGCGACTGGTGTTCAGCACCTGCGCCGGCGTGATCGTCGCCTTGGCGACGCCCCGCATCGCGACATGGGTGACGGGCAGCGCCGATGGTGCGCAGGGTTATTTCGTCGCGGCCGCCATCTTCGCGCTGTTTGCGACGCCGATCCTCTTCTTCGTCTTCGCGACGACGCGGGAGGGCGGCGACGGCGCCGCCGCGCACCGGCCGGCATCGATGGCGGAGCGGCGCGCGGTGCTTGCCAACCGTGCCTTCTGGACCGTGGTGATGGCGGGCACGCTGCTCGTCGCCTGCTACACCGCTTTTGCCAAGTCGCTGCTCTATTATTTCAAATATGTGCTCGAAGCGCCCGATGCCGGGCCGACCGCGCTCGCGCTGGCCGGGGCGAGCGGGCTGGTCGCCGTGCCGTTCTGGATGTTCGTCGCCCGCTTTGCCGCCAAACGGTCGATCTGGCTCGTCAGTTGCGGCCTGTTCGGCAGCGGCCTGATCGTTTTCGGCCTGCTGCGCTTCGAAGAGGTGTGGCAGATGAACATCTTCGTCGTCGCCATGCAGGCGGCCTTTCTCGGCATTGTCTTCGCCTATTGGGGGATGCTGCCCGACACGGTCGAATATGGCGAGTGGCGCACCGGGCTGCGCAGCGAAGGACTGCTTTTCGGCCTCGCGCTCCTGTTCCAGAAGGTCGCCCTGGGCGTCGGTGCGGGGCTGTTCGGCCTCGCGATCGATCGGGTGGGCTTCGTTGCCAACCGGCAGCAGAGTGCCGCCACGATCGAAGGCATCCGCGCGATCATGGTGTTGATCCCGCTTGTCGGCATCGGCCTGTCGGCGGTGCTGATCTTCTTCAATCCGCTCCGGCGCGGCGTTCATGAGCGCATCGTCGCCGAGATCGCCGCGCGCCGCGAAGAAGGGGCCGAAAGATGAGGCTTGTCGCGCTTTCGCTGTTGCTGGTCGCCACGCCCCTGGGTGCGCAATCCCCGGATCCGCTGCGCGACGGTTTCGCCGATCCGCCCCGCGACGCGCGGCCCTGGGTCTGGTGGCACTGGATGGACGGCAATGTCACGCCTGAGGGGATCGATCGCGATCTCGACTGGTTCGATCGGATCGGCATCGGCGGCTTCCAGCTGTTCGACGTCGCGCAGCCGGGTGTGCCGCAACTGGTCGAACACCGGCTGATCTATATGCACCCCGACTGGCAGGCCGCGTTCCGGCGCGCGATCGCCGGCGCGGAACGGCGCGGCATGCAGGTGGGTATCGCGTCGTCGCCGGGCTGGAGCGAGACCGGGGGACCCTGGGTCGCCCCTCAGGCGGCGATGAAGAAGCTGGTATGGAGCGAGACCCTGGTCGAGGGCGGCCGCCGCTTCACCGGCAGGCTCGCGCCGCCGCCCGCCGTGCCTGGCCCGTTCCAGGATATCGCGCGAACCGACGAGGCGAAGGGCGTTTCCTTCTATCGCGATGTCGCGGTGCTCGCCTGGCCTATGCCCTGCGATGCCGCGCCATTGCCGCAGGCGCGGATCAGCGCGAGCGGTGGCACGCTCGACGCTGGGTTGCTCGTCGATCCCAGGCTCGATCATGGGCCTGGCGCCGTGCTGCCGCTGGCCCAGGCGTCGCCGCAATGGATCCGCTTCGATTATGACCGGCCACAGACGATCCGCTCGGTGGTGGTGGGGCTCACCCGGCCGGGGCTGTTCGACGTCGCGCCGCTCGCGACGCTGGAGGCGAGCGACGACGGCACGAGTTTCAGGCCGGTGCGGGACTTGCCGCTCTCGACCTTCCATCAAAGCACGATCTCCTTTCCCGCGGTCAGCGCGCGATCCTTCCGCGTCACCTTCAGGCCACCGACCGAGCTCGGGACGCTCTGGCGCCGCGTGCTCAATCTCGCGGCGCCGGGCATCACCAACACGCGCTACGATCGCCCGCCGGCCGCGCAGGACGTCCGTCTCCAGCATCTCTCGCTGTTGCCGGACGCCCGGGTCACGCGCTTCGAGGACAAGGCCGGCTTTGCCGCCGCGCCCGATTATTACGCGCTGGCGACGCCGGACGCCGGCACCGGATCGGTCGTCCCGGTCTCCGGTGTGGCCGACCTCACCGCGAAGCTGAAACCCGACGGTGCGCTCGACTGGACGCCGCCGCGCGGCCGCTGGCAGGTCATGCGGCTCGGCTATTCGCTGACCGGCGCGGTCAATGCGCCCGCGCCGGCCGAGGCGACGGGCTATGAAGTCGACAAGCTCGATGCCGATGCGGTCGCCGCCTATATGGCGCACTATCTGGAAACCTATCGGGCGGCGCTGCCGCCCGAGCTGCTCGGCACGCGCGGCGTCACAACCCTGTTCAACGACAGTATCGAGGCGGGCAGCCAGAACTGGACGCCCGCGATGATCGCCGCATTCAAGGCGCGTCGCGGCTATGATCCCACGGCCTGGCTCCCGGCCCTGACGGGCCGGATCGTCGGCAGCGCCGATGCGAGCGACCGTTTCCTCTGGGATTATCGCACCACCATCGCCGAACTGCTCGCCGCCAACCATTATGGGCAGGTCGCGATCAGTGCGCGCGCCGCGGGCTTGCGGATACGCGCCGAGGCGCTCGAGGATCATCGGCCGATCCTCGGTGACGACATGGCGATGCGATCGCATGCCGACGAGCCCGCTGGTGCGATCTGGGCACCCAACGAAAAGGGCCGTATCGAACCGACGGCGATCGCCGACCTTCGCGGCGCCGCATCGGTCGCGCATCTCCACGGCCGCGATTCCATCGCTGCCGAAGCGTTCACATCGGCGCTCGCGCCCTGGGCGGGGTCGCCGCGCACCTTGAAGCGCGTTGCCGATACCGCCTTCGCGCTGGGCGTCACCCGCCTGATGCTTCACAGCAGCGTGCACCAGCCGGTCGAAGGCAAGCCGCCCGGGCTGACGCTCGGCATCTTCGGCCAATATTTCAATCGCAACGAGACCTGGGCCGGGCGGGCGCGCGCCTGGATCGATTATCTCGCGCGCGCGCAATATCTGCTCCGCCAGGGGCGCTAAGTCGCCGACATCGCCTATTTCCATGGAGAGGAAGCGCCGCTCACCGGACTTTACGGGGAGCATGAGGTGGCCGACATTCCCGCCGGCCATGGCTTCGATTTCGTCAATGCCGAGGCTTTGCTCGATCTGTTCCAGGTTCGGGACGGTCGGCTGGTGACGCCGTCGGGCATGGACTATCGCGCGCTCCAGCTCGGCGGAACCGCGTCGCGCATGACGCTGAAGGTGCTTCGCAAGATCGCCGCGCTGGCCGATGCCGGGGCAGTCGTGATCGGCAAAAGGCCGGCCGCCTCGCCCAGCCTGGCCGACGATCCCGCCGAATATGAACGGCTGGCGACGCGGCTATGGGGAGAGGGCAGGGTCGTCGATGCACCACCAGCCGACACCTTGGCACGTGCCGGCGTCGCGCCCGATTGGCAGGTGATCGGCGCGCCCGTGCCGCTGCGCGTGCTCCATCGCCGTACCGACGAACGCGACATCTATTTTCTCGCCAGTGGCGCGCGCGATGCGGTGCGCACCGAGATATCGTTTCGCATGTCGGGCCGGGGTCCGGAATTATGGGATGCCGATAGCGGCACGGTGAAGGCGCTGCCCTATCGCGTCGAAAATGGCCGGACGATCGTGCCGCTCGATTTCGATCCCGACGGATCGGCCTTTATCGTCTTCGGCAAGGGCAACGCGGCGCTACCTGTTCAAAAGACCATAAGCGAAGACCTGCTGCGCGACCTGTCGAACGGCTGGACGCTCAGCTTCCAGGCGGAGCGGGGCGGCCCCGAAACCGCGATCGGTGCCGATGCGGGGTCATGGAGCGACAGCGCCGATCCGCGCATCCGTTATTTCTCCGGCACCGGCAGCTACAGCCGCCGGCTCGATATCGGACGGTCGGAACTGGCGCGCGGACGCCTGATCCTCGATCTCGGCAAGGTCGGCGAACTCGTCGAGGTGAACGTCAATGGTCGGCCGCTCCACACGCTTTGGAAGCCGCCCTATCGGCTCGATATCACCGACGCGCTGGTGCCGGGCGTCAACCGGATCGAGCTTCGCGTGACCAATCTCTGGGTCAATCGGCTGATCGGCGATGCGCAGCCGGGGGTCGAAAAGCGGACCTTCACGAGCATTGCCACCTATCGCCCCGATGCGCCGTTGCTGCCGTCGGGCTTGATCGGCCCGGTGCGGCTGATGCGGCAGCAATAAGGCCTATTCGCTATTCAGATGGATAATGACTTGATGTCGGGCCGATCAGCGGGCACCGGGGAGGTTCCGGCCACAGCAATGGGAAACCAGCCTTGAACATGCGCGCACGGCAGAAAGAAGCCACCAAGGCGAGCATCCTGGAAGCGGCGCTGCATGAATTCTCGACGCACGGCTTCGAGGGCACGTCGACGCGCGACATCGCCGATCGGGCGGGCGTCCATCACGCGCTGATCAAATATCATTTCCAGAACAAGGAGACGCTGTGGCGCGAGGCGGTGACCTTCCTGTTCGAGCGCCAGCTTGGCGAGATCACCAAGTCGCCGCGGCTCGAGGATTATGAGGACAAGAAGGAATATGCGCGGGAGATGCTGCGCCAGCGCGTACATTATTGGGCGCAGCACCCCGAACATGCGCGGCTGATGGTGCAGGAAAGCTGCCGCGACACCGAACGGTTCCGCTGGATGGTCGATACCTTCATCGTCCGCACCAGCCGGTCGTCGGGCGCATTCGTCCAGTGGCTGCAGGACGAGGGGCTGATACCGCCCGCGTCGCTGCCGGCCCTGGTCTATATCCTCGTCGGCGGCGCGCAGCTTTTCTATACGTTGGCGCCCGAGGTGCAGCGCATCTGGGGCGTCGATCCGACCAATCCGGCCGCGATCGACGCGCATGTCGACGCACTTGTGCGCCTGGTGATCCGCTGAGAGCTTGTCTGGAGATGCGCCGAAAGGCGCATCTCCAGACAAGCCTTTTATGCTTCAGGCCAGGCTGTTGCCGTAGCCGATCACGACCGTCGACAGCATCAGCACCGCGATGCCGAGCCAGACGAGCGCGCGGGTGCGTTTGCCTGCCGGCGCCCATTCGCGCAGCGCGAAGCCCCAGAGCGTCGAGAACAGGATGATGCTCGCCATGTGCAGCGTCCAGCTCGAAAAGCCGAAGCGGCCCATCTGGCTTTCGCCCATGGTGTAGAAGAAGAACTGGAAATACCAGAGCGTGCCGCCGAGCGCGGCGAGGCCGTAATTGCGCGCGAGCGACGGCCTTTCGGTGGCGCCCGGTGCCGGAGCGCCGACGAATTCGCGCGCGCTGCCATTGCGGGCGATCAGGATCGCGCACCAGATGAGATTGGTTGTCAGCCCGCCGAGCAGCACGACGCAGAGCACCGGCAGCCCCTGCCACAGCGGATCGGTTCCCGCCTTCAGCGTCAGGTCGCGGATCGGCTGCCCGGCGTCGAGCCCCCATGCGAAACAGCCCGACATCACGCCTGAGAAAGCAGCGATGGCCAGGCCCTTGCGCAGATCGAACTCGGACGCATCGGGTGCAGCCGCACCCGCCATCTCGCGTTCCTTGCGGCGGCCCGCCAGGGCGACGAGCAGGATGCCCGCCAGCGTGATCGCAATGCCCAGGAAGACGATCCACCCGCTGCTCGTGCCCGCCAGATCGTCCAGCGTCCCGCGGAAGATCGGCGGCCCCATGGTGCCGATCACCGTCGTCAGCCCCAGCGCGACCGCCATGCCGAGCGACAGGCCGAGATAGCGCATGGTGAGGCCGAAGGTCAGCCCGCCAAGCCCCCACATCGCCCCCCAGAACCAGCACCAGAACCAGATGGTGCGGGGCGTTTCGGCGAGGACGCCGATCAGGTCGTGGGTCTGGATCGCGGCCAGCAGCCAGGGCGCGATCAGCCAGGAGAAGATGCCGCCCGTGATCCAGAATATCTCCCACGACCAGGCGCGGATGCGCTTGTAGGGCACGTAGAAGCTGGCGGAGGACAGCCCGCCCAGCCAGTGAAAGAACACGCCGAGCAGCGGGTTCGCATCCATCGTCTCTCTCCCCCTTCTCTATCGGGTAACCAGCGAATCCGGACCGATCGCCGCGATGCTGGTCTTGCCCGTGAGCGCCATGGCGACGCGCATCTCGGCTTCGATCAGTTCCAGCACATGGCGTACGCCGCGTTCGCCTGCGCCCGCGAGCGCAAAGGCCCAGGCGCGCCCGAGCAGCACGCCCTTTGCGCCCAGCGCGAGCATCCGCACCACGTCCAGCCCGGATCGCACGCCGCCATCGGCAAGGACGGTCAGGCTATCTCCGACCGCATCCGCGATCGCCGGCAGCGCGTGCGCGACCGACGGCACGCCGTCGAGCTGGCGCCCGCCATGGTTGGAGACGATGATGCCGTCGACGCCCGTTTCGGCCGCGGCGCGTGCATCGTCCGCATCCAATATGCCCTTGATGACGATCGGGCCTTTCCAATGCGCACGCACGAAGTCGAGGTCGCGCCAGGTGACCGCGGGATCGAAATTATGCTTCATCCAGCCGAGGAAATCCTCGAGCCCCGATCGGCGGCCGAGCAACGGTGCGACATTGCCGAGCTGGTGCGGCCGACCATGGACGCCGACATCCCATGCCCAGCGCGGTCGCCGCACGGCCTGCCCGACGCGGCGAAGCTGCCCGCCGAGCCCCGGCGCGCCGGCAAGGCCCGAGCGATGGTCGCGATAGCGCGCGCCGGGCATCGGCATGTCGACCGTGAAGACCAGCACGGGGCAGGAAAGGGCGCTCGCCTGTGCGAGCAGCGACCGCATGAAGTCGCGATCGCGCACCATATAGAGCTGGAACCAGAAGGGCGTGTCGCAGCCCTGTGCGACCTCGCCCAGCGAACAAGCCGACACCGTCGAAAGCGTGAAGGGCACGCCCGCCGACGCGGCCGCGCGTGCCGCCTGCACCTCGCCGCGCCGGGCCGCCAGGCCGGCAAGGCCGATCGGGCCGAGTGCGACCGGCATGGCGAGGCTCTGGCCGAACAATTTG
>JASBTC010000363.1 GCA_030148625.1 Sphingobium sp. | reverse complement strand
GGGGATGGCAAGCCTTCATGAAGCGGAAGCTGGCGAGCGGGCCCGATGTGAAGCCCGCTGCGAACGCCTCGTCGCTGACCGAGAGCAGCGGGCCGAGCGGCACTTCCTGTGCATTGTTGACGAGGATGTCGATGCCGCCGAAGCGATCCGCGACGGCATCGACGGTCGCGCGGACCGCCGCGGCATCCTTGACGTCGCACGCAAAGGCGACCGCACCGTCGCCGATCTCTGCGGCGACCGTGTCGAGCTTGGCAACCGTCCGGCCGAGCAAGGCCACGGCGGCGCCGCGCGCGGCGAGCGCGACAGCGATGCCACGCCCGACGCCCTGGCCGGCGCCGGTGACGATCGCGACCTTGCCGTCGAGCCGGCTCATAGGCCCAGGCTGGTCGGCGCGCCCGGCAGCATCGACTGATAATAGCCGGCGGACCAGCCGCCATCGACCGCCAGCTCGGCGCCGGTGATATAGCTCGCCTCGTCCGACGCGATGAACAGGCTCGCGCGCGCAATCTCCTCGGGCTCGCCGATGCGCTGGAGCGGGACGCGCTCATAGCCGGTGTTGAGCGCATCGCCGCTCAGCCCCGCGGGATTGCCCATTTGCGTGTTCACGCCGCCGGGATGGACGCTGCACACGCGCACGCCGCGCGGGCCGAGTTCATAGGCGAGCGATTTGGACAGACCGCGCACCGCCCATTTGCTGGCGGTATAGGCAGTGAGGCCGTTGCAGCCGCGCAGGCCGTCGACCGACGAGATGTTGACGATCACGCCGCGCCCGGCCTTCGTCATCTCCGGCGCGGCATGTTTCGCGCCCAGGATCACGCCGAGCACATTGATCGAGAGCACGCGCTCGATATCCTCGGCCGACATCGCCTCGATCGGCGAATAATGCACGATCGCTGCATTGTTGACGAGGATGTCGAGCTTGCCGAAATGCGCGACCGCGGCGGCGACCAAAGCCGCCCAATCCTGTTCGGACCGCACGTCATGCTTCACGAACAATGCCGCATCGCCGATCTCGGCGGCGGTCGCCTTGCCCTTGTCCTCCACTATGTCGGCGAGCACCACTTTCGCGCCCTCCACGGCGAAAAGCCGCGCGGTCGCGGCCCCCATGCCCTGCGCCGCACCGGTGACGATCGCCACCTTGCCATCCAGTCTGGCCAAAATCTTCTCCTGTCCTTGTAAGTAGCGTCGCGCTCAGGCGACTTTCTGTTCGAACGGCGCGGACAATGTTCCGCGCGTGATGTGCGTGCCGTTGACGCGCGCCTGGAACTCCTGCGCCCGCGCGCGGGGATTGTAGAACTGGCGGTACCAGATCCTCAGCTTGCCCACCGGCCCGTCGCCCTGCACCGCCATCGGGTTGATGCACGGCTTCTTGTTCGACCAGATCTCGAAATCCTGCGCGAAGGCGGCGCAGGCGGCCGCCTGATAGGCGCGCGCCATGGCGGTGTCCTCGGCCGTCGGCTCGGCATTGGGAACCTTGACCAGCAACCCGTGCCACACCTTCACCACGCCGTCGTCGATGGGCGTGTGCGTGATCATGATGATCGCCGGGAACTGGCCCGACATGCGCGACTGCAGGATGCCGGGGCCGGTATACCAGGTATCGGTTTCCAGCGGCGCGTCGCCCTGCAAGGTGCGATGACCGGCGCGCAGACGCTGAACGATGCGGTGCCCGTCGAAATCATTTTCGAAGACATCGACCTTGTCGTTGCCGTGGACGGGCTCGAAATGCGCGCGGTCCGCCATATTGTCGAGGATCTCGACGGGATGGCTGGCAAGCTCGCCCAACTGATCGAGTTCCCATTTCACCCAATGCGGCTGTTCATATTCCTCGAAGGGCGGAAGGTCATATTCGGGCTCCAGCCCCTCGGGATCGTGCCACATCCAGATGCAGCCCGCGCGCTCGATCACCGGCCAGGTCTCCAGCCGCGCGGCCGCCGGGATCTTCTGCGGCGAATAGGGGATCTGGTTGCACGTCCCGTCGGGGCCGAAACGCCAGCCATGATAGGGGCAGCGGATCGAATCGCCCTGCACATGTTCCTTGTCGCGGATCACGAAGCTCGTCTGGTTCTTGGCCAGATGCGCGCCCATGTGCGGGCAATAGGCATCGACCAGATAGGCCTGCCCCGATTCGCCGCGATACAGGATGCGATCGCGCCCGAAGAAGCGCACGGGAAGCGGCGTGGTGCCCTCGAGCTCGGCGGCGGCGGCGATCATGAACCAGCCGCGCGGAAAGCTGTGTTCGCCCAGCCCATATTCTGCGGTCGTCGCCATTGAAAACCCTCTCTCTGATTGCTGCGACGTCATATTGACTACGGTTTGCGTTTTATGTTGCGGGTTTGTTGCCGCATTTCGTGGTAGCATCCCACAAATGATAGCGGCATACAAGGCGGATCAGATCAAGGAGGATGCAAATGGGTGATGATCGGCTTTTCCCCGAAGGCGCTGCGCTGATATTCGGCGCGACCGGGGGGATCGGTGCGACAGTCGCGACCGAATTCGCGCGTGCGGGCAGCGATATCGCGATCGCGTGGCGATCCAAGCGCGAGCGCGCCGAAGCATTGGGCGGCGAGATCGAGTCGCTCGGGCGCGCCGCCAGCCTGCATCAATGCGACGTCACCGACGAAGCGGCGCTGGCGGTGGCGGTCGAGGCCGCCATTGCCGCGCATGGTCGTATCCATACTCTGGTGTGGGCCGCGGGGCCGCTGGTCGACCAGGTCCATCTTGCCGATACGACCGCCGAACAATGGCGCCGCGCGATCGATGTCGAGGTGCATGGCTTCTTCAATGCCGCGCGCGCGGTGATCCCGCATATGCGGGCCTTGGGCGGCGGATCGCTGGTGCATCTCGGATCGGCGGGTGATCTGCGCTGGCCCGACAAGGACGGGCTTTCGGTTGCGCCGAAGGCCGCCAACGAAGCGCTGGTCAAGGGTTTCGCGCGCGAAGAAGGCAAGTTCGGCATCCGCGCCAATACGGTGCTGGTCGGCGTGATCGAGGCTGGCATGTTTCTCGAACTCTCGCGCCAGGGCGTGTTCGACGAGGCCTGGACCGCCGAGGTCCACAAGAACCTGGCGCTCAAGCGCTGGGGTCAGCCCGAGGAAATTGGTCATGCCGCCGTCTTCCTTGCTTCGTCGAAAGCCGCTTACGTCACCGGTCAGCAGATTGCCGTCGCCGGCGGATACGGGATCTGATCGAGCGCGAACGCCGTCCTCAGGCCGCGCGCGGCGGTGCTGACCGCCCTGTCGGCCTGGGGCAGCATGCCGAGCATGCTCGCAAAGCCGTGGATCATGTCCGGAAAATGCTCATGGGCCACGGCGACGCCCGCCTCCTCGAGGCGCGTGGCATAAGCGAGGCCTTCGTCGCGCAGCGGATCGAAGCCCGCAGTGACGATGGTCGCCGAGGGCAGGCCGGCCAAGGTGTCGGCGCGCAGCGGCGCGGCGAAAGCAGGCGCTTCGGCGGGGCTTTCGAGATATTGCGCCCAGAACCATTGCATCATCTCGCTCGACAGCATGTAGCCGGTCGCATTCTCGACCCAGGACGGTCGGGCGAAGTCGGGATCGAGCACGGGATAGAGCAGCAACTGATGCGCGATCGCCGGCCCGCCTTCGTCGCGAAGCTTGAGGCAGAGCGCCGCCGTCAGATTGCCGCCCGCGCTGTCGCCGCCCAGCGCGATCCTGTCGGGATCGATTTCGAGCGTAGCCGCCTGTGCGACGATCTCGGACAGGGCACCCGCGACGGCGTCGAGCGCGACGGGGTAGCGGTTTTCGGGCGAAAGCGGATAATCGAGTGCCAGCACCGCGACCTCCGCGGCGGACGCGAGCGCACGGCACAGCGGATCATGCGTGTCGAGCGTGCCGAACACCCAACCGCCGCCATGCATGAAGACGAGCAGCGGCAATGTCTCGCCGGGCCGGGGATGATAGAGGCGCGCCGGGATGGCGCCGGCCGTCAGGTCGCGGATTTCGGCGATTTCGGCGCGTGCGAACGGCATGGGCTGGCGGTCGGCGAGCCGGAACGCGGCCGGATCGAAGGGCGGCTTCATATGCGGCACGTCGGCGAGCATCTGGAGCAGCGGTACGAGCGCGGGATCGAGAGGCATTGGCAAACTCCTGCTTGTTATGGGATGGAAACGAGGTCGAGGATGGGTGACATGTGAACGCGACCGATGAAGTCGAGGATTTCTCGCGGTTGATCTCCGCGCTGTTCGGCGGCCTGCTGGCCGAACCGCCATGGGAGGATTTCCTGCGCATGCTCGCCGCCTGGCTCGACGCCAGCTATGCGACGCTGATCCTGACCGCGCCGGGCACCAGCCGGCCGGGTACGATCGTGACGCCCGGTGCCGATCCGCGGACCGCGGAAGATTATGCCGAGAGCTTCTTCACCAGTGACCCCTTCAAGGGCCTGCCCGAAGGCAAGGTGATGTCCTTCACCGAATTCCTTCAGGGTGATGCGCGCGAGAGCGCTTTCTGGCGCGATTTCCTCGAAGCGGCCGGCGGCGACCAGATATTGGGTGTCGACCTGCGCTTCGACAGCGGTTTCGAAGCGCGGCTGCGGGTGACGCGCGATGCCAGCCGCGCCGATTTCGGCAGCACGGAGCGCGACGCGCTCCAGTCGATCGTGCCGCATCTGCGCGATGCGCTGCGGCTGTTCGAGCGGCTCCAGGCCTGGGACACCGAACATGGCGTCTATCGCGGCATGGTCGAGCAGATGGGCGTCGCGGCGATCATCCTCGACCATGACGGCAAGGTGATGCGCACCAATGCGGTCGCGGACCGGCTGCTGGCCGAAAAGGATGGCGTCGTGCTCGCGGGCGGGCGGCTGCGGCTGACCGCCACCGCCGAGCATCGCATGCTCGAAAAACTGCTCCAGTCGCTGAAGGCCGATGCGGATCCCGCTTCGATCGCCGCGCAGCGTTTCCGCATCGAGCGCCCGTCGGGCCGGCGCGATCTGGGGGCGGTGGCCAAGCCTGTCACCGCGCCCGCCTTCATGCGCAGCGGTGCGGCCGCGGCCCTCGCGCTGTTCGTCAGCGATCCGGGGCAGGACGCGCGGCCCGATCCCGAGGCGATCCGCGATCTGTTCCAGCTCACCCGCATGGAGGCGATGCTGGCGGCGGCGCTCGCGAGCGGCGCCTCGCTCGTCGATGCCGCCGACCGGCTGGGCATCGCGCACAATACCGCGCGCTCGCACCTGCGCTCGATCTTCGCGAAGACGGGCGCGCGGCGCCAGTCTCAGCTCGTCCATCTGCTGCACGCCGCGATGCCCGAGTTCGGCGCGAGCGCCTGAGCCCCTCCCATTCAGGGGTGTCGCGCCTGTCGGTTGCGCGCCTAGCCTTGCCAGCATGAAGGGTCGCGACCGATCGCGACGTGCAACGAAATATGGTGGAGGTGCCTGGTGGACATGGCGATGGGGCACGTGCCCGACCGCGAATTGCTGGTCGAACGTGCGCGTGAGCAGACGGGGCTTTCGGACCTTGGCGACACCTGGTTCTTCGCCAATATCGACGCGCTGATCCCGGCGCTCAACACCGAGGCGCGGCTGAGCCCAGCGGGCGTGCAGAGCGCGAGCGCGATGATCGTCAACGGGCTGGTCAACCGGCTGCGCCATGTCGAGCTGGTCAAGAACAACCCCGAGATCCTGGACGAGCCGATCGATGTGGCGGCGGTCGTGGTCGGACTGCCGCGCACCGGCAGCACCATGCTCCACCGCCTGCTCGCATCCGCGCCCGGCATGACCGGTGCGCGCTGGTTCGAGACTCAGAATTACGCACCGATGCCGGGTGAGGCGCGCGGCGAGACGCATCTGCGCCGCGCCACCGCGCAGGGCTTTCTCGATTATATGATCGCGAACATTCCCGATCTCATGTCGATCCATCCGATGAGCCTGGATCAGCCCGATGAGGAACTGATCATCCTCGGCCAGCTCTATTCCAGCACGATGATCGAGGGCACTTATTATGTGCCGAGCTTCGCGCACTGGCTGACCGCCAATGACCGTTTCCAATGCTATCGCGATCTCCGCCAGATCCTCCAGTCGCTCCAGTGGCAGGATCCCGGCCGGCAGGGCGCGAAATGGGTGCTCAAGACGCCCGGACATCTGATGGCGCTCGATGCGGTGATGGAGGTTTTTCCGAACGCCAAGATCGTCATGACCCACCGCGATCCCGTTGCGACGGTGCCCAGCTATTGCAGCATGGAGCACAGCCTGTACCAGATGGTCTCCGACAGCGTGGACAAGGCCAGTGTCGCCGAATTCTGGGTCGATCGCCTGGCCGATCTGATGGCGCGCTTCATGCTGGTGCGCGAACGCGTCGAAGGGCGCAACTTCGTCGATGTGCGCTATGCCGACCTGCTCACCGATCCGATCGGCGAAGGCACGCGCGTGCTCGAAGCGGCGGGCGTTACCGTCACGCCCGAGATCCGCGCCGGCATGGGGCAATGGATCGAGGGCAACAAGCGTGAGGATCGCGCGGCGCACCGCTACACGCTGGAGGAATTCGGCCTGGACAAGGCCGATGTCGATCGCCGCTTCGCCGGCTATCGCGCCGCATTCGTCGAGGCGGGCTGAGCCATGTCCTATCCGGAGGACGGCGCGGTCATCACCCAGATCAAGCTGCTCAAGGCGCGCTATTTCCGCGCGATCGACACCAAGAACTGGGCCTTGCTGCGCGACCAGCTGACCGACGACCTCGTCGCCGATTTCCGCGAATCCGCCGGCGTGGCCGACGATCGGCTGCTCACCCACGGCGCCGACGCCTTTGTCGCTTCGGTTCGGGCGACACTGGCCGGCGTCACCACCGTGCATCACGGCTATACGCCGGAGATCATGCTGACCGGCGCGCGCGAGGCCAAGGCGATCTGGGCGATGGACGATCGCCTGTGGGTCGACGAGGGCAGCGAACTGCCCTTTCGCTGGCTGCGCGGCTTCGGCCATTATCACGACTGCTATCGCAAGGCGCGCGGGCGCTGGCTGATCGCCTCCACGCGCCTGAGCCGCATCCGCGTCGAAAGCGGCTGATCTTCTTTCACTGGGGCATCGGCGGATAGCTGGCGAGATAGCCGGCATCGACGATATGCGCCTGACCGTTGATCCCGCCCGAACGCGGGCTTGCCAGGAACAGCGCGACTTCGGCGATATGCTGCGGCAGCAGCATGCCGCCATAGGCGGGCGTTTCGAGTGCGTCGGCGGGCTGGATCGGCGGCAATTCGGTGACGCCGAGGATCGCGGTGGCGACGGGGCCGGGGCAGATCGCGTTGACGCGCAATCCCTTGGCCGCGAAATCCTGCGATGCCGAGCGGACGAGCCCGATCACGCCATGCTTGGCCGCGCTATAGGCGGCGGCGACGTTGAGACCGATCACGCCCGATGTCGACGCGGTCACCACCGCCGCACCGCCGCGTTCGAGCCGGGGCAGCACCGCCTGCAGACCGAGCCACGCGCCCTTCAGGTTGATCGCGACCATGCGGTCGAAGGCGGTTTCGTCATGCGCCTCCAGCGGCATCTGCGCATAGGCGCCGGCATTGAGGAAGGCGGCATCGAGCCGACCGAAGCTGTCGATCGCAGCGGCGACCATCGCGGCATTGTCGGCCGCGCTCGCGACATCGACCGCGACCGCGCTGGCTTGTCCGCCCTCGTCGCGAATCCGCCCGGTGATCGCTTCCGCGCCCGCAATATTCATGTCGGCGACGATCACCGCCGCGCCTTCCTCGGCAAAGCGCAGCGCGGCGGCCGCGCCGATCCCCGATGCGCCGCCCGTCACCAGCGCCACTTTGCCCGCATACATGCTCATCAGGTCCGTCTCCTTCGATCTGTTGGCGACAGGCCTAGCATCCGCCGGCGGCCACGAATTGATCCAAACGGACGAGGATGAGGGGATCGGGATCCTCCTATGTCAGCGGCAACCGAACCGCCGAGAGGACTGAAACGCATGAAATTCTCGATCATTTACGAAGCGCAGATGGTGGATACGTCGCGCGAGAACGAGGCGCGCACCTTCAACGAGATCGTCGAGCAGTCATTGCTTGCCGAGGAAGGCGCGGCGGTGATCGTCGCCGACATGA
>JASBTC010000327.1 GCA_030148625.1 Sphingobium sp. | reverse complement strand
TGCCTGTAGCTGCCGTCCGGCAGCGAGACTTCGATCGTACCGGCTTCCAGTCCCTGGTCGATCCGATCGAGCATGCGATGGTAGAGAGGCGCGGCCAGACGGCTCGCGACCGTCGTCGCGGCATTGCCGCCATCCCATTGCTGCGCCCCATCCATTGGTCGCAACTTTACCGCGATGAAGGGGCAATTCAATCGCCCTGCATATCATGTCCTTCAACCGCGTGTCTTCGCGGCGGCGGCCAGGGCGCGCTCCCGCCCCTCGCGGTGGCCGACGATCTTCGCGGGATAGTCCTTCGGAGCCGCTCCGGCCGATTCGGGGTCATGGATCGCATCGTCGGTCAGCCCGCGCAATTCGGGCACCCATTCCCGGATATAGTCGCCTGCATCGAATTTCCCGGACTGGACAAGCGGTGCCATGATCCGGCCGAACATGTTGGAATCGGTGCCCGTCCCCGCCACCCATTGCCAGTTGACGGCATTGTTGCCGAAATCGGCGTCGACCAGCGTATCCCAGAACCAGCGCTCGCCCCGCCGCCAATCGATCAGCAGATGCTTGACCAGGAAGGATGCCGCGATCATCCGCACGCGATTGTGCATCCAGCCCGTCGCCCAGAGCTGGCGCATCCCCGCATCGACGATCGGATAACCGGTGCGTCCCCGCGCCCAGGCCCGGAAATCGGCGTCGGCGCCCTTCCCCATCCGCCATTGCAGGCGATCGAAGGCCGGCCGGCCATTGCGCTCGGCATAATCGGGGCTCGCCGCGATCACGCCGGCGGAAAAGTCGCGCCAGGCAAGTTCGCGCAGGAATCCGGCATAGCGTCCCAAACGGTGCCACACGGTGGCCGGAGAGACCTCACCGAAATGGAGGTGCGGCGACAGCCGCGACGTTCCCTCGACCGCAGGCAGGTCGCGACGATGCAGATAATCGCCCGCCTCGTCGATGAAATCGTCCAGCGCCTTGTTCGCACCGCCCTCGCCGGGCGACCAATCCGCAAAGCCACCGGCCCAGTCGGGGCGCGCCGGCAACAGCCCCCACACCTCCAGAGAGTCGCTATCCGGCCATATGCCGGGGCCCTCGATAACCTCGGGCGCTGCTTGTGGCGCGGGCGGCGGCATGCGCTCGCCAAGCGCCTTCCAGAAGGCGGAGAAGATCTTGTAGCGCCCACCCGATCCGGTCGTGATGCTGTCGGGCGGTGCGAGCTGATTGCCGTCATGAAGGCAGATATCGAGCGTGTCCGAGAGCGTGGCCTGCGCCGCGATCCACCATGGCTCGTAATGCCGTATCGCATGCACCCGGTCGGCGCCGGTTTCCTGCGCGACGCGCGCGATCTCCGTCGCCGCATCGCCGCGACGCAGGATCAGCCGCAGCCCGATCTCGCGCAGGCTGCGATCGAGCGCCTTGAGGCTGTGATGGAGCCACCAGCGCTGCGCACCGCCCATCCGCCAATCGCCCGGACCGACATCGTCGAGCACATAGACCGGAATCACCGGCCCGTCCGCCGCAGCGGCGGACAAGGCCGCCTGATCCGAGAGCCGGAGATCTTGCCTGAACCAGACGATGCTCGTCACATGCCCTCCTCCTCGTTCGATCGACCCGAAACCGTAACGATGTTAAAAGCGAAGCGGTTTCATTGGGGGAAATGGGATGTCGTACCGCACACGCACGATCGCCGCCGTCGTGCTGATCGAACTGCTGCTCGCCGGATTCTATCTGTACATCGCCGGCATGCCCGGCAACACGCCCGGCGCCGCGGCGGAACGCGGCCGGATCATCGGCACAGTCATGGGCGTGATCGCCGGTATTTCACCGATCCTCTATCTGATGGCGAGCCGGAACGATCGGAAAAAGGACGCGAAGACCGGAGATTGATCGCCGAGCACGTCAGATGACGTGCGGTTCCTTCTCCACCTGCCAGGTCTGGCCCTTGCTGACCAGTTTCTGCAGGTCGGCCACCTTGCCCTTTGCGGCTTCGGCATTCTGCGCGGCGACGGCGCGCTCGAAGGTCGGCCGCGGATGATCGTAGATCACGCCCAATGCCACGGGGAAGCCGTGCTCGACGGTCATCTCGACCAACATCTGCGCCAGCCCCTTGTTGGTCTGGTCGTGGACGATCACCCCGGCCGCCTGCCAGTCGCCATCGACGACGTCGACCACGCTCAGCCGCAGCGCCTCGCGATCGAGCGTCAGCCCCTTGGTGCCGCCCGAGAACAGCATCGGTTCGCCCTGCGTCAGCCAGATCTGGTTGGCCGGCGCGTTGGCCTTGTCGGTGAATGCGGCGAAGACGTCGTCATTATAGACGATGCAATTCTGGAAGATCTCAACGAAGCTGGCGCCCGTGTGCGCATGCGCCGCTTTCAGCACCTGAGGCAGGTTCTTGTGCGTGTCGATCGCCCGCGCCACGAACCGCGCGCCCGATCCGATCGCGAAGCCGCAGGGGCTCGCCGGACGATCCACCGAGCCAAAGGGCGTTGACGGGCTGCGTGTGCCGATGCGGCTCGTCGGAGAATATTGGCCTTTTGTAAGGCCATAGATCTCGTTGTTGAAAAGCAGAATCTGGCAGTCGAGGTTGCGGCGCAGCAGATGCATGGTGTGGTTGCCGCCGATCGAGAGCGCGTCCCCGTCACCGGTGATGATCCAGACGTCGAGTTCCGGATTGGCGAGCTTCACCCCCGTCGCGATCGCCGGCGCGCGTCCGTGGATCGTGTGGAAGCCATAGGTCTCCATATAATAGGGAAAGCGGCTCGAGCAGCCGATGCCCGAGATGAACACCGTATTCTCCGGCCTGACGCCCAGTTCGGGCATCGTCCGCTGCACCGCCTTCAGGATCGCGTAATCGCCGCAACCCGGGCACCAGCGCACCTCCTGGTCGGTCTCGAAATCCTTGATGGTGAGTTTGGTCATCTCGTTCATGGCAGATCCTCTGTCGGCTGGCTCAGCCGAGCGCACTTTCGATTGCCGCTTCGATTTCGGCGATGCGGAACGGTTGGCCGGACACTTTGTTGAGCGGCCGGGCATCGACCAGATATTGATCGCGCAACACCGTCTTGAGCTGCCCCGTGTTCATTTCCGGCACAAGAATCTTGTCATAACTCTTTAGAAGATCACCAAGATTACGCGGCAACGGCCAGATATGACGAATATGGATATGATGCACGTCATGGCCGCGGGCGCGCATGCGCCGCACCGCCTGATGGATCGGGCCAAAGGTCGACCCCCAGCCGACAATGGCAAGCCTGCCGCTGGTCTCGCCCAGCGTGACCTCCTGCTCGGGAATATGGTCGGCGATGCCGAGCACCTTGTCCTGCCGGATATCGGTCATCGTCTGGTGGTTGGCGGCCTCGTAATTGATATGGCCAGTATCCACCTGCTTCTCGATGCCGCCGATGCGATGCATCATTCCCGGTGTACCCGGCTTGATCCACGGGCGCTTGAGCTTCTCGTCGCGGCTATAGGGCAGCAGCTTGCCGTCGGGCGCTTCATCCTGGAAAGCGACGGGGAACGGCGCATAGCCGCTCATATCGGGCACTTTCCACGGTTCGGCCGCATTGGCGATATAGCCGTCGGTCAGCAGCATCACCGGCGTCATGAACTGCGTGGCCAGCCGCACCGCCTCGATCGCGCAATCGAACGCGTCGGCCGGGCTGCGCGCGGCGATCACGGGCATCGGCGCATCGCCGTTGCGGCCATAGACCGCCTGGTACAGGTCCGACTGCTCGGTCTTGGTCGGCAGGCCCGTCGACGGACCGCCGCGCTGCGAATTGACGATCACCAGCGGCAACTCGGTCATGATCGCGAGCCCGATCGCCTCACCCTTGAGCGCAATGCCCGGCCCAGACGACGACGTGACGCCGAGCGATCCGGCATAGGATGCACCGATCGCACTTGCGATCGCCGCGATCTCGTCCTCCGCCTGGAAGGTCGTGACGTCATATTCCTTGAGCCGCGACAGATGATGGAGGATCGCCGAGGCCGGCGTGATCGGATAGCCACCGAAGAACATCGGCAGTCCGGCGAGCTGCGTGCCGGCGACCAGCCCCAGCGAGATCGATTCCGCGCCCGTCACGGTACGGTAAAGCCCGGGTGCGACGGGAGCAGGCGCAATGAAATGCTGCTGCATCGGCCCGGAAAGCTCGGCGGTCTCGCCATAGGCATGACCGGCATTCAGAGCGGCGACGTTCGCTTCCGCCAATGTCGGCGCCTTGGCGAATTTGGTGTTGAGCCAGTCTACGATGGGCTTGCGATCGCGCCCGAACATCCACAGCGCCAGCCCCAGCGTCCACATGTTCTTGCAGCGCAGCGCCTCCTTGTTGCCGAGCCCGAAGGGCTTCACGGCTTCCAGGGTGAGCTGCGAGATATTGAGCTTCATCAATTGCCAGCGCGCCAGCGAACCATCGTCGAGCGGGTTTGCCTCATAGGCGGCCTTGGCCAGATTGCGCGCACCGAACTCGCCTTCGTCGGCGATGATCAGCCCGCCCTCCTTGAGCGCACCGACATTGGTCTTGAGCGCGGCCGGGTTCATCGCGATCAGCACGTCGGGCGCATCGCCCGCCGTATCGACCTCGGTCGATCCGAAATTGATCTGAAAGGCGGAAACGCCGAACAACGTGCCCTGCGGCGCGCGGATCTCGGCGGGGAAATCCGGGAAAGTGGCAAGATCGTTGCCCGCAAGCGCGGTGGAGAGCGTGAACTGACCGCCGGTCAGCTGCATCCCGTCTCCGCTATCTCCCGCGAAACGTACAACGACGGCTTCGGGGACTGGATGGGAGGCGGCCTCACGCGGGGTCACCTCATGTGCGGCGGATGCCATATCTACGAACGTCCTGCTTATTCTTATTGAGCTTCACCGTCCGTTCTAGGCCCCTCACCGCATTGTCGCAAAGTAGAAATAATGGCGGCGCGGGCAATCAGGGCTTCGCGGGAGGCGAAGCCGGGGGTCCGACGTCACGAAGTCGACAGAATTCCGGCCATCGCGACCATCGTCGCGGCATGCCGGCGGGCGATCGCCATCCGGTCGGTGCCATAGCCGCCACCCAATGCGCTGGCGACCGGAATGGCGCGGCGTTGCGCCTGTTCCGCCACGAAACGATCGCGCGCTGCCAGCCCCGCGTCGCTGAGCGCGAGCCGCCCCAGCCGATCCTCGGCATGCGGATCGACGCCCGCCTGATAGAGGATCAGGTCGGGCGCGAAATCCGCGACCCGCGGCGGCAGATACCGCGCCAGCGCCTCGAGATAGGCATCGTCGCCGGTTCCGTCCGCCAGCCCGACATCGACCGTCGAACGCGCCTTGCGCACCGGGAAATTCTTTTCGGCATGAACGGAAAATGTCGCGAATTCAGGGCGTCCTGCCAGAAGTGACGCCGTGCCGTCACCCTGATGCACATCACAGTCGACGATCAGGATGCGCTGCGCGTCACCCTCGGCGACCAGCCGGTTGGCGGCGATCGCCAGATCGTTGAACACGCAATAGCCGGCCCCGGTATCGTGGAGCGCATGATGGCTGCCCCCCGCGGCATTGGCGGCATAGCCATGTGTCAGCGCAAGCCTGGCCGCCTGCCAGGTTCCGCCGGGCGTCATCTGCGCGCGCCGCGCCACCCGCTCGGTCACCGGAAAGCCGATCCGTCGCGCCTTCGCGGCGGGCACCCGCAGTTCGACAACCTCGGCCACATAGTCCGGATCATGCACCGCGGCGATCTGCGAAAGCGGCATCGGTTCGGGCAGATGGATGCGATGCGCGACGCCGCTTTCGACGATGGCATCCATCACCAGCCCGTATTTGTCCCATGGAAACAGGCTGCCGGGCGGCGCGGGGGTCATATAATCGGGGTGATGGACGACATGAAGCACTGTGCCTAACTAGGGCGCGCCGCCCCTGCGGCCAATGAGCAAAGGAGAATCGCGTTGTCCGCAGCTTCAGACACTCCCTTTGTCCGCCCGGACACCCGCGCATTCCTCGATTTCCTCAACAATGTTCCCGGTCCCAAGACCCATGAACTGCCGCCCGAGACCGCGCGCGAAATGACGCGGGCGATGCGCGACGTCACCGACGCGCCGGTCGGAGACCTCGCGCTGATCCGCGACCTGTCGATTCCCGGCCCCGCCGGCCCGATTCCCGCGCGCCTGTTCGACGCGCGCGCCAGCCGCGAACCGGGGCCGGCGCTGGTCTATTTCCACGGCGGCGGCTTCGTGATCGGCGATCTCCACACGCATGAACCCTTTTGCGCGGAAGCCGCCCGATTGCTCGATATCCCCGTGATCGCGGTCGATTATCGGCTGGCGCCCGAAAATCCCTGGCCGGCCGCCCCCGATGATTGCGAAGCGGCGGCGCGCTGGGTGGCGGGAAATCCGGGCGAACTGGGCCGGGTCGCGACCGGCCTGATCCTTGCCGGCGACAGCGCGGGCGGCAATCTCACCATCGTCACCGCGATGGCACTGCGCGACGCGCCCGCGGCAATTCCGGTGATCGCCCAATTCCCGATCTATCCCGTCGTGGACGAAGTCGCCAAATACGAGTCGTTCGCGCAGTTCGGTGACGGATTCCTGCTGACCAGGGACA